>NZ_BAAANT010000017.1:0-142668 GCF_039529945.1 Kitasatospora kazusensis | reverse complement strand
GGTCACCGGGCCGGCGGCGGCGGAGGCGGCCGGGCTGCGGGCGGCCTGGCCGGCCGTCCAGGCCGGGCTGACCGGCAGCCGCCGCCTGCGCGCCGGGGTGGGCCCGGCCACCGAGCCGGCGGCCGGGCCGCTGTGCGGGGCGCTGATCCAGGCCGGGTACGCGCTGGAGGCGGGCGCCGAAGGCGCCGGGGCGGTCGGCAGCAGCGGCGAGCTCGACTCACTGGCCGCCCTGCTCAGGGGCCTCCCGGCCGAGGTCACCGGTGCGTTCCACGCCAGGCTGCTGGCCCCGCTGGCCGACCACGACCGGGAGAACGGCGTCTCGCTGCTCGGCACCCTCGGCGCCTTCCTCGACCACGACGGCTCCTGGGCCCGCACGGCGGAGGCCCTGCACATCCACGTGAACACCGTGCACTACCGGATCCGCCGGATCGAGGAGCTCACCGGCCGCAGCCTGTCGCTGCTACAGGACCGGGTCGACCTGCGGACCGCCCTGCTCTGCGCACCGGCGGGCCGCGGCTGAGCGGCGCGCTGCGGCTGAGCGGCGGGCCGCGGCTGAGCGGCGGGCCGCGGTCGGCTGCGGCGGTGGGCCGGTGACCTGTCGAGCTGGTGGGCCGGCGGGCCGGCGGGCCGACCTCGCGGTGCCGTCGTCGCAGGTCGCGGCTGGGGCGCCGGAGACCCCTCGACCGTAAATATCTTGACGTCGAGATTAGTGGTCGGGCAAGCTGCCCCCGGATATCTTGACGTCAAGATACATTCGGAGCGGAGCGGGGGCTCGTGATGCGGCGGGGCACAGGGAGCGGGAAGAGCCGGCAGAGCGAGGCCGGCCTGCTGACGCAGCTGCGCCGGCCGCCGGGCGGCCGGGACGCGCGGATCATGCTGCTCGCCCAGCTGCTGGACCGGACCGGCTCGGGCGTGTGGGCCGCGTCCTCGGTCCTGTACTTCACCTTCGTGGTCGGCCTGGACGCCCGGACCCTGGGCCTCCTGCTCGGCGCCGGCGGCGTGGCGGGCATCGCCGGCTCCCCGCTGGCGGGCCGGCTGGCCGACCGCTACCCGGTCCGCCCGCTGCTGATCGGCTGCCACCTGCTGCGCCTGGGCACCGTCTGCCTGCTGCTGGTCTGCCGCGACGTCGCCCTGCTGCTGCCCGTCGTCGCGCTCACCTCGATGGGCGACCGCGCGGCCAAGACCCTGGAGATGCTCTTCGCCACCCGGGTGGCGGGCGAGCGGCGCTCCACCTACCAGGCGCTGTACCGCAGCGTGTCGAACGCCGGCTACGCGCTCGGTGCGGGGATCGCCGCCGCCGGGCTGGCCGTGGGCACCCGTACCGCCTACGACCTGCTGATCCTGGGCGACGCACTGTCCTTCCTGCTGGCCGCCGCCCTGGTCCGGCGCACCCGGGAGCCGCACGGCGGCGGGCGCATGACGGCCCCGCCCGGCGGCGGGACCACGGCCGGACCGGCGGCCGCGCGGAGCCCGTGGCGGGACCCCGGCTACCTGCGGTTCGTCCTGATGGACATCCCGATGAACCTGGACGACTCGATCCTGAACGTCGGGCTGCCGCTCTGGCTGGTGCACCGCACGACCGCGCCGCACGCCTTCGTACCGGCCTTCCTGGTGGTCAACACCGTGCTCGTCGTCGTCTTCCAGCTGCGGGTGTCGGCGCGGTTCACCGAACCGCGCCAGGCCGCCGGGGCGGCGGCCCGCTACGGGCTGCTGCTGCTCGCCTGCTGCACCGTGCTGGCCACCTGCACCGGCGGCGGCGCCTGGACCGCCTCCGCCGCCATGCTCGGCGCGGCCGTACTGGTCACCATGGCCGAGCTGATGCGCTCGGTGAGCTCCTGGGAGCTGGCGGTCTCGCTCGCACCCCGGGACGCCCGGGCGTCCTACCTCGGGGTGGCCGGCATGTCCCAGTCCGTCCAGAAGTCCGCCGGCCCCCTGCTGCTGACCGGTGCCGTGATGACGGCCGGACCGGCGGGCTGGCTCGTCCTCGGGGCGGCGGTCACCGGGCTGTCGGTCGCGCAGCGGTACGCCTGCCTGCGGCGGCTGGACACCGTCCTCCCGGCAGGCGGCGCCGCCGACGTGCAGGAGGCCGTCCCCGCCTGAGCCGGGCCGACCCCCGGCCGGGGGCCTGAGTCGGGCCGCCCCCCGGCCGGGGATTCAGCGGAGCTGGGAGACCGCCTCCGTGGCGATCTTCTCGAAGACGGCCTGGTCGGCGGCGAAGTCGGAGTCGGGGATCGGCCAGTGGATGACGATCTCGGTGACGCCCAGCTCCTGGTGCTTCCCCGCGAAGTCGACGAAGGCGTCGAGGGATTCCAGGAGGCGCCCCGGCTCCGGTGTGAAGCCGGTGAGAAGGATCCTGTCCAGCTCGGCCGCGTCCCGGCCGATGCCCGCGCAGGCATCGCCGAGCTTCCCGATCTGGCCGCGGACGGCCTCCACCGACTGCTCCGGGGTGCCCGTCTCGAACAGCCTCGGGTCGCCGGTGGTCACCCACGCCTGGCCGTACCGGGCGGCGAGCTTCATGCCACGGGGTCCGGTGGCGGCCACGGCGAAGGGCAGCCGGGGGCTCTGGACGCAGCCGGGGATGTTGCGCGCCTCGTCGGCGGAGTAGTGGACTCCCCGGTGGCTGACCACCTCCTCGGTGAGCAGCCGGTCGAGCAGCGGCAGGAACTCCCCGAAGTGGTCGGCGCGCTCCTTCGGAGACCACGGCTCCTGACCGAGCGCGGTGGCGTCGAACCCGTCGCCTCCGGCCCCGATACCGAGCGTGATCCGGCCGCCCGAGATGTCGTCCAGGGACATCAGCTCCTTGGCCAGGGTGACCGGGTGCCGGAAGTTCGGGGAGGTGACGAGGGTCCCCAGGCGCATGCGCTCGGTGGCCGTCGCGGCAGCCGTGAGAGTGGGCAGCGCGCCGAACCAGGGGCCGTCGCGGAAGGTCCGCCAGGACAGGTGGTCATAGGTGTACGCGGCATGGAAGCCCAGCTCCTCCGCGCGCTGCCAACGGTCGCGGCCGCCCTCGTGCCAGCGGTGGACGGGAAGGATCACGGTGCTCAGGCGCAAGGTCATACCCACGAGCCTACGACTGCCTCGCCGGACCCGTGAGCGATGACGCTCCACCGGGCTCCTCCGAGGCCGGCCTGACGATCACTCACCCGGCCTGGCAACGGGCTCCGTCCGACCGGCCGGCGTCGGGCGCAGCAGGCAGGGACGACGAACGCCGCCGTGAACCCTGGCCGGCGGCATCCGGCCAGTCGGTTGCGCATCTCGCCGGTCGACCGCGACATGAAGTGCGGCCGGCCTCCTCGGGGGCAGGCGGCCCGCACGCCGACCGCGCTCGCTAGGCTGGACCGGCCGTGCCGGTGCCGGTGCGGCATACGGGGGTTTTGGTGACACAGGTGGCTGATCCCGGGACGGAACGCGCCGAGCTGTCCACGGTCCGGATCAAGCGGAACCGGGCGGTCCTGCCCGCGACGCTACGGCAGATCGTTCCGACCGGCCTCGCGTTCGCGCTGTGCGCGGTCGGCCTGCGGCAGCCGGCGATGTGGCGGACGCCGCTGGGGTGGCTGGTGGCCGGCGGCGGTACGGCGCTGTGGACGTGGGCGCTCGGGGCGCTGCTGGTCCGGCTGTTCGGGCCGGCGAGGCTGGTGCTGACGGCCGAGGGCCTGGAGTTGCACGGGTCGTTCCGACGGCTGCGGCTGCGCTGGGCGGACCTCGCGGGGGTGTCGCTGCTGCCCGCGCCCCGGCAGTCGTTCTGGAGCGAGGTCTGGGGCGCACGGTACTTCCAGGGACGCCTGCTCGTACGGCCGCTCGGGGCCGGGTCGGACGGCAGCCGTCCGCCCGGCTGGGTGCCGCGGTGGCAGGGGATCGTCTTCGACCTCCGGCATCTCGCCGTGACACCCATGCAGTTGGACGGCCTGTTCCGCCGGTACGCGGGGGACCTCTGGTACGGCGCCGCCGCGCTGCCGCCCGCGCAGGACGCCGTCCGGATACCCGGCCGGATGCTCTCCCGGCCCGCCGTCGTCCTCGGCCACGCACGGCCGGTGCTCGCGCTCCTGCTCGGCGGGCTGGCCGCGGCCTGCTGGCCGGACCGGACGGTGGCCGCGGAGGCGGCCGTCTGCTCGGCCGCCCTCGCGTACGCGGCCGTCACAGCGGCCGTCACCGGTCTCTCCGCCCTGTGCCTCCTGGAGCTGGACGACCGGCGGCTGCACCTGACCGTCGGCCGCGCCGAGCGGTCGCTGCCCTGGCGGTCGGCCGGCAACGTGGCGGTCACCGCCGACGGGCCCAGCCGCCGCAGGCGCCCCGCGCCGTGGACGCTGCGGGCGCGCCTGGCGCCGGACACGGAGCGGCCCGTGCCGCTGCGCCGGTGGGACTGTCTGACGCCCGGCCCGGACGGCCTGGTCGGGGTGGCGCCGCTGCTCTCCACCGAGGCCGGCCACCGGCACGGACTCGACGTGTTCCCCGAGCAGTTGACGGACGCGATGTCACGGTTCGGAGCCCGGACGGCCGACCCGGAGCAGGAGGTGCTGACGCTGCGGGTCTCGCTGTCCGCCGCAACCGGGCACCGGACGATCTCGTCCGCACTGCGGGCCGGCGGCCGGGGCAGGCCGCTGCGGGTGCTGATCGGGCCCGGCCGGTACACCGAGGACCTCACCGTCGACGGCGAGGTGGAGCTGTCCGCGGCGGACGGGCCCGGCACCGTGGTGATCGACTCGGCGGCGGAGGTGGGCGTCAGCTGCTCGGGGACCGTGACACTGGTCGACCTGGAGATCGTGAACCGCCGGACGGCGGCGGTCCGCACCACCGGCCGGACGGTGCTGCGCCGTTGCAGGGTCACCGGCCACGGCGAGTTCGCCGTCCAGGCCCTGCCGGGATCAGAACTGACCCTCAATGACTGCGAGTTGAGCATCGGCCGGACGGCGCTCACCGGAGCCCGCGGCACCCTGGAGGCCAGCCGGTTCCTGGACGCCAGGGACGACGCCGTCCTGCTGTCGGAGAGCGCCGAGGCCACCCTGGCCGGCTGCGTCCTGAGCAACAGCCGCGCCTGCGGTGTCAGCGTGCGCGGCTCCCGGGTGTGGCTGAAGGACTGCGAGTTCACCGGCAGCGGCAGCCACGCCGTCTCGGTGGCCGACCACGCGGAGGCCGAGCTGCTCGGCTGCCGCGTCCGCGACGTCCACGGCATCGCGATCGGCTTCTACGACCAGGCCGGGGGCAGCGTCGAACGGACCACCGTGTCGGGCGCGACCCACGGCGTGTACGTCAGCCGGGGCGCCGATCCGGCCGTACGCGGCTGCCGGTTCGAGGACTGCCGGACGTCGGGCGTCACGGTCGACGAGCAGGGCCTCGGACGGTTCGAGGACTGCGACTTCGACCGGACGGGCGACACGGGCATCGGCATCGGGACGGGCGGCGCCCCCACGGTGCAAAACTGCCGGATCACCGACGGCAAGGTGGGGGTGGTGATCCGCAAGGGGCGCGGTCACTTCACCGGCCTCGACATCCGGCGGCACACCTCCAGCGCGGTGTGGCTGCGCGAGGAGACGAGTGCGGTGTTCGAGGGCCTGCGCCTGGAGAACTGCGCGAGCGGCGTGTTCGCGAGCGGCGACGGGTCGACGGTCAACCTGGCCGACGCGGTGATCCGCGACATGTCGAACTCGGGGATCGCCCTGGACGCCCAGGCCCGGGTGGAGGTGGTGCGCGCGACGATCGAACGGACGGCCCTGTTCGGCTTCAACTGCCGTGGCAGCAGCCATCTGACCGTCAAGGAGTCCACCGTGACCGGCCCCGGCGAAGCGGGCCTGCTGGTGATCGGCGGCGCCACCGTGGTCGCCGAGGGGCTGACCGTGACGGGCTCGCTCGGCCGGGGCGTACTGGCCAAGGAGAACGGCTGGGTGACCGTGTCGGACAGCGCGTTCCGGGACAGCGAGAGCGAGGGCGTGCGGATCGAAGGGGACTGCCACGGCGGTTTCACCGACTGCGAGGTGTCGGGCAGCCGGGGCGAGGCGATCGTCCGCAACGGCAAGGTGACCTTCCGCAACGTCCGGACCGGCGCCGCGCCGGGCCCCGGCACCACCGGCACCACCGGCGCCGAGGACGCCGAGGACGCCGCCGTGCGGGCCGCCCTCGCCGAACTGGACGAGCTGATCGGGCTGGCCGCGGCCAAGAAGCAGGTCCGCAGCCAGATCGACCTGCTCAGGCTCGCCGGATGGCGGCGCGAGGCCGGTCTCGCCGCGCCGCCCGCCGCCGGCCATCTGGTCTTCTCCGGCCCGCCCGGCACCGGGAAGACGACCGTGGCCCGGCTGTACGCGCAGACCCTGACCGCGCTCGGCGCGCTGCCGAAGGGCCACCTGGTCGAGGTCTCCCGGGGCGACCTGGTCGGCGAGTACCTCGGATCGACCTCGCAGAAGACCCGGAACGCCTTCGAACGGGCGCACGGCGGAGTGCTGTTCATCGACGAGGCGTACAGCCTCTCGCGGAAGTTCGGCGCCAACCACGACTTCGGCCAGGAGGCGATCGACGAGCTCACCAAGCTGATGGAGGACCACCGCGACGAGGTGGTGGTGATCGCCGCCGGCTACACCGAGGAGATGCAGAACTTCCTGGCGGCGAACCCGGGGCTGAAGTCACGGTTCTCGCGCACCCTGGAGTTCGCGCCGTTCTCACCCGAGGAGCTGGCCGACATCGTCCGGCTCCAGGCCCTGAAAGGCGAGTTCGCCCTGCAGGACGGGATCGGGCGCCGGCTCGTCGAGCACTTCGAGCACCGGAGCCGGCAAGGCGATCCGGCCAACGGCCGGGACGCCCGGACGCTCTTCGAGCAGATGGTCGAGCGACAGGCCGGGCGGCTGGCCCGGGGCGCGCGGCCCAGCCGCGAGGAGCTGCTCCTGCTGGTCGCGGCGGACCTGCCGGAGCTGTGAGCGGCGGCCGGGGGCGGGCCGACGGGACTACGGCGCTGCGGGCGGGCCGACGGGACTACGGCGTCGGGGACCGGCGCTCGGCGGCCCGGAGCCGGGCGCTGACCTCGCCGAGGCCCTCCGCCAGCACCGCCAGCTGCTCGCGGCTGAGCACGTCGATCAGCACCTCGCGGACGGTCGCCACGTGCCCCGGCGCGGCCGCCCGCAGCACCAGCCAGCCGTCCTGGGTCAGCTCGGCGAACACCCCGCGAACGTCGCTCGGACAGGACCGGCGGATCACCAGTCCGGCCTTCTCCAGCTGGGTGACCTGGTAGGTCAGGCCGCTCTTGGAGGTGACCAGCCGGTCGGCCAGGTCGGTCATCCGCAGCGAGCCGCCGGCGGCGGCGGAGAGCTGGACCAGGATCTCGTACTGGGTGTGGGAGAGTCCGGAGCCCTCCTTGAGCTGCTGCTCCAGACGCCGGTTGATCAGGTTGCTGGCCGCCACGAAGCCCTGCCAGGCGGCCATCTCGTGCTCGTCCAGCCAACGGGGTTCGTCCATGGGCCGATGATACTCCTTTGTTCAAATTCGAATGAAGGTGTACCAATGAAGGTGTACCGAAGGTGTGCCGAGGAAAAGCAGCACACCGGCCGCGCCCAGGGGGGACGCCCGCACCGAACGACCCTGGAGACGACACCCGTGAGCACCACCCCCGGCAGCCGCCGTGACCGCCTCGCCGCCGAACGGGCCGAGCAGCTCCGCAAGGAGCGCCGCAACCGACTGCTGGTCCGCGGCGGCCTCGGGCTCGCCGCTCTCGCGCTGGCCGGCGGCGTCACCGCCCTCGTCGTCACCCGGCAGAGCCCCTCCCCCGCGACCGCCTCGGCCGGGATACCGTCCCAGCCCCGCACCACGGCCGACGGCCGGACCACCGCACCGCCGTGGGACGCCCCGGCCGGGCCCGCCGCCGCGGCAGCCGTGCAGGCGGCCGGCCTGCCGATGCTGACCGCCGAGGGCACCGCCGAGCACATCCACGCCCACCTGGACGTCTACGCGGACGGCAAGGCCGTCACCGTCCCGGGCCTGATCGGGATCGACGAGCCCGGGCAGCAGATCAGCCCGGTGCACACCCACGACACCAGCGGGATCATCCACATCGAGTCGCCGGTGCGCGCCGACTTCAGCCTCGGCCAGTTCATGACCGAATGGCAGGTCTCGCTCTCGGCCGGCCACCTCGGCGGCCTGGCCGCCGACTCCGCCCACACCCTCACCGCGTACGTGAACGGCAAGCCGGTCGCCGGCGACCCCGCCGCGATCACCCTGGGCGCCCACGACGAGATCGCGCTGGTCTACGGCACCGCGGGCGAGAACGCCCAGGTCCAGGTACCCGGGTCGTACAGCTTCCCCGCCGGTCTCTAGGACCGGCGGCCCTGAGGTCCTGAGGTCCTGCAGCCCTGAGGTCCTGAGCCGCGCCGAAGCCCGGGGCGGGCCGGCCCGGCGGGCCCGCCGGCGGGGCCCGGACCGCGGCGGAACGGCCGGAGCCGGCCGGGCGAGCCCTGGTGGGGCGGGCCCGGCCGGCTCCGTGGTGCCAGGCGCAGCCGGTCAGGCGCCGCTGGCGTCCCCGCCGACGGCCAGCGCGTCGCCGTCCTGGGACGTGGCGTCGCCGCCGACGGCCAGCGCGGCGCCGCAGATGGCCTCCGCGTCGCCGCCGACGGCCAGGGCGCCGCCGTCCTTGTGGGCGGAGGCGTCGCCGCCCACCGCGAGCGCGCCGTGCGGGTGGTGACAGTGGGCCGAGGCCACTCCGGCCCCGGAGAGCAGGGCGATGCCGCTGAGGGCAGCGGCAGCAGTGATCTTGGCGATGGTGATGCGCATAAGTCCTCCTGGTTGGTACGCGACGGATGAGTGATCGGCACGACCCGGCCGGGCCATGAGCCCCCCGGGCGCGGAATCACCCGCGCAGCCCAGCGGCTTCGCCCGGGTGCCCTCACCCGGCGTCCTCGCCGCACCTGCGGCGGCGGCCCGGCCGGGGCCGTCCCGGTGGCGGCCCGGCAGCGGCGGCCCCGGCCGGGCTCCGCGCCGTCGGCCAGGGGCTGGTGCGGCGCACGTCCGACCGGGCACAGTATCCGCATGCAGACTCCACTCACCGTCATGGACTTCCTCGACCGGGCCGAGCTGGTCTACGGCGACCGGGTCGGCCTGGTCGACGAACCGGCACAGCCGGCCGCCTCCTGGGGCGAGGTGACCTACCGTCGGCTCGCCGAACTCGCCCGCGCCCAGGCCGCCGGGCTCGACCGGCTCGGGGTCGGGCCGGGTGAACGGGTCGCGATCGTCTCGCACAACTCGGCTCGGCTGATGACCGCCCTGTACGGGGTCAGCGGCCACGGCCGGGTACTGGTCCCCGTCAACTTCCGCCTCAAGGCGGAGGAGGTCGCCTACATCGTCGAGCAGTCCGGCGCCTCGGTACTGCTGGTCGACCCGGAACTGGACGAGGCGCTGGCCGGGGTGCCGGTCAAGCACCGGTTCGTGCTCGGCGCCGAGAGCGACGCGCAGCTGTACGACTTCGACCACCGGCCCGTCCGGTACGAGATCACCGAGTCCGACACCGCGACCATCAACTACACCAGCGGAACCACCGCCCGTCCCAAGGGTGTTCGGCTCACGCACCGCAACCTCTGGCTGAACGCCGTCCTGATGGGCCTGCACTTCGGGGCGAGCGACCGGGACGTCTACCTGCACACGCTGCCGATGTTCCACGCGAACGGCTGGGGCCTGCCCTTCGCGCTGACCGGCCTCGGCGCCCAGCACGTGGTGCTGCGCAAGGTGGACGGCGCCGAGATCCTCCGGCGGGTCGAGCGGCACGGGGTGACCTTCCTGTCCGGCGCTCCGGCCGTGGTCTCCATGGTGCTGGACGCCGCCGCCGACTGGGACGGCCCCGTCCCCGGCCGGGACAAGGTCCGGATGATCGTGGCCGGCGCTCCCCCGCCCACCTCGGTGATCGAGCGCGTCGAGGCCGAACTCGGCTGGGAGTTCATGCAGTTGTACGGGCTGACCGAGACCTCCCCGATCGTGACGGTCAACCGCACCCGTGCCGAGTGGGACGGGCTCCCGTCGGCCGAGCGGGCCGAGCGCCTGATGCGGGCCGGTGCCCCGGCGCTGGGCTCCCAGGTCCGGGTGGACGGCCAGGGCGAGGTGCTGGTCCGCTCCAACACCGTACTGGAGGGCTACTGGGAGCAGCCGGCGGAGACCGCCGCCGCGCTGAAGGACGGGTGGTTCCACACCGGTGACGGCGGCACCCTGACCGACGGCTACCTCACCATCTCCGACCGGAAGAAGGACGTCATCATCACCGGTGGCGAGAACGTCTCCTCGATCGAGGTGGAGGACTGCCTGTACGGGCACCCGGCCGTCGCGGAGGTCGCGGTGATCGGCGTGCCGGACGAGAAGTGGGGCGAGACGATCAAGGCCCTGGTGGTGCTCAAGGACGGGCAGAGCGTCGACGAGGCCGGTCTGATCGCCCACTGCAAGGGCCGGCTGGCGGGCTACAAGGCCCCGACCACGGTGGAGTTCCGGGCCGAGCTGCCCCGGACCACCACCGGCAAGCTGCAGAAGTTCCGCCTGCGCGAGCCGTACTGGGCGGACCGCACCCGCGAGGTCAACTGACCGCGCACGGAAGGCCCGAGGGCCCGTCGGCGGACCGGCGGGCCCTGGGGCGTGATCGGGGCCGAACCGTGCCCCCGGGCGTTCCGCGCGCCGCACCGGGCCGTTACGCTGCGGGCACCGACAAACGGAAGGCGGCTCGACGTGGCAGACCTGACCCCGCTCCTGGACGACCTGCGGGACGAGAGCGCCGAACTCGACGCACTGGTCGCCGGACTGGACCTGGCGGGCCTCGCCACGCCGACCCCGGCACCGGGCTGGACGATCGCCCACCAGATCTCCCACCTGGCCTGGACGGACCGCTGGTCGCTGCTGTCCGCCCGGGAGCCGGAGAACTTCGTGGACGCCGCGGCGAAGACGTTCCTGGCCGGGCCCGACCCGATCGAGGAGGGCGCGGCGGAGGGCGTCGGCGAGGCCCCCGGGGTGCTGCTCGGCCGGTGGCGGGACGGGCGGGCCGAGCTGCTGGACGCGCTCCGCACGGCGGCCGCACAGGGGGTCCAACTCCCCTGGTTCGGACCGCCGATGAAGCCCGCCACGATGGCGACCGCCCGGCTGATGGAGACCTGGGCGCACGGCCAGGACGTGGCCGACGCCCTCGGCGTCGAGCGGGTGCCGACCGGCCGGATCCGGCAGGTGGCCCACCTCGGCGTCCGGACCATCGGGTTCGCCTTCACCCTGCACGGACTCCCGGTGCCGGAGCAGCCCGTCCGGGTGGAACTGACCGGCCCGGCGGGCGAGTCGTGGGTCTGGGGGCCCGAGGACGCGGTGGACCGGGTGAGCGGCCCCGCGCTCGACTTCTGCCGACTGGTCACCCAGCGGCGGGCGTTGGACGAGCTGTCGCTGCACGCCGAGGGCCCGGTGGCACTCGCCTGGCTGCCGATCGCCCAGGCCTTCGCCGGGCCGCCGGGATCGGGCCGTGCCTCGGACACCGGCACGGACCCGGCCCGCTGACCACTGGCCACTGGCCACTGGCCACTGGCCACTGGCCACTGACGATCCCCCGCCTCACACCCGCGCACACCGGCTCACACCCCGATCCGCGGCGGACGGCAGCAAGGCGGCGGCGAGGCGGGTGGCGACCAGGTCGACGGTCCAGTGGTGGCGACGATGATCCCGCCGGGGGCTGCCCGACGGTGGAACGAGCATGAATTCGCGCGGCGGTGCGGATGCGACGAGAGGGTGGGCTCCCCCGCCACCTGGACCCGGCGGCCGACGCACGGATCGACGGACTGCTCGCCGCGTACGGGCTCTCGGCCGACGCCGTTCGATGACCTCGCGTCCGCGATAGCTCTGCCGTTGACAGCGGTGGAGCGATCGCGGCCGACGCATTGACGACCTCCGGCCGTCCGTCGGAAGGCAGGACGATTCGCGAGAGTGCCGCCGTCACAGTGCGGGACTGATCGAGCAACCACGTCAGGCGGTCAATTTCGTCGCCTGTCCGCCTTCCCCTCTCGATCAGTCGCTTGTTGCCGCCCTACCTGGGGTAATGCCTTGAATCATGATCCGTCCTCGATCGGTTTCGCCGACCTCGACGTCAGCAGGAAGTCCGCGCCTCCGCAGGCGTGCCCCCAGGAACTCCATCTCCGTCAGCGTCCCGGTCAAACCGATGCGGCTCAACCCGTCGGCCTGCTCCCGGGCGTCGGACAGCGACGCTCCGGAGACTTCCCGCAGAACCTTCAGTACGGGGACCAGGCTCGGCAGCGGACCGACCACCCGGAGCCGGGCAGGCCCGTGCGCCGCGAGCAGAGCGTCCCGGACATCATCGGGAGGCGTACCAGGACCTGAGTACTCGCACCCCGTCATGCCACAGGTACTACAGGAGATCTCGGCATCCCACCACAGGTCGTCGCAGTGGATGAACTGGTTCACCTGGCGCACCGTCGTGCCCCCGCATTCACTGCAGCGCGCCGTGACCCTCACCGTCTGACCAGTCTCCACCCGGACTCCTCGCCTTCCCCGTCATGCCGATCCTCTCGCAGCCGCTGAGGACATCGAAGTCTGCGCCCGTGTTCAGGTAGCAGGGTCGGCCACAAGCGGATAGCCGATTCGGGAGGCCGCATCGGCGAGTTCGGCGACGGACACCTCGGCGTTCAAGGCGGAGACCACCTGCTGGCTGAGCGGGCGGCCGGCATACACGTGCTGTACTGCGCCGATGTCGAACTCGTCCCCGGAGCCGTTGCGCATCGAGGCGATCTCCTCGGTCTCGGACCAGCTCGAACCGAAGGAGTAGTAGCGCTCCCCGGTTGGGTTCAGAACAGTCTCCAGCATCGCCATCGACCGGCAGAGGTCCCGCAAGGTTCGAACATCGGGAAGAACTCGGGCAGCATCATGAACAGTCACACAGCCATCCAACCGGACGCCGCCGACAGCCTCACCGCCACCCGCGCCGACGCCGGGCAGCAGGCCGCTTCCTCCAACGGGTGCCGAATCAGTCGGCCACCGGATCGGTCATGGTGGAGCGCCCGCCGGCGGTCTCCTGCCTCGTTGTCCTTGCTGCATGAAAGGCTGCCGGACGACACCGGGCGATAGATCGGAGAGCTGGCGGGATGGGTTTCGAGGGCGAAGTCTGGCGGCTGATGCGGCTGGAGGAACTGATCGGCGAGATTGTGATCGACGAGGCCGATTTTCCTTGGTTGAACGGGCAGTTCGTTCCAGCACCGGCGTTCGGAGAGGTGAAGCCGTGGTTCGACGAGTCACTGGCGCTCATGGACGCAGAGGAGTACGAGGGTTTCGACGACTCCTACGACCGGATCGCGAGCACCTTGTCGCTGGTGGCCCCCTCAGGTCCGGTCGCGGAGTTCCTCCTGCACATCAGTGACGGGCGCGCTTGGTTCAGGTGGAGTGACGAACCGTTCGACGTGACCTGAGCCCGCCGCCTCATGGGGAATCGCGTGCCCGTCCACACAAAACGCCTCCCGACTCGCGCTCAGTACTCTGGAGCCGTGACGACCTCTCACGTCCTTCGGCGGGCCCTCCACGACACCGGCGACCCACCTCTCCGCCCGCTACCGGTCCAAGTGGCGGAGCTCCTGGAGAGCCTGGACGCCCCTCCACGCCTCGCAGCCCACCTGCGAGCCGTGCACGACGTCGCGCACCAGCTCGTGGACTGGGCAGAACGGCACCACCCGGCGCTGGACTTCGACCGCGAGGCAGTACTCTTCGGGGCGGCCACGCACGACGTGGGCAAGACCGTGCACCTCACCGAACTGTCCGCGGCCGGCTCGGCACACGAGGAAGCCGGACGCGCACTCCTGCTGGCCCACGGCGTCAGCCCGCGGCTCGCCCGCTTCGCCGGCACCCACGCGTCGTGGACCGCACCGGACATCGCCGTCGAAGACCTCCTGGTGAGCCTGGCCGACAAGATCTGGAAGAACAAACGTGTCCAGGAGCTGGAGGATCTCGTGGTGACGCGGCTTGCGGCGGCGAGCGGCCGGTCGGCCTGGGAGGAGTTCATGATGCTCGACGACCTGCTCGGACGCATCGGCGACGGTGCCGACCAGCGGCTGGCCTTCCAGGCGTCGTACCCGGTACACGGCTGAACTTCTGAATTCCGTGCAGGGAGGGGCCGCTGAAGTCTGTTGAGGCCGGACGGCGCGAGTGACAGCATCGCTCGGTGGTCTGTGCTGACGATCCTTGCAGCAGACGAGCACTGCGTGTGGTCTGCTCGTAGTTCCACTCCACGGATGCTGACGAGCCCGAACCCGAGCTGGTGCACATGTGGCTGCTACTGGACGGCCTCGGGCCGTTCTTGTTGCCGCCGGGCAGATGACCGGCACCGGATCGCTGAAGACCAGCTCCAGCCCGTGGTGATACGAGAGGTCATGGCCCGCGCCGAGCCGCAACTGGCCGGCATCCCAGGCGATGACGTCCCAGTCCCACCACGACCCTGCCGGGAGCTGGACCACAGCGTGTCCCTGCCCCGCGGCGCGGACGTCATTCGGGGACGACCAGGCCGAACTCACGCAACCGGGGAAGGCACGCAGCCAGACAGGCCTCCACGGAGTCGGCATCGGTACGGACCAGGAGGTCCGCACGGAGTGGAGCGCCACTGGCGACGAACGTCCACGGCTTCCGCCCCTCACGCCAACGCTCGGCATCGGCCTTGAAAACGACGGTGACCCCCTGCTCGGCCAGCGATTCCATGACCTGCACCACGTCCACCGAAGTCCCGCCCCCTCCCGAATCGAACAGTCGAAACGCTACACGGACCCGCACGGCCTCGACTCGGCGGCTTGACGCGCGATGTCTCACGTCGCTGCGGAGACGACCAGATCGTGCCGGCAGATCGCCGGAACGGGGCGCAACGGCGCTCCGGCCGGCTTCCGCCCGAACTCCGGTGACAACCATCGTGTCCTGTCTCAAAGGATCTGGCCCGTGGGTAGGGCTTCCCCGGGTTTGCCGGCCGACATGGAGCCCGGAGTGCGGCCAGGATGGTGCCCGTGCGATTTTCTGACGATCATTCCGCCACACAATCGAGGGGATGAAGCGTTACCAAGGTATGGATCAATCATCGAGTGCGGGCTCCCAGGCCGGACCTCGGCCACCGGAGTTCCCGGACTTCGTCGCCTCACGCGGGCGACAGCTCCTGCGGACCGCATTCCTGTTGACCGGCGGTGACGTGTACCTCGCGGAGGACCTCGTCCAGGAGGCTCTGGGCCGGATCTTTGTCAAGTGGCGCAAGATCGCGCGGCTTGAGAACCCGAGCGGCTACGCCCAGACCGTCCTGGTCAACACCTTTCTCTCCCACCGCAGACGGCGCAGCGCCTCCGAGCGGGTCACCGCCGAGTTCCCCGACGTCGCCGTCGACGATCCGGACCCGGCGCTGCGGCTGACCCTGCTGCGTGCGCTGGGCGAGCTTCCGGCGAAGGACCGCGCCGTGCTGGTGCTGCGGTTCTGGGAGGACCGCAGTGTCGAGGAGACGGCGGCCGCGCTGCGCCTGAGCTCCGTCGCCGTACGCTCACGCAGCAGCCGGGCGCTGGCCCGGATGCGCATCGTCCTCGGCGACGACTTCGACGTGACCGTGCGTCGGGTCCCTGGAACCAGCCCCTCCACCCAGAAGGCGGTGTTGCGTCATGTCAACTGACCACGACTTCGAGGACGAGTTCGCGGACGGCTTCGCCCGCGCCCTGCGCGGGGCGGCCGAGCTGGCACCGGAGCTGCTCGGCCATCTCCTCATGGCCGGCGCCGAGCAGCGCGGCCGCCGCCGGCGCCACCGTCGGCGGGCCGCGGTGGCGGGCGGCCTCGCGGTGCTGGTGCTCGCCGGGGCGGGGGGTTTCATGGCGGTCGGCCGCGGCCCGGTCGGCACCGTCGGCCCAGTGGGCACCGTCGGCCCGGTCGGCACGGTGTCGCAGAAGCCGGCGAAGATGTCGGAGCAGGAGGTGGTCTCCCTCGTCACGGCTCTGCTCCCGCCCGGAAAGGTGTCGGTGCTTGCGGCGGGCGGGACGGGCGAGGGCAAGTTGGCCGGGGCCGAGTACACGGTGGGCGGCACGCTGACGTTCGACGACGGCGCCGGGGCGGGCATCTTCGACTACCGCGCCGAGCGGACGGATCTGATGCCCGAGGCGGGCGCCGTCTGCATGGACGGTTTCACCATGCCGCAGGACTCCTGCGAGCGGACCAAGCTGCCGGACGGTTCGGCCGTGGTGATCGACAAGCTGCGGTCCGAGCACACTCCCGGAGGCCGGGAGTGGCGGGCCACCTGGGCGGCTCCGGACGGCCGCCGGGTGTCGGTGATCGAGTACAACGGGCAGCCGGCCGGCGCGAACCGGGCGAACCCGCCGCTGAGTTCGGAACAGCTCACGGCGTTCGTCACGGCTGCGGCCTGGGAGCGGGTCTTCGCGGCGCTGCCGCCCTTGAAGAACGCCCCCGCCCCGTCCACGCCGACGCCGGTGGCCGGCCCGAGTGCGGCCGAGCTGCTCGCCAAGCTGGTACCGCTGCTGCCGGCCGGGGCCACGTCATCCACCCCGAAGGGCTCGGACCAGGCGAACCTCACGGTGACGCTGGACGGGCGTACCAGCATGGTGCTCATCGGCGTGGAACCGGCGTCGGAAAAGGGCAAGCAGGACGAGAAGTACGCCGAGACCAGCCCCAGTACTCCTCTGGAGGTGCGCGCGAAGCTGCCCGACGGCACTCTCGTGGTCACCAACCGCTTCGGCAACGGCAAGACCGCGACCGATCCCGTCCTGCACTGGACGGCCGAGGCGTACTTCCCGGACGGCCGCCATGTGTCGTTCTCCGAGTGGAACGGCGAGAACGGCTACACGGCCCGGCCCGGCACCCCGGCGCTCAGCCTGGAGCAGCTGAAAGCCATCGCCACCGACCCGGCCTGGCGCTCCTGACGGAAGCACCCGGCCCGCAGGGGAAGTTGCCCTGCGGGCCGGTCACCGACTCGAACTCGGTCAGAGGCAGGGGGACTTGCCGGCATCGATCGGAGTCCAGGAGAGGCAAGGCCCCGTGGCGGCCGCCAGATCACGCAACTCCGGAACGCCGCTGCGAGCAGGGCCTCTTCGGAAACGGCACGCGTCCTGTCCATGGAACGACCATCACGGCTCTGATGAGACAAGCCAGATCAGACGAGACTCAATCCGCCCCGAAAGGTGAAAACCGGGCACGTCCGGCCACGCGGGCGGAGCAGGCCGGCATCCGTTCCGGGGAACCGGAGGCCGGCCAGGGGCGTGGAAGTCAGCAGTGATCACTTCGGGGGGTGGCGTGACGTCGGAACACGGCGGCAGGAGAACGTACGGCTTCGCACGGGTGCTGGCGGCCCTGGTCCTCGCCACGGCGGGCACGCTCTACGGCAACGACCGGGTCACCTCCGCATGGCGGTGGTGCCTGAGCCAGGACCACGAGCCCGCCCCCAACGGGCTGACCAGGACGGTCTCCGTCTGGGTGGTCGTGCTGACCGTACTGCTGGTTCTCGGCTCACTGCTCGGTCCGCTGCCGGGGAGCCGCTGGTACCTGTGGCCGGCCATGGTCGCCGCCGCCGCCGTCCTGACCTGGCTGTACGTGTCCGGCATGGGGGCGCCCGCCCCCGTACCGCCGGGCGGCCCGCCGGAAGCCGTGTGCCGGACCCTGCCGGCCTTCCCGTTCACCGGCTGACAGGGGCCGCCGCGCCGCACCGCACCCTTCGGCCGTGAGTTCGGCCCGGCGTCCCCGCGGCCGCAGGGCCGCCGTCGCTCACATGGGCAGCGCGAGCAGGTGCACCGGACCGGCGGGCCACTGCGCCCCGTCGTGCAGCGGCGTCCACATGCTCCGCAGCGGCATGGTCACCGGCCCGCCGGGCTGCTCGACGCGTACGTCCTGCTGAAGCTCGTGCCACCCGAGCCCCTGGTACAGGGGGACGAGCGGCGGCCGGCAGAAGAGCAGCCCGTGCTGCGGTCCCAGGGTGCGCGCGTGCTCCAGGGCGGCCGCCATCACCAGCCGCGCCAGCCCCTGCCCCCGGTGGTCGGGGGCGACGGCCACCCCGCCGACGCCCACCACCTCCGCCCGGACGGCGCCGACCGAGATCGGCAGCGTGATCAGACCGGTGTGCGCGACGAGGCGGCCCGCCCGCCGGACGGCGAAGTGCTCCCGCTTCGACTGCCAGGTCAGGCCGACCCCGACGACGCCGAAGGGGTCGGCGTCGTCGCCGAAGATCTCACCCCGTTCGGCCTTCTCGAACTGCTCGATCCGCACCACAGCTGACGACATGAAAGAAAGGTTGTCGGACATCCCCACATAATGCCCCCCGGCCAACCCGCACGGCTCGGCATCGCCCGGCCCGCCCGACTCGCCCACCCCGACCGCCCCCGACATGACAGGGTGACGGCCATGTACGAGGACGAGCGCACCCGGATGCGGCGGTACCTGGAGACCGAGATCTCGCGGCTGAGCGCGCTGGTCCGGCTCACCGGCGGGGAGGTGCCCGGCTTCACCGACTCCGACGGCGCCCGCCCGTTCATCCGGCTCGACGAGGACGGCCGACTGCGCCAACTCGCCCGCGAACGCGGGGAGCTGGTACTCGACCGGGTGACCCGCGACCCCCGCGAGCTGCTGTACTGGGTGTTCGAGGGCGCCACCTTCGAGGCGGCCGGCGCCTGGGCGGTCGAGCACCCCCGGGAGGGCGAGGAGCAGCGGGTGACGATCTGGACCCGCCAGGCCTCCCTGCTCCACGTACTGGACCCGGAGTGGGCGCGGCGCCGACGGGCGGAGCTGGTCGGATCCCTGGCGGACCCGGCCGATCACCGGCTCGTCCCCGCCCTGCCCCCGCCGCCGCTGCTCTTCGACCCTCCATCACCGCCGGACCGATGACACCGGTGACACCGGTGATACCGGTAACGCCGGTGACACCTCGGGGATGCAGCGCCGGATCCGCAGGAGACCCGCCAAGCAAGGATCTTGACGAACCGTCGGAGTTGTCGAAGCCTGTACCCGTACGCACCGATGCGTACCGGTACATGCCAAGCCAAGCGAACGGCAGGGGTCAGCGGTGTCCGAAACGTCCGAGGTGTCCGAGCAGCTGTCCCACACGTCCGGCAGTGCGGACTCGTCGCTGCTGACCGAGACCATCGGCCGGCGCCTGGACCGGACGGTCGCGGCCTTCGGCGAGCGTGAGGCGCTGGCGGACGTCCCCAGCGGGCGCCGCTGGACGTACGCCGAACTGGGCCGGGACGTCGACCTGCTGGCCCGGGACCTGCGGGCGCGCGGGGTCGGGAAGGGTGACCGGGTCGGGATCTGGTCCCCCAACTGCCCGGAGTGGGTGCTGGTCCAGTACGCCACCGCGCGGCTGGGGGCGATCCTGGTGAACATCAACCCGGCTTACCGGACAGACGAGTTGGCCTATGTACTGAACCAGTCCGGGGTGAGCCTGCTGGTCGCCATGAGCGCCTACCGGGACAGCGACTACCGGGCGATGACCGCCGAAGTCCGGGGGCGGTGCCCCGAGTTGCGCGAGACGCTGTGGATCGGCGACCCGGAGTGGCGGCTCCTGGACAGCCCGGGCGGGTTCCCCGAGCTGGACTGCCACGAGCCGATCAACATCCAGTACACCTCCGGCACCACCGGCTTCCCCAAGGGCGCCACCCTCTCGCACCACAACATCCTCAACAACGGCCACTGCGTGGGCGAGTTGCTGGGCTACAGCGAGCAGGACCGGATCTGCCTGCCGGTGCCGTTCTACCACTGCTTCGGGATGGTGCTGGGCAACCTGGCGGCTGTCAGCCACGGTGCGTGCGTGGTGATCCCCTCCCCCGGCTTCGATCCGGCCGCCGCCCTGCACGCCGTCGCCGCCGAACGGGCCACCTCGCTGTACGGCGTGCCGACGATGTTCATCGCCGAACTCGGCCTGCCCGGCTTCGCCGACCACGACCTCTCCTCGCTGCGGACCGGGCTGATGGGCGGCTCGCCCTGCCCGGTCGAGGTGATGAAGCGGGTGGTGACCGACCTGCACATGCCCGAGGTCGCGATCGCGTACGGGATGACCGAGACCTCGCCCGTCTCCACCCTGACCCGGCGCGACGACGACCTGGAACACCGGACGGCCACGGTCGGGCGGGTGCTGCCGCACGTCGAGGTCCGGATCGCCGACCCGGTGAGCGGGCGTACGGTGCCGCGCGGTACGCCGGGCGAGCTGCGCACCCGGGGCTATTCGGTGATGCTCGGCTACTGGAACGAGCCGGAGCGGACGGCCGAGGCGATCGACCCGGACGGCTGGATGCGTACCGGCGACCTCGCGGTGATGCGGGAGGACGGCTACCTGTCGGTGGTCGGACGGATCAAGGACATGATCATCCGGGGCGGCGAGAACATCTACCCGCGCGAGATCGAGGAGTTCCTGCACGGCCACCCCGGGATCGCCGACGTGCAGGTGGTGGGGGTGCCGGACGACCGGTACGGCGAGGAGGTGTGCGCCTTCGTGGTCCTGCGCGACCCGGCCGGCACGCTCACGCTCGACGACCTGACCGAGTACTGCCGGGGCCGGCTGGCCCACTACAAGACCCCGCGCCACCTGCGGGTGGTGACGGCCTTCCCGATGACCGTGAGCGGCAAGGTGAGAAAGACCGAGCTGCGCGAGAGCGCCGCCCGGGACCTCCGGCAGTGACGGCGGCGGCAGCCGGGGCCGCAGCGGCAACGCACCCGCACCCGCACCCGCACCCGCACCCGCCAGTGAGCAAGCCCACCACCAACCGTGCTCGCCCGCCGCCAGGGCGGTCATCTAGTCTGGTGACGTGCTCATTCTTGTCAGCCGTCGCCACGTGGACCTGCTCCGCGTCACGAGCATGTCCTGTCGACGCTCCGGCTGACCCTCACCACCCTCCCGCCCTCCGGGCACACCCCCTCCCCGGCACCGCAGCACCCGCCCACCCGTTCGCGGCGGCTGCGGAGTCTCCGGCCACCCGCCGGACCCGGCCGGGGTAACGAGACCCAGCGGATGACACCCATGACGCAGCAGTCCCTCTCCTCCACCCCCACCACCGGCCTCCCCGTGGTCGACCTCTCGCTCGCCGACGGCAGCGCGGCCGACCGGGCCCGGCTGCACGACACCCTGCGCGCGGCCGCGACCGAGGTCGGCTTCTTCCAGCTGACCGGCCACGGCATCACCAAGGCCGAGACCGACGAGCTGACCGGCACGATGCGGGCCTTCTTCGACCTCCCGGAGGCCGACCGGCTCTCCGTGAGCAACCTCAACTCCCCGCACTTCCGCGGCTACACCCGCACCGGCGACGAGCGCACCGGGGGCAGCCAGGACTGGCGCGACCAGCTGGACGTCGGCGCGGAGCTGCCGCCGCACGTCCCCGGCCCGGACGAGCCCGCGTACTGGTGGCTGGAGGGCCCGAACCAGTGGCCGGACGCACTGCCCGGGCTCCGGACGGCCACCCTGGGCTGGATCGACCGGCTGAGCGGGGTCGCGACCCGGCTGCTGCACGAGCTGCTCACCGCGATCGGCGCGAAGCCCGACTTCTACGACTACGCCTTCGCCGGGCACCCGCACCTGCGCCTCAAGCTGGTCCGCTACCCGGGCACCGCGCCCGACGGCGCCGGGCAGGGCGTCGGCGCGCACAAGGACTACGGCTTCATCACCCTGCTGCTCCAGGACAGCGTCGGCGGCCTCCAGGTGGAGCGCCCGGACGGCTCGTTCCTGGAGGTCCCGCCGCTGGAGGGCGCCTTCGTGGTCAACCTCGGCGAGCTGCTGGAGGTCGCCACCGACGGCTATCTCAAGGCCACCAGCCACCGGGTGGTGAGTCCGCCCGGGGCCCGGGAGCGCTACTCCGTGCCGTTCTTCTACAACCCCCGGCTGGACGCGCACATCGAGCCGCTGGAGTTCCCGCACGCCCACCACGCGCCGGGCGCCACCCAGGACCCGGGCAACCCGCTGTTCGCCGAGTTCGGCCGCAACGAGCTGAAGGGCTACCTCCGCGCCCACCCGGCGGTGACCCGCCGCCACCACGCGGACCTGCTGTAGCGGCCGCGCCCGGCCGGGCCGCGCCCGGCCGGGCCGTGGTGCGGACGGGCCGTGGTGCGGACGGGCCGTGGTGCGGACGGGCCGTGGTGCGGACGGGCCGTGGTGCGGACGTCCACCTCAGTGGCGGCCGCCGAGCGCGAACAGCAGGATCACGAAACCGGCGAACAGGTGGGTGCCCGCGATGTAGATCGAGGCCCGGACCAGCATCGCCTTCCGCTTGCTCTTCTCGTCACGGGTGGCGTCGCTCACGGCCGGTGCTCCTCGCTCCAGGGTTTCGTTCTCGGGGTCGGGGGCGGCTCCCGACCCCGAAAGCGTACGGGCCGGGCGGCCGCCGGGGCCGCCCGGTCCGGCGGCCCGGTCCGGGCGGGAGGGTGACCTGCTCCGACCTCACGGCCTGTCGCCGGATCAGCCCGTAGGCTGGCCCTGGTGGTTGGCCGGGCGGCGCCCGGACGCGGCGGCAGGAGGGGACGCGGATGACGGGCAGCGAGGGGAACTCCGGCGCGCACGGCGGAGCGGGGGACGGCTCGGGGCACCGCAACACCGTCACCGGCGGCACGGTCGGGCAGCTCGTCCAGAGCGGCCACATCGGGACGGTCCACCTGCACTCCCCCGCACAGCGCTGGACCCCGCACCAGATCCGTCCGCCGCACCGGGTCTTCGTCAACCGGTACGAGGAACTCGCCGCGCTCACCGGGGCGCTCCACGCCCTGGGGGACGGCAGCGGGCCGGTCGTCATCGTGCTCACCGGACTGGGCGGGGTCGGCAAGACCGAACTGGTCGCCTACTGGGCCCGGCGCGAAGCGGCCCGGTTCCCGGGCGGGGAGCTCTACGCCGACCTGGGCGCGGTCCGCCACGACGGCGGCGTCGACACGGGCGAGATCCTCGGCAGCTTCCTGCGGTCGCTCGGGGTCGAGGACGTCCCGGATTCGGCGGCCGACCGCGCGAACCTGTTCCGCAGCGTCACGGCGGGCCTTCGGATCCTGGTCTTCCTCGACAACGTGGAGCATGCCGCCGAGGTCCGCGCGCTGACGCCGTCGGACGGGCTGGTCGTGGTGGCGAGCCGCCGACGACTGGACGGCCTGGCGCTGGACGGTGCCCGGGTCCACACGGTCGCGCCGCTGACCACCGGGGCGGGCAGTGAACTGGTCCGCCAGTGGCTCGGCGCCCGGCGCGGGAGTGACCAGGACCTGGCCGAGCTGGTCCGGCTGTGCGGCGGACTTCCGCTGGCGCTGAACGCGGTCGGCGGCCAGCTGATCTCCCGCCTCGGGACGCCCGTCCACCGCGTGGTGGCCGCGCTGGCCGACAAGCAGCGCGCCCCGAAGCCGGCCGGCAGCGAGGAGGACACCGTGGACCAGGCGTTCGACGAGGTCTACGACGCCCTGTCCGAGCCGGGCCGCCGGCTCTACCGCCTGATCGGCGTCCACCCCGGCCCGCAGTTCACCGTCGCACTCCTGCGCGCCGCAGGCTGCGAGCGGATCGACGAGCCGCTCGGGGAACTCCTGGACGCCCACCTGGTCGACGTGACCGCCGACGGCAGCGGCGGGGCGGCCCGCGAGCCCGGCGCGCAGGACGGCGAGGACAGCGAGAACGGCGAGGAGCGGGAGGAACCCGCCGAGGCCCGGTTCACCTGCCACGACCTGGTCCGCCTGCACGCCCGTCGGCGGGCCCGGGCCGAGGTGCCCGCCGCCGAGTACGAGACCGCCCTGCTCCGCATCGTCGACTACTACCGGGCCAAGGCCGCCGAGGCCGACCGGGTCGTCCTCGGCGACCGGTTCCGGCTTCCGCGGCCCCCGGCCGGACCGGCCGGACCGGTCCACCCGAACGGCCCGGCCGACCCGGCGGACCCGGCGGACCCGGCCGCCGCCGACTCCCCGCCTGACCTGGACTGGCTGGACCGCGAGAGCGCCAACCTCATGGCCGTGCTGCGCGCCGCCGCCGAGCGGGGGTGGCACGGCGCGGTCTGGCAGCTGTGCGAGTCGCTCTGGCCGCTCTACCACGGCCGCAAGCTCTACGCGGACTGGATCGACGCCCACGCCCTCGGTGTCGAGGCCGCCCGGTGGGACGGCCGCCCGGACGCGGAGATCCGGATGCGCAACCAGCTCGCCCGGGCCCACTACGAACTCGCGGACTACCCCCACGCCACCGAGCAGCTGGACCTGGCCGCCGAACTGCTCCCGCTGGTGGACGATCCCCGGCTGCGCGGCATGCTCTGGGAGTCCCAAGGCCTGGTGTGCCTGAAGTGCGGACAGCCGGAGACCGCCGCCGACCTGTTCACCAAGGCCCGCGAAGCCAACCACGGGGACTCGCACGGCGTGGTCGTGCAGAGCTACAACCTCGCCCAGGCGCTGCTCGCCGCCCGGCTGCCGCAGCGGGCCCTGGCGGTGGCCGAGGAGGCCGCCGGACAGGCGGAGCGGACCGGCGACCGGGCGATGGCGATGCGCCTGGGCATCCTCCTCGGCCGGCTGCACGACGGGCTTGGGGACACCGCCACCGCCGTCACCCGGCTCACCCGGGCCGCCGGACAGGCCGCCGACCTGGGACTGCGCGCCAAGGAGGAGGAGGCCCTCGAACTGCTCGTCGGCCTCGCGGCCCGAACCGGCGACACCGCCGCCGAACAGGCCGGACGGGAACGCCTCGGCCGGCTCCAGCACGCCGCCGTACCGCCCCCGGAGCGCGGCGGCTCCTGAAAGCCCCGGCTCTGCAAAGCACTGGCCCTGCAGAGCACTGGCCCTGCGAAGCCCTAGCTCTGCCCCGCCGGGCGCGCGGTGAACCGGACGACGGCGCGCTGCGCCGTGACGATCACCAGTTCGGCGGCGGCCGGCTCCGCTCCGGGGTTGGCCGCCTGCCACACCGCGAGGGCCGATCCCAGCACCACCGGGTCCAGCCGGGGCGTGGCGGAGCCCCAGGTCCGTACCGCCCGGGCCTCCAGCACCGCGCCGGAGCGCAGCCGCACCAGATGGCGGTCCTCGTCGAGCGCGGCGACGGCCACCGCGAGACCGGGCAGCCGGGCGGCGGTCTGCTCCAGCCACACCAGCGGCTCCGGCTCGGCCCGGGCCTCGGTCCGGGCGATCACCTCGGCGCTCTGGAGGCGGCGCAGCCGGCTCTCCCCGGCGGTGACGGCGTAGAAACCCCGCGCCGCCGTGTGGTCCGGCCCCACCGGGTAGCGCCGGATCCGCACCCCCTCGGCGGTGGCCTCGCCGAGGACGTCGTACGCCGTCGCCCGGCCGGCGTCCACCGGCACGGGGTCGGCGTACGGCGTCGGCCAGGGGTCGTCCTTCGGCTCGTCCACCGCTGCCAGGTAGGAGTAGAGGATCTCGCGCAGGATCCGGGCGGACTGCCCGCGTTCCCCCAGCGACCGGTCGGTGAGCGCGGCCAGCCGGGAGCGGTCGTGGGCCTCGGCCGCCTGCCGCAGCTGCTGCTCCAGCGGGCCGTCCACGTCCAGGGCCGGCGCGCCGCGTCCGAAGGCGTAGCTCGGCGAGCGCGGGTCCAGCTCCTGTTCGCCGGTCGCGGCCAGCAGGGTGACCCGGTCCAGGGCCGCGCCGTAGAACGACACCGAGCCGTGGTCGCCGACCACCCAGTCGGCCGCGACCAGCGCGGCCTGCCAGCCGCTGCGGGGCGGGATGACCAGCAGGCCCGACTCCTGCGCCTCCCGGAGCAGGCCGAGCGGATTGTGCCGGGCCCAGATGTTCGGGTGCAGCACCACGGCCACGGCGTACTCGTCGACCGGCAGCTCCCGGACCAGCCGCAGCGGCAGCCCGGGCGAGCGCCCCAGCAGCGAGTGCTCGCTCCAGGTGGAGCTGACCACCACGAGCTTGCGGCCCGCGACGGCGCCCAGCAGCTGCCGGTAGCGGTCGCGCTCGGTCAGGCTCTCCAGAATCCGGTCGAAGCACGGGTCCCCGACCACCCTGGTCCGCTCCAGCGCCTCCGGGAAGGCCGACCGCAGCCGTTCGGCCTGCTCCTCGTGGGACAGCCCGATCACGGCCGGCACGAGCCGGCCGCGCCAGGTCAGCTCGTGCCGGGACAGCCCCGCCGGGGAGTGCCCGTCCCCGGTGGTCGGGCGGACCAGCCGGTTGTAGCCGGCGCCGTGCGGCAGCACGACCAGCGGGGCCTGCAGCCGGTGCATCGAGCGGTGCGCCGTGCAGGCCACCGCGAGGTCGAAGCTCCGGTGGACGGCCTCGTGCCAGGACAGCACCGTGATCCCGTCGAGCGACTCCAGGTAGGCGTCCAGCCCGGCGGTGAAGGCCGAGCCCGGATTGACGGTGATGTAGAGCTCGATCCCGTCCTGCGGGCGGAGCAGCGGCAGGACGTCCATCACCCGGGTCGCCGAGGTCAGCGTCCGGGCCACCGCGAGGACGTGCGCCTTCGCCGGCCGGGTGTTCCACCGGTCGTCGTCGGCGCGTCTGGCCGACAGCAGACGGGACAGCAGAGCGAACAGTGCCCACACCTCCCGCACGGCGGATACGACGATCGCCCTGCGAGCCTACTGAAGGTTCCGGCCGGGCAGCGGCGCGGGCCGACAGCGGCGGCGCTCCCGGTGCGCTGGACCGCCTCGGCCCGCACTGTCACACTGTTGCTGTCACAGCGACGGTGTGACGACTGTGACGAGTGCGGGCACGGCGGAGGGCAAGGCGGCACCATGACAGCGACACCCGGGGCACCGCTGCAACTCACCGTCGACGAACTCGCCGCCCGCGCCGGGGTGACGGTCCGCACGCTGCGCTTCTACGGCACCAAGGGCCTGCTCCCGCCGCCCGAACTCGGCCCGCGCCGGGTCGGCCTCTACGGCTCGCAGCACCTGGACCGGCTGGAGCTGATCGAGGAGTTGCAGCGGCAGGGCCTCACACTGGCCGCCATCGAACGCTACCTGGCCCAACTCCCCCCGGACATCAGCTCACTGGACCTGGCGATCCACCGCGCCCTGGTCGCCTCCTGGACCCCGGAGACCGCCGAGGAGGCGACCCGCGCACAGCTGGAACGCCGGGCCGGCCGGGCGCTCTCCGACGCCGACGTGGACCGGCTCAGCGCGATGGGCGCACTGCACCGCACCGACGACCCGGACGTCTTCGAACTCGACCCGGGCCTGCTCCCGCTGGGTGTACGGGTGTTGGACGTGCCGATCCCGCTGGAGACGCTGGTCGCCGCCCGCGCCGTGGTACGCCTGCACAGCCAGGCCACCGCGCACGACCTGCACCGGCTGTTCCGCGAGACCGTCTGGAAGCCCTACCGCGAGAGCGACCCGCCCCCGGACGAGCTGGAACGCATGAAGACCCTCACCGACCAGATCCAGCCCATGATCGTCCAAGCCCTGGTCACCGCCTTCCAACGCTCCCTCGCCGACGAGTTGCGCCCCTCGCCCGAGTAGCCACAGACAGGGGCGCGGGGAACTGCGCGGATGCGGAAGGGCACACACCGCCACTCCCGCATCCGCGCAGCCCCCGCATCCATGGCCCAGCTCAGTCGGAGAAGCTGCCGCCTTCTGCGGCCAGGCGCTCCAGCAGGGCCGGCGGCGCGAAGCGCTCGCCGTACGCGGCGGCCAACTCGCGTGCGCGGGCGGCGAATCCGGCCAGGCCGCCTTCGTACCCGTTGATGTACTGGAGCACGCCGCCGGTCCAGGCCGGGAAGCCGATGCCGAGGATCGAACCGACGTTGGCGTCGGCGACGGAGGTGAGCACGCCCTCCTCCAGGCAGCGGACGGAGTCCAGCGCCTCGGCGAAGAGCATCCGCTCCTTCATGTCCTCGAACGGGATCTGCGCGTCCGCCCGGGTGAAGTGCTCGCGCAGGCCGGGCCAGAGGCGGGTGCGACGGCCGTCCTCGTAGTCGTAGAAGCCCGCGCCCGCGAAGCGGCCCTCGCGGCCGAACTCGTCGAGCATCCGGTCCATCACCACGTCCGCCGGGTGGGCCGTCCAGCTGCCGCCCGCCTCCTCGATCGCCCGGCGGCCCTCGTTGCGGATCTTGCGGGGCAGCGTGAGGGTCAGCTCGTCCAGCAGCGAGAGCACCTTCGCGGGGTAACCGGCCTGCGCGGCGGCCTGCTCGACCGAGACCGGGTCGACGCCCTCGCCGACCATCGCGACGCCCTCGTTGATGAACTGGCCGATCACCCGGGAGGTGAAGAAGCCGCGCGAGTCGTTCACCACGATCGGGGTCTTGTTGATCTGGCGGACCAGGTCGAAGGCACGGGCGAGCGCCTCGTCACCGGTCTCCGGCCCTCGGATGATCTCCACCAGCGGCATCTTGTCGACCGGCGAGAAGAAGTGCAGGCCGATGAAGTCGGCGGTGCGGGTGACCCCTTCGGCCAGCACGCCGATCGGCAGGGTGGAGGTGTTGGAGCAGAGCAGCGCGTCCGGTGCCACCACGTCCTGGACTTCCTGGAAGACCTTGTGCTTGAGCTCGGGATTCTCGAAAACCGCCTCGATCACCGCGTCGCAGCCCGCGAGGTCGGCCGCGTCGGCGGTCGGCGTGATCCGGCCGAGCAGCTCGTCGCGCTGCGCCTCGGTGGAGCGGCCACGGGCCACCGCCTTGTCCAGCAGCCCGGCGGAGTAGGCCTTCCCGCGCTCGGCCGCCTCGACGGTGACGTCCTTGAGCAGCACCTCGATGCCGGCCTTGGCGCAGGAGTACGCGATGCCCGCGCCCATCATCCCGGCGCCGAGCACCGCGACCTTGCGCACCTGCCGGGCGGGGATGTCCTTCGGGCGCCCCGCACCGGAGTTGACAGCGTTCATGTCGAAGAAGAGCGCCTGGATCATGTTCTTGGCGGTCTGCCCGCAGGCCAGCTCGGTGAAGTACCGGGCCTCGATCCCCATCGCGGTGTCGACGTCCACCTGGGCGCTCTCCACGGCGGCGGCCAGGATGTTGCGCGGCGCCGGGTAGGGCGCGCCCGCGAGCTGCTTGCGCAGGTTGGCCGGGAAGGCGGGGAGGTTGGCGGCGAAGGCAGGGTGGGACGGGGTGCCGCCGGGGATCTTGTAGCCCTTGACGTCCCAGGGCTGCTGGGCGGTCGGGTTGGCGTCGATGAAGGCGCGCGCCTTGGCGAGCATCTCCTCGCGGTCGGCGGCCAGTTCGTGCACCAGCCCGGCCTCCAGCGCCTGCGCCGGACGGTACTGGCGGCCCTGGAGCAGCACCTTGAGCAGCGCGTCGGTGATGCCGAGCAGCCGGACGGTGCGGACCACGCCGCCACCGCCGGGCAGCAGGCCGAGGGTGACCTCGGGCAGGCCGATCTTGCTGCCGGGTACGTCGAGGGCGATCCGATGGTGGCAGGCGAGCGCGATCTCCAGGCCGCCGCCGAGCGCACTGCCGTTGATCGCGGCGACCACCGGCTTGCCGAGCTGCTCCAGGGCGCGCAGCCCGCGCTTGAGCGCCATCGACGCCTCGAAGAACTCGCCCGCCTGCTCGGGCCGGACGGCGGAGAGCATCCGCAGGTCGCCACCGGCGAAGAAGGTCTTCTTGGCGGAGGTGACGATGACGCCACGCAGACCCTCGGTGGCGGCGAGCCGGGCCACGATGCCCTCGAAGGCGTCGCGGAAGGCGGTGTTCATGGTGTTGACGGACTGCGCGGGGTCGTCGAGGACGAGGGTGACCACGCCGTCCTGGTCCTGCTCCCAGCGGATGGCGGGGGTGTTGTCAGACATGAGGTGGTGTCTCCAGGAGTCGGAAGGCGGGTCAGATGCGCTCGATGACGGTGGCGACGCCCATGCCGCCGCCGACGCAGAGGGTGGCCAGGCCGTAGCGCAGGTCGCGCCGCTCCAGCTCGTCGATCAGGGTGCCGATCAGCATCGCGCCGGTGGCGCCGAGCGGGTGGCCGAGGGCGATGGCGCCGCCGTTGACGTTCACCTGCTCGTGGCTGAAGCCGAGTTCGCGCATGAAGCGCATGGCGACGGCGGCGAACGCCTCGTTGATCTCGACCAGGTCGATGTCGGACGCGTTCAGTCCGGCCTTGGCGAGCGCCTTGCGGGTGGCGGGGGCAGGCCCGGTGAGCATGATGGTGGGCTCGGAGCCGGAGACGGCGGCGGAGACGATCCGGGCGCGCGGGCGCAGCCCGTACCGCTCGCCGATCTCGCGGTTGCCGATCGCGACCAGGGCGGCGCCGTCGACGATGCCGGAGGAGTTGCCCGCGTGGTGGACGTGGTCGATCTGCTCGACCCAGTGGTACTTCTGCAGCGCGACGGCGTCGAAGCCGCCCGCCTCGCCGATCCCGGCGAACGAGGGCTTGAGCCCGGCCAGGCTCTCCACGGTGGTGCCGGGGCGGATGAACTCGTCGCGGTCGAGCACCACGAGTCCGTTGCGGTCCCTGACCGGTACGACCGAGCGGTCGAACTTCCCGTCGGCCCAGGCCTTGGCGGCGCGGGCCTGGGACTCGGCGGCGAAGGCGTCCACGTCGGTGCGGCTGAGGCCCTCGATGGTGGCGATCAGGTCGGCGCCGACGCCCTGCGGGACGAAGCTCGTCTCGTAGCTGGTCATCGGGTCCATCGCCCAGGCGCCGCCGTCGGAGCCCATCTTGACGCGGGACATCGACTCCACGCCGCCGGCCAGGATGAGGTCCTCCCAGCCCGAACGGACCTTGGCGGCGGCCAGGTTGACGGCCTCCAGACCGGAGGCGCAGAAGCGGTTCTCCTGGACGCCGGCCACCGTGTCGGGCAGCCCGGCGGCGATGGCGGCCGTCCTGGCGATGTCGGAGCCCTGGTCGCCGATCGGGGTGACCACGCCGAGCACGATGTCGTCGATCGCGGCCGGGTCCAACCCCGGGAAGCGGCTGCGGAGTTCGTGGATCAGGCCGACCACGAGGTCGATCGGCTTGGTGCCGTGGAGCGAGCCGTTGGCCTTGCCCCGGCCGCGTGGGGTGCGGATGGCGTCGTAGACGTACGCTTCGGTGGTCACGGTGGGTGCCTTTCTTAGCAGTCAGCCGAGGATGGAGCGGCCGATGATCTCTTTCATGATTTCGGTGGTCCCGCCGTAGATGGTCTGGATCCGCCCGTCGGTGAACGCCTTCGCCACCGGGAACTCCGTCATGTAGCCGTAGCCGCCGTGGAGTTGGAGGCAGCGGTCGGCGGTGCGCTTCTGCAGTTCGGTGGCCCACCACTTGGCCATCGAGGCGTCGGCGGGGGTGAGCGCGTAGCGGTTCAGCTCGGTGATGCAGCGGTCGACGAAGGTGCGGGTGACGGCGCACTCGGTGGCGATCTCGGCGATCTCGAACCGGACGTGCTGCAACTTGCCCAGCGGCTTGCCGAACGCCTCGCGCCGCTTGACGTACTCGGTGGTGATCTCCAGCAGGTACTCGGCGCCCGCGATGGCGGAGACGGCGATGGCGAGCCGCTCCTGGGCGAGGTTCTGCATCAGGTGCAGGAAGGCGCCGTGCTCGGTGCCGAGCAGGTTGGCCTTCGGGACGCGGACGTCGTCGAAGAACAACTCGGCGGTGTCCTGGGCCTTCTGGCCGATCTTGTCCAGGTTGCGGCCGCGCTCGAAGCCGGGCATCCCGCGTTCGACCACCAGCAGGCTGAGGCCCTTGGCGCCGCCCTCGGGCGTGGTCTTCGCGACCACCACGACCAGGTCGGCGAGGATGCCGTTGGAGATGAAGGTCTTGGAGCCGTTCAGCAGGTAGTGGTCGCCCTGGTCGGTCGCGGTGGTGCGGATGCCCTGGAGGTCGGAGCCCGCGCCGGGTTCGGTCATCGCGATGGCGGAGATCAGCTCGCCGGAGCAGAAGCCCGGCAGCCAGCGCGCCTTCTGCTCCTCGTTCGCGAAGGCGGTGAAGTACGGCCCGATGATGTCGTTGTGCAGGCCGAGCGCGAGCCCGCTGGCCCCGGCGCGGGTGAACTCCTCGGAGAGCACGGCGGCGTAGCGGAAGTCGGGCTCTCCCCCGCCGCCGTACTCCTGCGGGACGGCGAGGCCGAGCAGCCCCTGCTGCCCGGCGGCCAGCCAGGCGCTGCGGTCGACGATGCCCTCGCGCTCCCAGCGGTCGTGGTGCGGCAGGACCTCCTTGGCCAGGAAGGCCTTGACGGTCTCCCGGAAGGCCTCGTGCTCCTGCGTGTATAGCTCGCGCTGCACCGGATTCTCCTTCTGCGTTGTCAGCTGAGGTGGGGCAGGTCCCAGTCCCTGGCGATCTCGGCGGTGTGCGCGCCGGGCACGGCGGGCGGGCGGCGCAGTGCGCCCGGGGTGGCGGAGAAGCGCGGGGCGGGGGCGGGCTGGGTCATGCCGTCCTGGACGGTGTAGGTGCCGCGCGCCACCAGGTGCTCGTGCGCGGCGGCCTGGTCGAGGGTGAGGACGGGTGCGGTGCAGGCGTCGGTGCCCTCGAAGAGCTCGGTCCACTCGGCCCGGGTACGGGTGGCGAAGCGGGCGGCGATCCGGGTGCGCAGTTCGGGCCAGCGCGGGATGTCGAACTGCGCCGGGGCGTCCTCGCCGAGTTCCAGCAGCCGGGTGAACTCGGCGTAGAACTGCGGCTCCAGCGCGCCGACGGCCATGTGCCCGCCGTCCGACGTCCGGTACACGGAGTAGCAGGGCGCGCCGCCGTCCAGCAGGTTGGTGCCGCGCCGGTCCTGCCAGAGGCCGGCGGCGCGCAGGCCCCAGAGCATCGAGGTGAGGTGCGCGGCGCCGTCCACGATGGCGGCGTCGACCACCTGCCCGGTGCCGGTGGCGCGGGCGTGGTGCAGGGCGGCCAGCAGGCCGACCACCAGGTAGAGCGAGCCGCCCGCGTAGTCGCCGAGCAGGTTGGCGGGGATGGCGGGCGGGCCGTCGGGCTCGCCGATCAGGCCGAGCACGCCGGCCGTGGCGGCGTAGCCGATGTCGTGCCCGGCGGCGGCGGCGAGCGGGCCGTCCTGTCCCCAGCCGGTCATCCGGCCGTAGACCAGGGCGGGGTTGCGGGCCAGGCAGGTGTCGGGGCCGACGCCGAGCCGTTCGGCGACGCCCGGGCGGTAGCCCTCGATCAGCAGCTCGGCGCGGGAGACCAGGTCGAGGACCAGGCCGGGGCCCTCGGGGGCGCGCAGGTCGATCACCACGGAGCGCTTGTTGCGGTTGGTCACGTCGACGGCCGGGTCGGGCCCGAGCGCCGGGGGTGTCGGGCGGTCCACCCGCACCACGTCCGCGCCGAGGTCGGCGAGGAGCATGGCGGCGAACGGCCCGGGGCCGATGCCCGCCAGTTCGACCACCCGCACCCCGACCAACGGCCCGTGGCCCGCTGTCGCCGTCATCCGCTACCCCCGAGAGAGGTTTGACAGTAGAGCTGTAACACTGGCGATGATAGAGAAGCGACCGGCCGGTAACAAGAGCGGCGCGAGCCGCGAAAGGACCGGCGGGCCTGGCGTATCGATCCGGATTCACCCGGTCCGGTCGGCTTTCCCCGGCCGACTACCGGTGGGTAGAGTGCGGCAACCGATCCGCACGAAGAAGCTGGTGCCCGCATGACAGTCTGGAACCGCCCCGCCTTCTGGTGGCGCCTCGGCATCGTGCTCTCGGCCGGGCTCGGGCTCATCCTCGGCACCGCCTCGCTGGTGTACTTCACCATCGAGAGCAACGTGATCGTGCTCGGCTATTTCGCGGGCGCCCTCTACTGGATGGCCAGGCGCGGCACCACCGACGCCCCGGCCCCCCGGCTGCGCGGCGCCGCCGTGCTCTACATCACCATCACCGGGATCGTCGCCCACGTGATCCTCAACCACGGCGCCGACCCGCTGCCCGGCCTGACCTCCGGCCCGGACCGCCTGCAGAACTGGTCGAGCTTCTTCCTGCACTACGTCACACCGGTCATGGTGATGATCGACTGGCTCTGCCTGAAGCCGCGCAACGCCTCGCGCTGGCGCGACCTGCCGCTCTGGCTCTCCTTTCCGCTCGGCTACGCCGGGCTGACCCTGCTGCGCGGCGCTCTCTTCCCGCACTTCCCCAACGCCTACCCCTACTTCTTCCTCGACCCGACCAGCAACGGCTACGCCTGGGTCGGCGGCCAGATCGCGCAGCTCACGGTGGAGTTCATCGTGCTGGCGGCAGCGGTGGTCGGGCTGGACCGGCTCGGGACGAAGGCCGCCCGCAAGCTGCGGCCGGCCCCGGCGGCGCCCGTCGAGGCACCGCCCGTCGAGGCACCGGCCACGACCGACGCGTGACGGCGGGCCGCCGGTCAGATCCGCCAGGAGCGGATCCGGTCGGCGGCCGCGAAGACGTCCGCCCGGGCCTCGGCGACATCCCGGGCCAGCTCGACCAGCGCGCCGTACGGCGGGTCGATGCCCTCCCCGGCGGCGTGCATGTACGCCGCCGTCGTCATGCAGGCGTAGAGGTTGTTGCGCACGGGCAGCGGGCGCAGCAGCACGATGGTGTGCATCAGCGCCGCCGCGCACCAGGACGGGTCCGCGTCGTGCCCGAGCTGCGCGGTGTTCACCCGGTGCCGGGCGACGGCGGCCTGCAGCGCCGAGTAGTCGCGGACGGTGAGGTCCTCCGGCGAGGCCTGCTCCTGGACATCGAGCAGCCACCGGATGTCGACGTTCAGCGGCATCAGACGACAGCGGTCCGCTTGGCGCCCGGCGCGTCCTCGGGGAACGCGGCGTCGAACTCCGCCACGTGCTCGTTCCAGAACGTCACCGCGTGGTTGACGAACGTCCGCCGCTGCTGCTCCCGGACGCTGAGATCGTGGACGTACGCCTTCACACTCTTGCCGTCCGCGGCGGCGGCCTCGCGGATCGCGGCTAGTTCGTGCTCGGTGTACTCGATGTTGAGCGCTGGCATGGGCCCGATGGTACCGGAGCGGTACCGCTCTGGGAACGGCCTCCGGACGCCCGGACGGCAGCCTGCCGCCGCCCGGCGGGCCGCCGTCTCGGGCGCCCCGCCGGACGGACGGCGGCTACATCGGGTCCACCGTCCGCAGGTCGCCGTCCAGCTCCAGCCAGCGGGTGACGCCGATCCCGCGCAGGAACGGCAGGTCGTGGCCGGCCACGATCAGCGCGCCCTGGTAGGAGGCCAGTGCCTGGGTGAGCTGGCGGACGCTGGCGAGGTCGAGGTTGTTGGTCGGCTCGTCCAGCAGCAGGAGCTGCGGCGGCGGATCGGCGAGCAGCAGGGCGGCGAGCGTCGCCCGGAACCGTTCGCCGCCGGAGAGGGTGCCGGCGGGCTGGTCGGCCCGGCCGCCCCGGAACTGGAAGCGGGCCAGCCGGGCGCGGACGGTGTTGTCGCCGGCCGCCGGGGCGTACGCCTTCACGTTGCCCACCACCGACAGCCGGTCGTCCAGCAGGTCGAGGCGCTGCGGCAGGTAGCGCAGCGGTACGGGTGTGCCGACCTCGCCCTCGACCGGGCTCAGTTCGCCCGCGATGGTCCGCAGCAGCGTGGTCTTGCCCGCGCCGTTGCGTCCGACCAGGGCGACCCGCTCGGGTCCGCGCAGCTCCAGGTGGGCCGTGCCGCCGTGGGTGAGGCGGACGTGGTCGAGGTTCAGGACCGTCCGCCCCTCGGGAACGGCGGTGCGCGGCAGGTCGATCCGGATCTCCGCGTCGTCGCGGACGGCGTCCTCCGCCGCCGTGAGCCGCTCCTTCGCCTCGGTCAGCCGCTCGGTGTGCATGCCCTTCACCCGGCCCGCCGTCTCCTCGGCCTGCCGTTTGAACTTGCCCGCGAAGATCTTCGGGTCGTTGCGGGTGACGGCGCGCTTCTTGCCGTAACTGGCACTGCGCTCCAACTTGATCCGGGCCTCGGCCAGGTCGCGCTTCTGGCGCTGGACGTCGGCCTCGGCGGCCCGGACCAGGCGCTCGGCGGTCTCCTGCTGGGCGGCGACCGTCCGCTCGTAGTCGGCGAAGTTGCCGCCGTACCAGGTGACCTCGCCGTCCCGCAGGTCGGCGATCCGGTCGACGTGCTGGAGGAGTTCGCGGTCGTGGCTGACCACGACCAGCGCGCCCTGCCAGCCCGCCACCGCCTCGTACAGCAGGGCCCGGGCCCGCCGGTCCAGGTTGTTGGTCGGCTCGTCGAGCAGCAGCACGTCCGGGCGGCGCAGCAGGAGTGCGGCGAGGTGCAGCAGCACCGCCTCGCCGCCGGACAGCTCGCCGGTGGTGCGGTCGAGGTCCAGCCGGTCCAGGCCGAGGCGGTCGAGGGTCTCGCGGGCGCGCTCCTCGACGTCCCAGTCGTCGCCGACGGCCGTGAAGTGCCGTTCGTCGGTGTCGCCGGACTCGATGGCGTGCAGCGCGGCGCGGGCGGCCCGGATGCCGAGTGCCTCGTCCACCCGCTGCCCGGTGTCGAGGGTGAGCCCCTGCGGGAGGTAGCCGAGCTCGCCGTCGACCCGGACGGTGCCGGAGGCCGGGGTCAGCTCGCCCGCCAGCAGGCGCAGCAGGGTGGACTTCCCGGCGCCGTTCAGGCCGATCAGCCCGGTGCGGCCGGGGCCGACCGCGAGGTGGAAACCGTCCAGCACGGTGCTGCCGTCGGGCCACTCGAAGCGGAGGTCGGTGCAGAGGATGGAGGTGGTCGGATGCGCCATGGATGGCCTCCTGGGGTGGTTGCTGAGAGGTGGAGGTAGCAACACGGGAGACACCGCTGGTACGGGCGACGGAGCGGGCAGGACCCGGCGGAGTACACGGGAAGCCTGCTCAGGGCTGAGGTCGCACGCTCACACGCCGCGCTCGTCGCTCGGAGAGCGTGCGCGGGGGGCGGTGTCTCATGACCTCAGTAGAGCAACGGCCTTCTCCAGTCTTCAGTGCCGGCTGTTCGGTGCCGGCGGGTACCCACGGTAGGACCGTGCCCGAGGGGCCGCAACGGCTTTTCCCGGGGCCCGTAGAATCGGGGCATCATGAGCGCCACTCTCGTAGTCAAGGACCTCAGCGCCGGCCACGGCGACCGCACCCTCTTCTCCGGCCTGGACCTGGTCGTCGCCCCCGGCGACGTGATCGGGCTGGTCGGGGCCAACGGGGCGGGCAAGTCGACGCTGCTGCGGCTGCTGGCCGGGCTGGACACCCCCGAGGGCGGGTCGCTGAAGCTCAGCCCGCCGTCCGCCAACATCGGCCACCTGCCGCAGGAGCCGGACCGCCGCCCGGGCGAGTCGGTGCGCGACTTCCTGGCCCGCCGTACCGGGGTGGCCGCCGCGCAGGCCGCGCTGGACGAGGCGACCGAGGGCCTGGTCGAGGAGCGTCCCGGCTCCGACGACGCGTACGCCACCAGCCTGGACCGCTGGCTGGACCTCGGCGGCGCGGACCTGGAGGAGCGGGCCGAGGAGGTCGCCGACTCGCTCGGGCTGAAGGTGAGCCTGGACCTGCCGATGACCGCGCTCTCCGGCGGGCAGGCGGCCCGGGCCGGCCTCGCCTCGCTGCTGCTCTCCCGCTACGACGTCTTCCTGCTCGACGAGCCCACCAACGACCTGGACCTGGACGGCCTGGAGCGGCTGGAGTCCTTCGTCAAGGGCCTGCGCGCGGGCACCGTGCTGATCAGCCACGACCGCGAGTTCCTGGCCCGCACCGTCACCAAGGTGCTGGAGCTGGACCTCGCCCAGCAGCAGATCAACCTGTACGGCGGCGGGTACGAGGCGTACCTGGAGGAGCGCGCGGTGGCCCGGCGGCACGCGCGGGAGGACTACGAGGAGTACGCCGACACCAAGGCCGGCCTGGAGGCGCGGGCCCGGATGCAGCGCGGGTGGATGGAGCACGGCGTCCGCAACGCCCGCCGCAAGTCCAGCGACAACGACAAGCAGGCCCGCGCGACCCGGGCGGAGTCGACCGAGAAGCAGGCGTCCAAGGCCCGGCAGACCCAGCGCATGATCGAGCGCCTGGACGTGGTCGAGGAGCCGCGCAAGGAGTGGGAGCTGCGGATGGAGATCGCCGCCGCGCCGCGCTCCGGTTCGGTGGTGGCCACCCTGCGCGGGGCCTCCGCGCAGCGCGGGGACTTCGCCTTCGGGCCGGTGGACCTGCAGATCGACTGGGCGGACCGGGTGGCGATCACCGGCGCCAACGGCGCGGGCAAGTCCACCCTGCTGGCGGCCCTGCTCGGGCGGCTCGAACTGGACGGCGGCAGCGCCTCGTTGGGCTCCGGCGTGGTGGTCGGCGAGGTGGACCAGGCGCGTGGGCTGTTCCTCGGCGACGAGGCGCTGTCGGCCGCGTTCGAGGCGGCGGTGCCCGAGCTGACCTCGGAGGAGGTCCGCACGCTGCTGGCCAAGTTCGGACTGAAGGCGGTCCACGTGCAGCGCCCGGCCGGCACCCTCTCACCCGGCGAGCGGACCAGGGCGGCGCTGGCGCTGCTCCAGGCGCGCGGGGTGAACCTGCTGGTGCTGGACGAGCCGACCAACCACCTGGACCTGCCTGCCATCGAGCAGTTGGAGTCGGCACTCTCCTCGTACACCGGCACGCTGCTGCTGGTGACGCACGACCGGCGGATGCTGGAGGCCGTGACGGTCAACCGGCGGATCGAGGTCGCGGCCGGGAAGGTCAGCGAGAGCTGAGGCTTCGCCATTCGGCACTCGATCAGCCATAGACAGGGGCGCGGGGAACTGCGCGAAGCGGCAGGGCAACGGTCCGCACCTTCCGACTTCGCGCAGTTCTCCCCCAGCCTTCGGCCGGGAGGCACCCCCACGCGCCCCTGATTTCGCTTGATCGATTGCCCAAGTGGTCTGGTCCAATCGGGCCGTCGTGTGGTGTGCTGTCGCCCATGGTTGACGATGCCCACCCGACGGTCCCGCTCCAGCCCATGACGGTCCCCGCCCACGAGGCCGAGGCCCGCAGCAGGTCCTTCCACGACGTGATGGCCCAGCGCCGGACGGTTCGTGACTACTCGACCCGCCCGATCCCCGAGGAGGTGATCGAGTGGGCGATCCGCACCGCGTCGACCGCGCCCAGCGGCGCACACGTGCAGCCCTGGCGGTTCGTGGTGATGACCGATCCGGAGCGCAAGCGGCGGCTGCGCGAGGCGGCCGAGGCCGAGGAGCGCGAGTTCTACGCGCACCGGGCCTCCGAGGAGTGGCTCGCCGCGCTGGCGCCGATCGGGACGGACTGGCGCAAACCCTTCCTCCAGGACGCGCCCGCCGTGATCGTGGTCTTCGAGGTGCACAAGGGCCCGGACTCGCCCCGCCCGTACTACACCAAGGAGTCGGTGGGCATCGCGGTCGGCCTGCTGCTCGCCTCGCTGCACCAGGCGGGCCTGGCCACCCTCACCCACACGCCGAGCCCGATGCGCTTCCTGAACGAGGTGTGCGACCGCCCGGCCGAGGAGCGGGCCGCGTACGTCATCCCGGTCGGCTACCCGGCCGAGGGCGCCCGAGTGCCCGATCTGCGCCGCAAGGACCTCGACGAGGTGCTGGTCCGGCTCTGACATGGTCGAGGAAAAGCGCTGGTCGGACCGGCTGCTGACGGCGATAATCCTGCCATGAGTCACGTTGCCCAAGAACCTGTCACCCCTGTCAGCACCGGCCGTCCGCCGGAGGTGCTCCCGCTCGCGGGCGGGGTCTCCCTGCGCCGCCGCGCGGTGGGGGACGCCCAGCAGCTGAACGCCGCCGTGCGCGCCAACCTCGAACACCTCCGTCCGTGGATGCCCTGGGCCAAGCTCGAACCGACCCTTGAGCAGAGCGAGGCGATGGTCGAGGCCGGGATCGTCTCCTGGGACCAGGGCACCGACTTCATGTACCTGATCGGCCTGGACGCCGTACCCGGCAGCGTGATCGGCGCGTTCGGCCTGCACGGGCGGATCGGCGCCGGCGCGCTGGAGATCGGCTACTGGGTCGACGCCGCGCACAACGGCCGGGGCATCGCCACCGAGTGTGCCCGGGCGCTGACCGAGGCCGCCCTCGCGCTGCCCGGCATCGAGCGGGTGGAGATCCACTGCGACGAGGCGAACGGCGCCAGCGCCGCCGTCCCGCGCAAGCTCGGCTACCGGCTCGACCGGGTGATCGACTCCGCGATCACCGCCCCGTCCGAGAGCGGCCGCAAGCTGATCTGGATCACCGAGCCGGCCGGGGTCTGACGGCCGGCCCACTGACACACCGTCGGCCCCCGTGACCGCTCCGGGGGCCGACGGCCGCGCTCCTCGCCCCGCGCCCGCCCGCCGGCGCGGGGCGCCGGGGAGCTTCTGCCGACCGGGCTCAGACCCGGTCCGGGTCGGTGCGCTCCGCGAGCCGCTCGTGGCGCTGCCGGGCCGCCTGCGGGCTGCTCAGGCCCAGGCCGAAGGCGACCTCCTGCCAGGTCATACCGCGCCCGCGCGCCATCCGCAGCAGGCCGGTCTCCAGCTCGTCCAACTCGGCGCGGACCAGCGGGAGCAGCGTCAGCGCGGCGGTGATGTCGGCCCGGTCGACGGCCGGTTCGCCGTCGGCCGCCTCGGCCGCACCGGAGAGCAGGAAGGCCACCAGCCGCACCGCCTCGTGCGGCCCGAGGACGGCCGGGTGCACCTGGCGACGGCGCTGGTCGTCGGTGGCGGCGTGCCGCTCGGCGATCCGGAACAGGGACGCGTACACCCGGCGAGCCCGGGCCTCCTCCGGATCCGGCGCATCGAAGACATCCGCACCGGCGGCGGGGTCCGCAGCAGGGTCGGAGGCGGCGGCGGGGTCGGACTGCGGGGAAGGAAGGTGAGTTGACGACATGTCACCCAGCATCGGTCGGTGAACGGCATGCTGTCAACGGAGTATGTTGAACGGATCGTTCACTTCCCCTGCGCCAACCTTAAGACCGGCGTAAACCGCAGCCGGGTTCTTGACGTGCACAGTTGGTCTAGTCCATTTTTGAACTCAGGGCGGCGCAGCCCGAACTGGCGACACGTCCAGTGACTGTGCCCCGCCCTGCCCTGTTCAGGACCACCCCACAGCCCGCCCCCGGCACACCCCCACCACCCGTGCCGGGCGGCCCCGGCACGTCCCGAGAGGCACCCCACATGCCACGCGCGCTCAACCGCCACGCCGCCCCCCGGCGGGCGAAGCTCATCCCACTGGGCTGTGCCGCCGTCCTCGCGGTCGGCGGTCTGACCTCCCTGGCCGTCAACGCCAACGCGACCGCCACGGACGGCAACCTGCTCACCAACGCCGGTTTCGAGACCGGTTCGCTGAGCGGCTGGACCTGCTCCACCGGCACCGGATCCGTGGTCGGCAGCCCGGTGCACTCGGGCTCGTACGCGCTCAAGGGCGCCGCGGGCAACAGCGACACCGCCCAGTGCAGCCAGACCGTGGCCGTCCAGCCGAACACCAAGTACGCGCTGAGCGCCTGGGTCCAGGGCCAGTACGTCTACCTCGGCGCGACCGGCGCGGGCGTGACCGACCCGGCGGTCTGGACGCCCGGCGGCAGCAACTGGCAGCAGCTCAACGCGAGTTTCACCACCGGGCCGAGCACCACCAGCGTCAGCGTGTACCTGCACGGCTGGTACGGCCAGGGTGCCTACCTCGCCGACGACGTGTCACTGAGCCTGCCCGGCGCCACTCCCCCGCCCAGCTCGCCGCCGCCGAGCAGCAGCTCGCCCTCGCCGTCGCCCAGTTCGAGCAGCACGCCGCCCCCACCGCCGAACGTGGCGGTCCCGGTGGCCCCGTACGTGGACATGGGTGCCTGGCCGGTGCCGGTACTGAAGGACATGGCGACCGGCGGCAACCTCAAGTCGTTCACGCTGGCCTTCGTGACCTCGGTCGGCTGCAAGGCCAGCTGGTTCAACGCCTGGGACCCGACCACCGGTTGGGCCAAGGACCAGGTGGACGCGATCCGGGCGGCCGGCGGTGACGTCAAGATCTCCTTCGGTGGCGAGTCTGGCACCGAACTGGCCGCCGCCTGCACCACGGTGGACTCGCTGTTCGCCCAGTACGACGCGGTGGTGAACGCCTACAACCTGAAGTACGTCGACTTCGACATCGAGGGCTCGGCCGTCGCCGACAAGGCGTCCAACGACCGCCGCTCCGCCGCGCTCGCCAAGCTCCAGGCGGCCCACCCCGGGCTGAAGGTCTCGCTCACCCTGCCGGTGCTGCCGGAGGGCCTGACGGCCGACGGCGTCGCCATCGTCCAGTCCGCACGGGACGCCGGGGTCGCCGTCGACCTGGTCAACGTGATGGCGATGGACTACGGGCGCCCGGGCACCAACTACGGTGACGCGGCCGTCCAGGCCGCCCAGAGCACCCACGACCAGCTCAAGGCGCTCTACCCGGCCAGGACCGACGCCCAGCTCTGGGCGATGGTCGGCGTCACCCCGATGCTCGGCCAGAACGACGACGGCCAGGTGTTCAACCAGGCCGCCGCCCAGCAGCTGGTCACCTTCGCGCAGCAGCACCACCTCGGCGAGCTGGCCTTCTGGGAGGAGTCCCGGGACGCCAACGCCTGCACCGGTGCACTGTACAAGTGCACCAACGTCCCGCAGCAGCCGTACGAGTTCTCGAAGATCTTCTCCAAGTACACCGGCTGACCTGCGCGCCCTCGGGCCGGCCGGCGGAGCACCCCTCCGCCGGCCGGCCTCGTCGCGTCCGGGGACGCGCACCCGAAAATGCGTACGGCCCCTCCGGATCGGACGGCTAATATGCACGGCACTGCCCGGCGTAGCGCAGCGGCCGACGCGCCACGACGGCATCGTGGACCACGCCGGTTCGAATCCGGCCCCGGGCAGTCCCCACTGCCCCGCCGCACGGCTGCCAGATCGGCCCGCACCCGGCCGGGGCCACCGAAGCGCCGGGAGAAGTGATGCAGGTCGAGCCGACGGACGAGGAACTGTCCGCCTACGCGACAACGGTGGGGCGGCTGCGGCTGCTGGCCGCCGACCACCCCGCACGCCTGCGGGCCGAACGGATCGCCAAGTCCTTCGTCCGCGAAGGCCGCCGGGAGCGGCGCCGCGAGCGGCGGGTGGAGGCCACCGTCGCCGACGCCCTGCTGTCCGCCGCGACCGTCACCGGCAGCCTGACCCGCCGTGAGGACGCGCCGCTCGCACTGCCCGCCGCCGCCTCCCCGCTCGGCTCCTTCCGGCGCGGCCGGCACTGCTATGTCTGTAAGTCGACATACCGTCAGGCCGACCGGTTCTACCACCGGCTCTGCCCGGACTGCGCCGCCGACAACACCTCGCGCCGCGCACTCTCGACCGACCTGAGCGGCCGGCGGGCGCTGCTCACCGGCGGCCGGGTGAAGATCGGCTTCCAGCTCGCCCTGATGATGCTGCGGGACGGCGCCGACCTGATCGTCACCAGCCGCTTCCCGCAGGACACCGTACGCCGCTTCCGGGCCGCCCCCGGCAGCGCCGACTGGCTCGACCGGCTCACCGTGGTCGGCATCGACCTGCGGGACCCGCGCCAGGTCATCGGACTGTGCGAGCAGCTGCGCGCCGACGGCCGGCCGCTGGACATCCTGGTCAACAACGCCGCCCAGACCATCCGGCGCGCGCCCGAGGCGTACGCACTGCTGGCCGTCGGGGAGCACTCGCCCCTGCCGCCGGGCAGCCCGGTCAGGCACGCCCCGGGCTTCCGGCCGATGCCCGCGCTCTCGGCGGCCTGGCCGGCCGCCGAGCTCGGCCCGGCCGGCCTCGCAACAGCCGAGTCCGCAGCAGCCGAGCCCGGGCCGGCCCCCCTTCCGGCCGCGATACCCGGAGCGGCCGGGACGCCGGGCGGACTCGCCCCGTACGCCGACGAGTCCGGGCTGCTGCCCGACACCGCGCCGCAGAACTCCTGGTCGGCCCGGCTCGGCGGGCTGGACGCCGCCGAGATGCTGGAGACCCAGCTGGTCAACGCCCTCGCCCCGGCGCTGCTCTGCGACCGGCTGCTCCCGCTGCTGCTGGCCGCGCCGCACCCGAACCGGTACATCGTCAACGTCTCGGCGGTGGAGGGCCAGTTCACCGTCCGCAACAAGACCGGCAACCACCCGCACACCAACATGGCCAAGGCCGCGCTGAACATGCTCACCCGCACCAGCGCCGCCGATCTGGCCGCCCAAGGCGTGCACATGTGCGCGGTGGACACCGGCTGGATCACCGACGAGAACCCGGCACCGAAGAAGGCCCACCTCGCCGGTCTCGGCTTCCGGCCGCCGCTCGACGTCGTCGACGGCGCCGCGCGGATCTACGACCCCATCGTGCGCGGCGAGGCGGGGGCACCGGTCTCGGGGGTGTTCCTCAAGGACTACCGGGAGGCCGCCTGGTGACCGGGGACGAGACAGGCGACCACTGACGGGCACCGCCGGGAACGCGGAGAGCCGGCCTCCGGGAACAAGTCCCGGAGGCCGGCTCTGTCACTGCTGCCGCCGAACGGTCAGGTCAGGAGAAGTACCCGATCCGGTCGACCACCAGCTGCACCGTTCCGGGGCTGCCGTTGTAGAAGTCGACCTTCCCGTCGGCACCGACCGGGACGACCACCTGGTTGGTGACCGTCTGGCCCGGTGCCCAGTTCAGGTTCGAGGCGAGCGGCCGCGCCAGGCCCGAGGGCCAGACGGTGAGGAAGCCCGAGGCCGTCGGGGCGCTCACGGTGACGTCCAGGACGACCGACTTGGCCTTGGCCACCGCGGGGGTCCCGTTCAGGTCCAGCACCAACTGCCCGTGTGCGGCGACCGGCTGGGCCGGAGCACCGGTACCGGCGGTGGTGTCGACGACCCGGACCGGACCGGCGCTGCGGTAGAGCGCGCCGGCGGTGCCGCCCGTGTAGTAGCCGGCGAGGTCGGCGACCAGGTCGACGGTGCCCGGGGCGCCGTTGAACAGGCTCACCGTCCCGTCGGCACCCACCGGCACGACGACCGTGTTCGGCACGACCTGGCCGGCCACCCAGTTCAGGTTGGACGCGAGCGGACGGTCGACGCCCGAGGGCCACGCCGTCAGGTATCCACCCGTGGTGGCGTCGGTCGCCGTCACGTTGAGCACCACCGCCGACACGCCGGTCGCCGGAACGCCGCCGTTACCGGCGATCTTGACCTGCACGGTGCCCTTCGAGGCCACCGGCGACTTGCCGGGGGTCCCGATGGCGGCGCGGGTGTCCAGCAGCCGGGTCGGCCCGGCCGGGACGAAGGTGCTGCCGGGCTGCGAGTCGGAGTAGTAGCCGAAGACGTCGGCCACCAGGTCCGCCGTCCCCTTGCTGCCGTTGTACAGGTCCACCTTGCCGTCCGCGCCCACCGGTACGGTCACCAGGTTCGGGATGACCTGCCCGGCGGACCAGTTGAGCATCGAGGAGTTCGGACGCGAGGCTCCGGAGGGCCACACGGTGACGAAGCCGGCCGCCGTCGGGTCGGCCACGGTCACGTTCAGCACCACCGAGGTCACCCCGGTCGCGGGCACGCCGCCCTGGCCGGTCACCTGGAGTGCCACCGTGCCGCCCGCGGCGACCGGCAGCTTGCCGGGGCGCCCGATGGCGGAGCGGGTGTCCAGCAGTCGTGCGGGCTTGAGCGGCGAGAAGGCCGTCCCCACACCGTCGGCGGGCATCGCCGGACCGCACGTCCCACCGACACAGGCCGCCGTGACGTTGTAGGCGACCTGCTGGGTGCCCGGACGCAGCGAGAGCAGGAACGTCGCCGAGCCGGCGGTGACGCTGTACGGCACGTTGCATTCCGTGGTGAAGCCCTGCGTGCTCTGCGTGTCGACGCAGTAGTTGGTGCCGTCCGCGCCGATCAGCTGCGCCCTGGGCACCGTGGTGCCCGGCCCGGCGTACGTCCCGGTCAGCGAGAAGTGGTCGCCCGCCTTCACCGGCAGCGCCAGGCAGGTGCCCGGGTGGTCCACCGTCAGGGTTCCGGTCAGCGGGCCGAAGCCCTTCGCGTCGGAGGGTACGGCCGGGCACTCGCTCGGCACGCCCGCCGCACTGCCGGTCTTCCAGGTGTCGAGCCGATAGTCGATCGGGGTGCCCACGTAGTTGTACGCGGTGACGATCGCCTGGTAGCTGGTCGACCCGGTGACGTCGCAGGGGCCGTACACCGTGGAGGTGCAGATCGTCCGCCCGGTGGCGTCGGTCACGACCACCATGGCCTGGCCGGTGCTGTTCAGCGCGGAGATCCGGAACCGGTCGGTCGCGGCCGCCGAGATCTTGGTGCAGGCGGCGCTCAGCGAGGAGTCGAGGACGCCCGTGCTCGGGGCGCCGCCGATCACCGTCGAGGCCGGGGTGGCGCACGGCGCCGACTGCGTGATGTCACGCCGGACGAGCTGGTAGTCCTCGTTCGTGCCGTCCCCGACCAGCAGGGCGGTGTACGCCTTGCCCGCCGTGAGCTGGCAGGTGGTGGCGGAGTTGCTGAACGCGTAGCTCTGGCAGACCCGCTTCCCCGAGGCGTCGAAGACGTGGTACTCGGCGGGCAGCGTCTGCGGCGGCGAGGCCGGGGCCGGGCTGTACGCGTAGTCGAGCTGCTCGGCGGTCGCGTGCGCGTTCGCCGGGATGCCCAGGCAGCGGACGGGCTGCACCGTGCTCAGCGAGAGCTTGGTCGGCACACCACCGCTGTAGGGGGTCTGCGGGAAGGACCCGCAGCCGGCCGGACCGTCGGTCCGCCCGATGCTGACCGCGTAACTTCCGGCACCCGTACCGGTGTTGAACAGCACCCGGAACGGCGCCTGCCCGGTGAGCGGGCAGTCCGTCATCGAGTAGCCGTACTTGTTGTCGCACTGGACGGTGCCGGTCGCGTCCACCACCTGGTCGAACGGCAGCAGCGTGCCCGGCGCCTTGGGGGACGCGTGCAGCAGCAGGGCCGATCCGCTCGCGGTGGGCAGCGTCAGGCAGTTGTACTGCCCGGGCGCGCCGGTGCTGCCCGCGATCGGGCCGTCGACCCAGCCGGTGTCGGAGGCCGCGACGCAGCCCCGGGTCTCGGCGGCGGAGACGAACTGGGTGGAGACGGCGCCCTGGACGACCTCGGCGGCGCCGCCCAGCAGCAGGGTGTAGGTGCCCGGAGCGGCCAGTCGGCAGCGCCCGTTGTCGTCGGTGCAGGCGCGCTTGCCGTCCGGCCCGTAGAGCTGGACCGCCTCGGCGGCCACGGTGTTGGCCGGCGTGGTGCTGAAGCCGGTCGCGGTGTACGCGCCCGCGCTCGGCACGGTGACGGTGCGGCAGCGGACCGTGCCCTTGTCAGCGGCGGTCCCGTACGCCTGGAGGTCCAGGGCGGGGCAGCCGGTGGCGTGCGAGAGCTGGCGGATCTGCAGGGCCCAGGGGGACGGCCAGCTGTTCGGCGGACCCCATCCCATGTCGCCGTAGGAGATCACCCGGTACGGGCCCGCGCCCGGGAGGACGCAGCCGTCCTGGGTGTAGTCCGCCGCGCAGATCCGGGCGCCGGTCAGGTCGGTGATCCAGGCCATCAGACCGTTGGCCGGGGTCATCACCCGCTCGCCGGGCACACCGGCGAACGGCTGGCAGTCGACCTCGTCGGCGCTCTTGAGAGTGCCGGTCAGCGTCGCCGAGTCGAATCCCGTGCCGACGGAGGCGGCGCAGCCCGCGCTGCTCGCCAGGTCGCGGACGGTGAAGGAGTAGCTCTCCGGCTGGCCGTAGGCGAACCCGGGCATCACCAGGGAGTAGTCGCCGTCGGCGGGCACGGTGCAGAGGTCGAAGCCGGAGTTCTGCCGGCAGACGTTGGTGCCGTCCTTGGCGTACAGCGCCCAGCGGATCCCCACCGAGCCGCTGTTCGGCGCACCGCCGCGGACGGCCAGTGCGCCGGCCTTGGCGCTGACGGTGCGGCAGTCGGTGCCGCCGAGCGCGTTCAGCGTGTTCTGGGCGACGGAGCTCCCGGGGTCGCCGAACGGGGCGATCGGCAGCGCGGCACAGTTGTCCGGGTTGGACGCCCTGGTCAGCAGGAGGCTGTACGACCCGGCGGCGGCGTAGCCGGAGTAGGTACGGAGGGTGTAGGGCGCGGTGCCGCCGAGCAGGCAGAACCCGGACGCGTCGACGGTGCAGGCGGGTGCGCCGGTCGAGTCGGTGACGGTGTGCTGGGCCCAGAACGACGGGGTGGTGTCCTGCACGTCGACCATCAGCCGGCTCCCGGCCGGCTGGGTGAAGCGGTAGCAGTCACCGGTCGAACCGGCGGGGAGGGTGCCCGTCCGCGCGGCCTGCGACATCGCGAAGAAGCTGTCCGGCAGCGTGGTGCACTGCCCGGCGAGGACGGAGTCGGCCGCCACGGTGTACGGCGACTGCCCGTACGGCACGCTCACCGAGAGGGTGTAGGTGCCGACGGCGTCGACGGCGCAGTCGGTCGGGTTGTACTGGTCGTTGACGCCGCAGATCTGCGTGCCGCCGGCGTCGGTGAGCACACCGCTCGCGGTGCCGTCACCGTGCACCCAGAGCCGCAGGTGGTCGTGCGGCAGCGTGGTGGTGACCGTGTAGGTCTGCGGCTGGGCCGGGTTGGCGGCGGCACAGGCGACCGGGACGCCGAAGGCCAGCGCACCGCCGCACAGGCCGGCGTCGGCGGGCGACTTGGCGTTCGCCTTCGGCGCCGCCGGGGCGGGAGGCTTGGGAGTGCTGCTCGCGGTGACCGGACCGGTCAGCGCCGCCTGCGGCGGCAGCGGGGCCTTCGTCACGGTCGCGGCGCCCGGCTGCGCGCCGGTCGAAGGGGCGGCGGCGCCGGCCTTCGCGGCGGCGCTCGGGCCGGCCGTGGGCTGCGGCGCGACGGCCGCGGCCGCGACGCCGGACGGGATCATCGCCGCGGCTGCGACGGTGAACGAACAGAGCAGTGAGGCGATGCGCCCCACCGGTCGGCGCCCGGGATTCCCCGGACGTCGTTCAGGCATGGATCTGCCGGACATCGAACCCCCGTTGACACGGCCTCATCCGGACCTGGACAGGTTCGCTCGGAGAGGCACGAGTGTGAAAAACAGATGAATGAGCGGACGCAGGCTACCACCAGGCCTTCACCCGCCCGCCCGGGGGCCGTACCGGCCGCACCACCGCCTCCGCCGTCCCCGGACCGGCCCCCGGCGTGCCCCGCTGGGACTACGATCACCCGATGACGGACACCACGGACAGAGCAGGGGAACTCGCGGACCTGGCGGCCCGGTTCCCGGCGTTGCACGCCCCCCAGCGGTGGGCGTGGGGCGGCATCGACGCCCAGTTCTCGGCGGAACTGCCGCCGGACGGGCTGATCACCAACATCCACCTGGTGGGGTTCTCCCAGGGGCAGGTCGTGCTCTGCCGCGACGCGCGCGGCCACTGGTTCCTGCCCGGCGGGACGAGGGAGGAGGCGGAGAGCATCGAGTCCTGCCTCGCCCGCGAGCTGCGCGAGGAAGCCGGCGCGGGGCTGGCCGGGCCGCCGGTCTGGCTCGGCGCGCACCGCTGCGTGACGGACAGCCCGGTCCCGTACCGCCCCTGGCAGCCGCACCCCGAGAAGGCCTGGCTCTGGGGCTGGGCGGAGGTGACGGTCGACTCGGCCCCGACCAACCCCGCCGACGGCGAACAGGTGGTCGAGGTCCGCGCGATGCCGCCCGCCGAGGCGGGACGGCTGCTCACCCGCGGCCGCGAGGCCTGGTGGGGGGAGCTCATTGCGCTCGCAGTCGAGTCCCGGAGCAACCACAGCTGACCACAGGGTTGACGTACGCACTTGGTCAACCCGAACAGGGGCGCGGGGAACTGCGCGCGCAACCGTGCACCTTCGTCATGCCTCGGTCGCGCAGTTCCCCGCGCCCCTGGGTGGTGCGTGGCTGATCGGCGAGCGAACGTGCACGTACGTTGGCCCTCGTCGCGCAGTTCCCCGCGCCCCCGTCGGTTGACCAGTTGCGTGAAGTTCGCCCCGCGCCCCTGGGGGTACCCAGTTGCGTACGGCCTGTCCGCCTTACCGGCCGGTGAGGCCCGCGCGGCGGAGGGCGTCGGCCATGGCGCTGTTGGCGGCGGGCGGGGCCGGGGACTGGGTGCGGCGGTCCTGGCGGGGCGGGCGGGCACCGCGCTCGCCCTTCGGGCGGGACGGGGCACCGGGGGCGGGGGTCTCGTCGTCGAGACGGAGCGTCAGCCCGATCCGCTTGCGCGGAACGTCCACCGCCGTGACCCGGACCCGGACGATGTCGCCGGGCTTGACCACCTCTCGCGGGTCCTTGACGAAGGTCTTGGACAGCGCCGAGACGTGGACCAGCCCGTCCTGGTGCACGCCCACGTCCACGAACGCGCCGAACGCGGCGACGTTGGTGACGACGCCCTCCAGCACCATGCCGACCTCCAGGTCGCCGATCTTGTCGACGCCCTCCTTGAAGGTCGCGGTCTTGAAGGCGGGCCGCGGGTCGCGGCCGGGCTTGTCCAGCTCGCCGAGGATGTCCCGGACGGTCGGGATGCCGAAGGTGTCGTCCGCGAAGTCGGCCGGGCGCAGCGCCCGCAGCGCGTCGCCGTTGCCGATCAGCGAGCGCAGGTCCCCGCCGGTGGACTTGAGGATCCGCCGGACCACCGGGTACGCCTCCGGGTGGACGCTGGAGGAGTCCAGCGGGTCGGGACCGCCGAGGATCCGCAGGAAGCCCGCGCACTGCTCGAACGCCTTCGGCCCGAGCCGAGCGACGTCCCTGAGGGCACGCCGGGTCATGAACGGCCCGTTGGTGTCGCGGTGCGTGACGATGTTGTCGGCCAGCCCGGCGGTGATGCCGGAGACCCGGCAGAGCAGCGGCGCCGAGGCGGTGTTGACGTCCACGCCGACGGCGTTGACGCAGTCCTCGACCACGGCGTCCAGCGAGCGGGAGAGCTTCAGCTCGCTCAGGTCGTGCTGGTACTGGCCGACGCCGATCGACTTGGGGTCGATCTTGACCAGCTCGGCCAGCGGGTCCTGGAGCCGCCGCGCGATGGAGACGGCGCCCCGGATCGAGACGTTGAGGTCCGGCAGTTCCTGCGAGGCGAACGCGGACGCGGAGTACACCGACGCGCCTGCCTCCGAGACCATCGCCTTGGTGAGCTTCAGCTCCGGGTGGCGCTTGATCAGGTCCTCGGCGAGCTTGTCGGTCTCCCGCGAGGCCGTCCCGTTGCCGATCGCGATCAGGTCGACGGAGTGCTTGGCGGCCAGCACCGCGAGCGTGGCGATCGAGGCGTCCCACTTGTTGGCGGGCTGGTGCGGGTAGATCGTCTCGTGCGCGACGACCTTGCCGGTGGCGTCCACCACGGCGACCTTGACGCCCGTCCGGAAGCCCGGGTCGAGGCCCATCGTGGCGCGGGTGCCGGCGGGGGCGGCGAGCAGCAGGTCGCGCAGGTTGGCCGCGAACACCCGGACGGCCTCGTCCTCGGCCTCCTGGCGCAGCCGGGTCCGCAGGTCGATGCCGAGCCGGACCAGGATCCGGGTGCGCCAGGCCCAGCGGACGGTGTCGCCGAGCCACTTGTCGGCGGGACGGCCCCGGTCGGCGATGCCGAACCGGGCGGCGATCCGCTGCTCGTAGTCGCTCGCGCCGGGCAGGTCGCCCTCCTCGGAGCCGTCGAACGGGGAGAGTTCGAGGTCGAGGACCTCCTCCTTCTCACCGCGCAGCATCGCCAGGATCCGGTGCGAGGGGAGCTTGGTGTACGGCTCGGCGAAGTCGAAGTAGTCCGCGAACTTGGCGCCGTCCTGCTCCTTGCCCGCCCGGACGGTGGCGACGACACGGCCGCGCGTCCACATCCGCTCGCGCAGGGTGCCGACCAGGTCGGCGTCCTCGCCGAAGCGCTCGACCAGGATCGACCGGGCCCCCTCCAGCGCCGCAGCCTGGTCGGCCACGCTCTCGTTCAGGTAGCCGGCCGCGGCGGCCTGCGGCTCCAGCCCGGGGTCGGCGAGCAGCGCGTCGGCCAGCGGCTCCAGCCCGGCCTCGCGGGCGATCTGCGCCTTGGTGCGCCGCTTCGGCTTGTACGGGAGGTAAATGTCCTCCAGCCGGGCCTTCGAGTCGGCGCCGAGGATCTGCGCACGCAGCGCGTCGTCCAGCTTGCCCTGGGCCTCGATGGACTCCAGGACGGCCGTCCGGCGCTCCTCCAGCTCGCGCAGGTAGCGCAGCCGCTCCTCCAGCGCGCGCAGCTGGGTGTCGTCCAGCTCGCCGGTGGCCTCCTTGCGGTACCGGGCGATGAAGGGGACGGTCGCGCCGCCGTCGAGCAGGTCGACGGCGGCCTTCACCTGCCCTTCGCGGACGCCCAGCTCTTCGGCGATCTTGCGTTCGACTGGCATGGTCACGAAGCCGGCCACCTTCTCCTGGGTTCCAACGGGTGCAGCGGGTTCTGCGGGTCGTGCGGGTCGTGCGGGTCGTGCGGGCACAGCGGGCACAGCGGGCACAGCGGGTTCAGCCGGTCGTGCGGGTACGGCGGTTGCCGGGCGTCCGGCCCGTCCGGGCCCGTTCGACTCGGAGTTTCGCCCTGCATTCTGGCAGGTGGCCGGACCGGACGAGGTTCGGTCGTGCCCTCAGGGCGGCGTGGCGCGTTGTACGGACGGCTGCCGATCCGGCGGAGACGGTGGTGACACGCAGCCGACCATGGATTATCCGACCCGTTTGCTCTGATTTGTCTGATATTAGATGGATCACATACAGAAACCTTCTCGTGGAGGCGATGGTGGCTCAGGCCCCGACGCCGGTCACTCAGTGGGGCATCCCACAGGCCGGCCCGTTCCGCTGGACCAACCCCGCCACCTGGCCGCGCGAGGCGCTCGCCCTGACCGGCTACTGGATCGCCAGCCGGCTGGTGATGGTCGGCATGCTGCGCTCGGGCAAGGCCGAACAGGCCATCGAGGTACACCGCACCTACTTCCACTGGTACGAGATCCTCAGTCAGGGCACCTACCCGGTGGGCGACGTGACGTGGCAGTACCCGCCCGGCGCGGCCCTGGCCATGCTGGCGCCCGGCCTGCTGCCCTTCCTGACCTACCTCCAGGCCTTCGCCGTCCTGATGCTGATCACCGACGCGCTCACCCAGGGCGTCCTGGTCCGGGTCTCGCTGCGCCGCAACGGCGGCGTGCACCGGGGCCGCTCCACCGCCGGGGCCTGGATGTGGGCGCTGGCCCTGCCGCTGCTGCTCGGCCTGCCCTACGGCCGGTACGACCTGCCGGTCACCGCGCTCGCCATGCTCGCGCTGCTGCTCCTGCCGAGCCGCCCCCGGACCGGCGGCGTACTGGCCGGGATCGGCGCGATGATCAAGGTCTGGCCCGCCCTGGTGGTGCTCGGCACCCCGCGCGGGCGGAGCACCCGCCAGGCGTGGACGGCGATGTGCCTGTCGGCGGCGGCCCTGCTGCTGGTGCTCTGCACGCTCTTCCGCGGCGCCTTCGACTTCCTGACGGCCCAGCAGGGCCGGGGCGTGGAGATCGAGTCCCTCGGCGGCAGCGTGCTCCAGGTCGCCCGGCAGCTCGGCTGGCCGGGCGAGGTGGACCAGCACTACGGCTCGCTGGAGTTCCTCGGACCGCACGTGCACGCCATCGCCGACGCCTCGCTGCTGCTCACCGGCTTCGCGTTCGGCTGGCTGCTGCTGTGGCGCTTCCGCGCCCGCCGCTGGTCCGCCGCGACGCCGTACGACGCCGCGCTGACCTCGGTGCTGATGTTCACCGTGACCAGCCGGGTGATCAGCCCCCAGTACCTGATCTGGCTGATCGGCCTGTCCGCCATCTGCCTGACCGTACGGGGCTCCTCCCAGCGCCCCACCGCCCTGCTGGTCCTGCTCGCGGTCGGCGTCACCACCATCGACTACCCGCTCTTCTTCGACTCGCTGATCCACGGCGGCTGGTCCGCCACCGCGGTCATCGTGCTGCGCAACGGGCTGCTGCTGACCGCCGCCGCCGGCTCGGCCACCCGGCTCTGGCGGACCACGGTCTCCCCCGTGGCCGCCCTCCAGCCGGCCGCCCACGAACTCCGACAGGGTCCGGTCCGGGTCGCCTGACCGCCTGCCCGCACCCCGGGGCCGGCCCCCGGCCGGTGAACCGCAAGCCGCCCGTCCGCGAAGGTACGTCTCGCGGACGGGCGGCTTGCGTGGCGTCAGGCCAGGAAGGGCCTCAGGAGACGTCTCGGGAGGCGTTTCAGGAGACGTTGAACGCGGCGTCGTCGATGACGAAGCTGGTCTGGGCGCTGCTGGAGTTCTCGGTGCCGGTGAACTTCAGCGTGACGGTCTTGCCCACGTACTGGGACAGGTTGACGGTCTGCTGCGCGTAGCCGGCGTTGGCGTTCAGGTTCGAGACGGTGGAGAGCGTGCTGGTGGTGCCGCCGCTGACCGTCTGGAGCTTGAGGGTGTCGGCGGCGGTGGTGCCGGTCTTGTCGGTGTCGATGTGCAGCCAGTAGGTCAGGGTGGCGTTGGCGCAGCCGGCCGGGACGGTCACCGTCTGGGAGAGGGTGTCGGTGTGGCTGCTGCCGTAACCGTCCAGCCAGGCGTCCCAGCTGCCGGAGTGGGCGGGCTCGGAGGCGGTGTCACTGTTGATAACACCGGAGGACGCGGTCCAGGGGCTGGCGCTGCCGGTCTCGAAGCCGGGGTTGCCGAGCAGCTGGGCGGCCGTGCAGCCACCGCTCGCCGGGTTGACCGTCCAGCTGAACGAGGTGCTGCCCGAGGCGCCGGTGGTGTCGGTGGCGGTGACGCTCACCGTGCCGGTCGCGGCGGCGGACGGCGTACCCGAGATCAGTCCGCTCGCCGGGTTGATCGACAGACCCGCCGGGAGGCCGGTCGCGGAGTAGCTCAGCGTCTGGCCGGCGGCCGAGTCACTCGCGCCGATCTGGAGCGAGGCGGCGGTGCCGACCGTACCCGTCTGGCTGCCCGGGTTGGTCACGGTGACGGTGTTGCCCGCCGCCGGGTTGACCGTCCAGCTGAACGAGGTGCTGCCGGTCGGGCCGGTGGAGTCGGTGGCCGTGACGGTGACCGACCCGGTGCCCGCGGTGGTGGGCGTACCGGAGATCAGGCCGGTCGCCGGGTCGATCGACAGACCCGCCGGGAGGCCGGTCGCGGAGTAGGCCAGGGTGCCGCCGGCGGTGTCGGCCGCGCTGATCTGGAGCGAGGCGGCGGTGCCGACCGTGCCGGTCTGGCTGCCGGGGTTGGTCACCGTGACGGTGCCGGTGGTGCCGGTGTTCCAGGCGTCGGTGATCGAGGTGGCGCTCGCGGCGGCACCGGCGTACGGCAGGCCGTACATGTCCTCGATGGTGCGCAGGACACCGAAGTGGTCGACGTGCTCGGTGTAGACGCCGGTCTTCACGGGCTGGCCGTTGATGATGGTGGCGATCTGGTTGGTCGGGCCGCTGCTGTCGTCCTCGTCGAAGGTGGTGACCAGGAGGCTGTTGTGCGCCTTGGCCCACTGGACGTAGCTGTCGAGGTGCGCCTTGAGCCAGCTGTCACCGGTGGCGGTGGAGCAGTCGTGCATGTCGTCGCACAGGTTGGGCACGACCCAGGAGACGGTGGGGAGCTTGGTGAAGTCGGTCGGGAACGCCGAGAACGGCTGGTTGTCGGCGGCCGGGACGTTGCTGAAGTTCACCCACGGGTTGTGCTTGCGGGCGTAGCCGCTGGTACCGGCGGTACAGGCGGTGGAGCCGGCCGAGGGCAGGTTCTCGGAGTAGCCGGTGAAGGTCAGCCCCTTGGCGATCAGCTGGGCGCCCTCGTTCGCGGTGCTGAAGGTGTGCGGGCAGGAGTCGTCCGTGACGCCCTGGTTGGAGCCGGAGAACAGGTCGAGGTAGTTCGGCTCGCTCGGGTGCTCGATCGCGAAGGCGTTGGTGAAGTTCGCGCCGGTGCTGGCGAGCTGGTTGAAGTACGGCGCGTTGGCGTTGCCGATGATGGAGCCCTCGGAGGTGTTCTCGAAGATCACCACCACCACGTGGTCCGGCCGGGGCACCGAGGCGGTGGTGGCGGCCGCCGCCACGGCGGGCCGGGCCGTCGCCGCGGTGGCGGCGAGGCCGGTCAGCCCGGTCAGTCCGGTCAGGAGCCCCAGGGTGGCAAAGGCTGAGGTCAGGCGTTTCGCGCGCACGGATTGTCTCCTCGCTCGGGGGAACACGGCTGCTGGGTCGCGGGGGCCATCCTTCAGCTGTTGAGCATGTCCAGACAAGGTCCGGCCGTTGACTTTGCCATGAATTTCCTTACCGACAACGGGAGTTGGATCAACGCTGGACATCCACGGCACGTCGTTGCGGCCAACCGGAGGTGACGGCTGACTAGACTCCCGGATCATGGATCAGACGCTGCTGGAGCAGCTCGGCACCGGTAAGTACCTGCTCGTCACCACCTACAGGAAGGACGGGACAGGCGTCCCCACCCCGGTCTGGGTGGTCCGGGACGGCGCCGCGCTGGGGATCTGGACGGCCGCCGACTCCTGGAAGGTCAAGCGCATCCGCAACCGGAGCGACGTCCTGGTCGGGCCCTGCGACATCCGGGGGAACGCGACGGGCGGTCAGTTCCCCGCCACCGCCGAGATCTGCGACGCCGCGACCACCGCCGCCTACCGCAAGCTGGTCCAGCGCAAGTACGGCCTGGTCGGCCGCCTGACCCTGTTCGGCAGCCGCCTGCGGCGCGGCGAGAGCGGCACGGTCGCGATCCGGATCACCCTCGCCGACTGAGCCCCCTACCCCCGTCCCCTGCCCCCGTCCCCTGCCCTCTGCTACGGGCCCGCCGCACTCGCCCGCCCCGCACGGCCGAGGGGTGTCAGCCCTCGTACGGCAGCAGCTCCGCCCGCTTGGGGGCCAGGCCGTCGCCGGAGGACCGGCCCGTCAGGCGGCGGCCGATCCACGGGCCGAGGTGGATCCGCAGCCAGTGCAGGTCCGCCCGCAGGCGCTCCGCCCGGCCGCGCGGGGGCGCCGGGGGCAGCGGCGCACGCCAGTCGAAGCCGGCCGGGCGGCCGAGGGCTTCGAGCACGGCGGCCGCCACCCGGCGGTGGCCCTCCGGGGAGAGGTGCAGCCGGTCCTCGTCCCAGAGCCGGCGGTCGTCGAAGCACGGCGCGGAGAAGAGGTCCACCACGACCAGCCGCCCGGCGTGCTCCCTGGCCAGCTCCTCGACGTAGGCCTTCATCCCGAGGATCGCGGGGAGCAGCCGGGCGCTGCCGGACAGCCGCCGGGTCGGATCGGTGCTGGTGAACATCACCACCGTGCTCCCGCCCGCCAGCAGCGCGGTGGCCGTCCGCCCCAGCAGGTCCCTGACCTGGGCGAGGTCGCAGCCCGGACGCAGCACGTCGTTGAGCCCGCCCGCCAGGGTGACCAGCTCGCCGCCGAGCGCGACGGCCCGGTCGAGCTGCTCGTCGTGGATCTGGCCGATCAGCTTGCCCCGGACGGCGAGGTTGGCGTACCGGAACGGCTCCCCCGCCCGGCCGGCCGCAGCCTCGGCCGCCAGCGCGGCGGCGACCCGGTCGGCCCAGCCCCGGAACCGGCCGTCGGGGAGCCGTTCGTCGCACATCCCCTCGGTGAAGGAGTCGCCGACGGCGACATAGCTGCGGTACACGGCGGGGGCGGCGGCAGTGGTCTCGTCCATAGCGCCCCCGATCGTACGCGCAGCAGGCCGTCGTCAGTCGTGCAGCCCCCGGCCTTCGCCCGCCGCCGCGCGGACCAGCACGTCCGTGAGCTCGGCCGGCATCGAGAGCATGGGGTGATGGCCGGTCGGCAGTTCGAAGAAGGTGACGCCCGGCTCGGCGAGCTTGGCGAAACGGGGTGCGCCGGTGGCGTGCAGGGCACGGGCCAGCTCGATGCTCAGGCCGTTGCCGAGGCAGAACACCCCGGTGGTGGGCAGCACCCGCCAGGCGCCGGTGAGCGGGACGGGCTGGGACAGGGTCAGCCGCGGGTGCGTGGTGGCCAGCCGCTCGTAGCGGGCCGCCTCGGCCTCGGGGACGCCGGCCAGCATGCCCGAGGCGAGCAGTTCGGCGATCGGCCCGACGGACAGACCGTGCTCGCCCACCTCGGCGTGGCGGACGGGGTCGGCCTGGAAGAGCTGGTCGAGGGCGGACTCGCCGTCCTCGGGGATCGGGCAGTCCACGAAGACCACCCGGCTGACCCGGGAGGGGAGGCGGTCGGCCGCCGCGAGGGCCGGGAAGATCCCGTAGCTGTGCGCGACCAGGACGACCGGCTCGGCGTCCTCGGCGTACTCGGCGTCGATCGCGGCCTCGATCTCGGCGATGTGGGTGAGCAGCTCCGGCTCCGGCCCGTCCGCACCCGCCCGTTCCGCCAGGCCGGCCAGGGTGAGCGGTACGGCACGGTGGCCGCGCGCCGCGAGGTCGGCCGCGACGGCCTCCCAGGCCCAGGCTCCCAGGCAAGCACCCGGCACCAGCACAAATGTCGACATGACGACTCCTCCTGTGATCACCCGCGATCGGGTGGTCAGAGGGTAGGAACTCCCCCAGGGGGAGCTTCAACCACAGGAGGCGGGGGGCGAGGGCCGTGCCGTGCCGTGCCGTGCCGGAAAAGCACTGGCCGCAGGCGGCCCGCTTTGCTTGGATGCGGGGCGTGACAGACCAGGATCCTCCCGCACTCCTCGACCGGCTTGAGTCCTACTACGACGCCGTGCCCCGCAACGGCGCCCGGGCCGAGGACTTCGGCCCGCTCTCGCTCTTCGTCCGGGAGGGCGCGGGTTGGCCGTTCTACGCCCGCCCGGCCCTCGGGTGGTCCGGCCCGGTCGAGGCCGCGGACGTCCACCGGGTCCGCTCCCGCCAGCGGGAGCTGGGCGTCCCCGAAGCGTTCGAATGGGTCGCGGAGACGACCCCGGCGCTGCGGGCGGCGGTGGAGGCGTCCGGGCTGACCGTCCACGAGCACCCGCTGCTGGCGCTCGACGCCGCCGCCCCGACCCCTCCGTCCGGCCCGTCGGCCGACCTGTCCGGTGACCTGCCCGACGGCCCGGCGGTACGCATCCTGGGCCCGGCCGACCCCGCACTGGCCGGCGCGGTGGCCGTGCCCCACCTGGCCTTCGCCGAGCCGGGCACGGCGATCGGCGCCGCCGGTCCGGCCGAACTCGCGGACACCATAAGGACCTGCGCCCGCGACGGCCTGGTGGCGCGCGCCGCCGAACGGATCGAGGCGGGCCTGACGGTGTACGCCGCAGCGGTGGCCGACGGCACCGCCCACTGCACCGGCCAGCACCAGCCGGTCGGCGAGGTCAGCGAGATCGTCGGCGTCGGCACCCTGCCCAGCGAGCGCCGGCGCGGCCTCGGGCTCGCGGTCACGGCGGCGCTGGTCGCCGACGCCCGCGCGCGCGGCGTGCGGACGGTCTTCCTCTCGGCGAGCGACGACGAAGTCGCCCGCCTCTACGGCCGCCTGGGCTTCCGCCGGGTCGGCACCGCGCTGATCGCCGAGTAACCTGGGTGGCCTATGAGCGCGCCCACGAGCACCGACCGCACTCACCGCGACGACGGCACCGCGAGCGGCGACCGCCCGCTCAGCATCGGCGAACTCGCCGAAGCCGCCGGGGTGAGCGTCAAGACCGTGCGCTTCTACTCCGACTCCGGCCTGCTCCCGGAGTCGGGGCGCAGCGCGGGCGGCCACCGCCGGTACGGGCGCCCGGCCCTCGAACGGCTGCTCACCGTACGCCGGTTGCGCGCGCTGGGGGTGGCGCTGCCCGCCATCGCGGAGCTGCTGCGGGAGGAGACCGGGCTCGACGGCGTGCTGGCCCGCCAGCGCGCCGAGTTGGCCCGCCAGCTGACCGAACTGCGCTGGCGGGAGGCCTCGTTGAGCGCCCTCACGGAGGTGGGCGGCGACCCCGCGCTGCTGCCGCTGCTCGGGGAGGCGCTGCGGTCCACGCCGGCCACCGACACGTTCGTGGAGTTCTGGCGGCGGATCCTCCCGCTGCGGCTGCCGCGCCGCCTCACCACCTCGATCATCGACGCCTCGGTGCCCGACCTGCCCGCCGACCCGACCCCCGCCCAGGCGGTCGCGTACGCGCGGCTGCACGCGCTCACCGCCGACCGCGCCGTGGCGGCCGGTATCCGCAACGCGACGGCTGGCTTCGAGATCGACTTCGTCCAGTTCTACGAGGGCCTCGGCGAGGCCTACGCGCTGACGACCCGCCATCTGCTCGCCGGTACCCCGCCCGGCCCGGGCGACGCGCTCGACTGCTTCGTCGGCGTCTACGCCCGCGCCAAGCACCGGGCCGACACCCCCGCCTTCCGCCGCACCCTCGCCCACCGCCCGGCCCTCGCGGCCGACCACGAGATGGCCGCCTACTGGTCCCACTCCGCCGAGCTGCGCCCGGCCGGCGATCCCGACATGGGCGCCGCCGAGGTCTGGCTGACCGCCGCACTGGCGGCCGCCCAGGAGCGCGAGCATCCCGCCGGTTCCGCCCGGTAGAACCGCCGGGCCGGGCCCGCCAAGGGGCGCGGAGCTCCGCCGGGCCGGCTCCGGCCACCCCTCACAGGTACTGCCCGAAGGCCTCGAAGACCCGGCGCCAGGCGTCGTCGCCGGCGGCGGGTTCGTAGTCGGCCGGGCGGTCCTCGCAGGCGAAGCCGTGCCCGGCGCCCGGGTAGGTGACCAGCTCGTGCGGGACCCTGGCGGCGGTGAGGCGGCGCTCGACGGCCTGCCACTCCTCCTGCGGGACGATGTGGTCACGGTCGCCGACGAAGCCGAGCACGAAGACGCCGTTGGCGGCGATGTCGCCGCTCTGCTCGACCGGCGGGACCGGCCCGACCAGCGGGAAGCCGCTGTTCAGGGCCCAGCCCGGGTAGAAGACGGCGGCCAGTTCGAAGCGGAGCGCGGTCGCGGCACGCAGCGCGATGTGCCCGCCCATGCTCAGGCCGAGGAACGCGGTGCCCCGGTCGGGGGCCAGCGCACGGGCGGCGGCCAGCGCGAGCGCGGCGTCGGCGAGCAGTTCGTCCCGGTCGAGCCTGCGCATCAGCGCGAGGCCGTCCTCGCGGCCCTCGGCGGTGTAGGGGAAGTCGGGGCGGCGGGCCTGGCGCCAGTAGTAGTCCGGCGCGACCGCCGCGTACCCCGTGGCCGCCAGCCGGTCGCAGACCTCCCGGACGTACTCGTTGACCCCGTACAGCTCGGAGCAGACCACCACGGACCCGAGCACCGCACCCGTCGGGCGGATCACGTACGCCTCGGGCCCGGGTGCGTCCGCCGTGCCCAGCGGCTCCCAGCTCCCTGTGATCTCCGGCATGCTTCCCCCTGACTGCAACGATCCGTAGAACGGCTACCCAACTCTACGATTCTGCACCAGCGGTGACGGCGGCGGCGGGATTGTCCACCGGCGCGGCCCCGGCGGGCCGGGGTGCGGTGACCCAGTGCTCGCGGACGGCGTCGGTGGGGCGGGGTTCGCCGAGTGCGTCGAGGCCCCAGGCGCCCAGGACGTCGACCACCTGGCGGAGCATCAGTCCGCGCTCCGTCAGCTGGTACACCATCGCGCTGGCAGGCCGCTCCAGCTTGCGGCGGACGACCAGGCCCTCGCCCTCCAGCTGCTTGAGCCGGGTGGCCAAGATGTCCGTGGAGACGCCGGGCAGGTCGGCGTGCAGGTCGGTGTAGCGGCGCGGGCCCCCCAGGAGTTCACGGACGATCAGGAGGCTCCAGCGCTCACCCACGGCGTCCAGGGCGCGGGCGACGGCGCAGTACTGGTCGTAGCTTCGGCGTGACATGCGGATCAGCATAGCCAAAAGGTTGGACTTTCCAAGTGGTTACTTGGTAGAACAAAGCAACCAGACGATGGTGCGTGGTGACGGTCGGGAGGCCGCTGTGGAGTTTCGGCAGTCCAGCAAGCTGGCGGGCGTGTGTTACGAGATCCGTGGGCCGGTGGTCGACCAGGCGAACGCACTGGAGGAGGCCGGGCACAGCGTGCTCCGGCTGAACACCGGCAACCCCGCGCCGTTCGGCTTCGAGGCGCCGGAGGAGATCCTCCAGGACATCATCCGCAACCTCCCGAACGCCCACGGCTACAGCGACTCGCGCGGCATCCTGCCCGCACGCCGGGCCGTGGTGCAGTACTACCAGCAGCGCGGCGTCGAGGGCGTGACGGTCAACGACGTCTTCCTCGGCAACGGCGCCTCCGAGCTGATCCAGATGGCCGTCCAGGCACTGGTCGACGACGGCGACGAAGTCCTCGTCCCGGCACCGGACTTCCCGCTCTGGACGGCGGTGGTGCGGCTCGCCGGCGGCAAGGCGGTGCACTACCTCTGCGACGAGGAGGCGGAGTGGTACCCCGACCTCGACGACATCGCCGCGAAGATCAGCCACCGCACCAAGGCCATCGTCGTCATCAACCCGAACAACCCGACCGGCGCGGTCTACCCGAAGGAACTGCTGGAGGGCATCCTCGAACTCGCCCGCCGGCACGGCCTGATGGTGCTCGCCGACGAGATCTACGACAAGATCCTCTACGACGACGTCGAGCACCACTGCCTCGCCGCGCTCGCCGACGACGTGGTGACGCTGACCTTCAACGGCCTCTCCAAGGCCTACCGGGTGGCGGGCTTCCGCAGCGGCTGGCTGGTGGTCTCCGGCCCCAAGCAGCACGCCAAGGACTACCTGGAGGGGCTGACCATGCTCGCGGGCATGCGGCTCTGCCCGAACGTCCCGGCCCAGTACGCCGTCCAGGCCGCGCTCGGCGGCCACCAGTCGATCACCGACCTCACCCTGCCGAACGGCCGCCTCACCGAGCAGCGCGACGTCACCTGGCGGGCGCTGAACGAGCTGCCCGGCGTCAGCTGCGTCAAGCCCAAGGGTGCCCTGTACGCCTTCGCCAAGCTGGACCCGGCGGTGCACCGGATCGTCGACGACGAGAAGTTCGTGCTGGACCTGCTGCTCCGCGAGAAGATCCACATCGTCCAGGGCACCGGCTTCAACTGGCCCCGCCCGGACCACTTCCGCTTCGTCACCCTCCCCCGCGCGGACGACCTGGAGACCGCCATCAGCCGGATCGGCCGGTTCCTCACCACCTACCGGCAGTGATCTAGGCTCACGCGTCATGACCGTCCTGCGCTCGATCGCCCTGTTCGCCGTGGCCGCCCTCGCCGAGATCGGCGGCTGCTGGCTGGTCTGGCAGAGCGTGCGCGAGTCCCGCCCGTGGTGGCTGGCCGGGATCGGGGTGGTCGTGCTCGGCGGCTACGGCTTCGTGGCCGCCCTCCAGCCGGACGCCCAGTTCGGCCGGGTGCTGGCCGCCTACGGCGGGGTCTTCGTGGCCGGCTCGCTGCTCTGGGGCGTCGTCGTGGACGGCTTCCGGCCGACCCGCTACGACGTGACCGGCGCGCTGGTCTGCCTCGCCGGGGTCGCGGTCATCATGTACGGCCCGCGCCGCTGAGCCGGACGACGCGGGGACCCGGGCGGCGGCTCAGCGCACGTACGTCTTGAGGAGCTCCGTCTCCAGCCTGAACCCGACCGGAGCGGGAAGGTCGACCGGGTCGCCGTAGGCCCTGGTCACCGTGGTGCGGTACCGCCCGCCGCGCGGGTCGCTGCGGACGGCGACCTCGCAGCGCTCACGGTCGACCAGCAGGTACACCGGGATACCGGCCTGGGCGTACGCGGCGGGCTTCTCGACCCGGTCGCCGCGGTCGGTGTCGGTGTCGTAGGAGGTGATCTCCACCGCCATCAGGACACCCTCGGGCGCCGCCCACTCCCCCTGCCCGGCGAAGTGGGCGACCGGTGCCAGCACACCGTCCGGCCGGGCACACCCGCTGCGGTACTGCTCGACCCGCAGCCCCTGCTCGATGTGCAGGTCCAGTTCGGGCCGTTGCTGCATGCACTGCCGGAGCAGCCACATGATGATCGCGCCATGGTCGCCGTCGGGCACGGCCTTGACGCCCAACCGTCCGTTGATGAACTCCAGCGTCACCGTCTCGGGAGCCGCTGCGGCGATCTGCTCGAACTCCTCGACCCGCATCTGCGGCCGGTCGGTGGCCATGGCGGTCATCGTCAACTCCTTCAGCCGTTACTGTGCCACCGTACTACCGAGGCCTCCCCGCGACGGCGGACGTGCCCGCCGCACCCCCGACTCCCCGAAGGGACCCCCATGCCCAAGCCCCCCGAGGCCGGCGCCCAGGCGCCCGGCTTCACCCTGCCCGGTCTGCTGCTCAGCGCGAGCGACGGCGCCGCCGAGCGGCGTGACTACGAGCTCTCCGAGGCCAAGGGCAGCCCGCTGGTGCTGGTGTTCTACCCCGGTGACGACACGGCGGTGTGCACCAAGCAGCTCTGCTCGTACACCTCGGACCTGGACCGGTTCAAGGAGCTGGGCGCGACGGTCTGGGGCATCAGCCCGCAGGACCTGGACAGCCACGAGGCGTTCGCGCGCAAGCACCGGCTGGCCTTCCCGCTGCTGGCCGACACCGACCGGGCGGTCGCCAAGGCGTACGGGATCGCGGTGCCCGGGCTCGGCCTGCGCAGGTCGGTGTTCATCCTGGACGCGGACGGCGCGGTGCGCTGGAAGCACGTGGCGCTCGCGGGCCTGACGTTCCAGCACAGCGACACCCTGACCGCGCAGCTCGCCGCACTCCGGGGCTGAACGGCTGGATGAACGGCCGGATGAACGGCCGGAGCGGGCCCCGCGATGCTGTGGGGGCCCGCTCCGCCGACGCGTCGTCAGTGCTGGTGCGAGGTCTCGCCGGCCTTGCGCAGGATCGTGTAGTTGTCGATCTGCGTGCCGTCCTCGGCCAGCGCGGTGACCTTCATCGAGGACTTGCCGCCCGCGTGCGCCGGGGTGACGTCGACCTTGATGAACGAGTAGCCCGTGTAGCGGACCCGCGACCACTCGACGGTCTCGGTGACCTTCACCGAGCCCTTGGCGAAGTGGAACGTGTCGATCGAGTCGACCCGGTGCTCGTGGCCCTCGTACGTGTCGGGCGCGCCGAAGCTGTACAGGCTGCGGCCGGCCGCGCCCGCCGTGACGTAGACGATGCCGTCCTTGACCGGCTCGATGGTCTCGCCGCTCGGCACGGCCTTGGAGACCTTGTTGCCGAGGATCGCGTCCGTCCGCTCGTAGACGTGGTTGTGACCGTTGATCACCAGGTCGACGCGGTACTTCTCGAACAGCGGCACCCAGGCCTCGCGGACCCCGCCCTCGGAGGCGTGCGCCTGCGTGGTCGAGAACGCGCAGTGGTGGAAGAAGACCACGACGAAGTCGATCGACTCGTCGCCGCGGAAGTCGCGGAGCTTGCGGTCCAGCCACTTGGTCTGCTTGCCGGCCGTGAGGCCGAGGTTGGCCGGGATCTCGTACGAGACGTCGTTCGCGTCCAGCGAGATGACGCCGACGTTCCCGTACTTGAAGGAGTAGACGCCGGGGACGGTACGCGGGTCCGGGCCGTTGGTCGGCAGGAAGAAGCGGGCGTTCTCGCCGCCGTACCCGTTGTGCGAGTACCAGGCCTCCATGTCGTGGTTGCCGTAGGAGACCATCCACGGGATCTTCGAGGCGACCGTCTCGGTCTGCACCAGGAAGGCGTCCCAGGTCTTGGCGTTGTACGCGACCTTGTCGCCGTCCTGGCCCTGGCCCATCGGGTCGGCGTAGCAGATGTCGCCCGCGTGCAGGTGGAACGAGGGGTTCTGCGCCAGGATGACGTGGTCGTTGCCGGCCGCGTGCGCGCTGACACCCTGGTCGCCGAAGGCGGTGAAGGTGAACGGCTCGTACGCCTTGCCCCCGCGCCAGCCACGGGCCGGCGCGGTGCGGAAGGTGCTGAGGGTGCTGATCGCCTGCTGCGAGGCCGGGTCGAAGCCGTCGTGGCCGACACCGTAGTAGTACGTGGTGTCGGGCTCCAGGTCGTGCAGCGACACGTGCAGGTAGTACTGGTCGACCGGAGCGCCGGTCGGGGTGAGCGCCGGGGTGTGCAGGGCGCGGGTGTCCGCGACGACCTTGTGGCTCAGGTCCCACGGGGTCTTGCCGAAACGCAGGAAGGCCCGCTTGACCGGGGCCGGGACCTGCCAGGAGACCCGGATCTGGGTGTCCGCCTCGCCGCCGAACGCCAGGTGGCGGCCGACCGGGGTGACCATCGAACCGTTGATGCCGCTGGTGAGAGCGCTGGTGACCAGGCTCGGGGTGGTGGTCGCGGCGGAGGCCGAGCCGCTGCCCAGCACGCCGCCGACCGCCAGCGCGCCCACGGTGATCGCACCGGAGCGGAGGGCCTTGCGACGGGAGAACTTGCTCCGGAGGTACTCGTGCTGCTCGGCCATGCTCATACGGTCGGCGAGCTTCTCGGGCACGCCCATGCGTGGGATATCCATGCGGGGAGATTCTCAGCGCCTGATGACCCGTACACGGACATCCGGTGAACAACAGTCGTCCTGTCGGCCTACCGGATGGCAAATTTTCGACCGCATGTTCACATCAGGCCCGTCCGTGCCCTACCGAACCCGCCCGGAGCGCAGCCGGACTGACAGCAGCTCAAGCGGGCCGGGCCGACGCGGGGGCGGCCCGCCCCCGCGCAGCCCCCGCACCTCGGGCGGGCGGCCCGCCCCTACAGCAGGTCGCGCGGCAGGCCGGTGAAGGCCTTGCCCAGCTCGGCGACCATCGGGTGGTCCACCGCGAACTCGACTCCGTCCACGGCGGATATCGGCCGGACCCCGATCGCGGCGTTGGTCGCGAAGGCCGCGTCGAACTCGTCCAGCTGACCGAGGGTCACCCGCTCCTTCCCGCACCGGCGGAACTGCCGGAGCAGCTGCATGGTGGTGCCCGGCAGGCTCTTCGCCTCGGGCCAGACCACCTCGGCGCCGCGGACGAAGCCGATGTTCCAGGTGGCACCCTCGGAGACCGCCGCCCGGCCGTCGACGAACAGCACGTCGTCGAAGCCGTCCCGCTGCGCCAGCCGACGCTCGTGCAGCGCGCCGAACAGGCCGACGCTCTTCACCTCCGGCAGGTCGCGGACGAACTCGACCGAGCGCACCCGGATCGGCGGCAGTTCGAGACCGCCCGCCGGACGGGCCGTCACCAGCACCGCCGGTACGGCGTTGCACCCGATGTGCCCGATGTCGAGCGCCGGGTCGAAGACCGTCGCCCGGATCACCGCCGCGCCACCGTCGGCCGGCACCGCCCGGCGCAGGTAGCCCAGGAGCCGCCCGGGGTCGAGCTCGGCCCCGAAGACCACCCGGCAGTCGCGGACCAACCGCTCCACGTGCAGCCGCAGTCCGCGGACCCGGCCGCCCTCGACGCGCAGCGTGGTGAAGTGCCCGTAGTTGGTCAGCGCGAGGGACCGGAGCTCCTCGGAGCGCACCGGTCTGCCGTTAAGTTCCTCCATGCGCCCCAGCATTCCAGCCGGGGTCCGGGCACTCGATCCAGTCGGCCGGACGGTGTCAACTCGGCCCGTCCGGGCTCAGTTCGGCAGGCCCTGGCCGACCCGGCGCGAGACCGCGAACTGCTGGAGGTCGAGCGTGCCGGGCGGCTCGGCCACACCGGGACCGCCGGCCTGCACCCAGTCGGCGATCTCGTCGAGCATGTCGTCGGCCAGCACCCAGCCCAGCCACACCGGCCGGCCGCCGGCCTTGCGGCCCTCGGCCGACGGGCTGACCACCACCACGTTGGAGTGGTCGCAGGCGTCCAGGCACGGGACCGCACGCACCCGGCCCGCCGTACCGACGCCCGCGCGGAGCCGCTCCAGCTGCCCGGGGTGGTCCACGTCCGGGTGCTTCGCCGCGACGCCGCAGCAACAGCCCCGGCAGACGGTGACGGTGACGGGCGCGGTGGGAGCGGCGGTCTCCTTGCGGGGACGACGGGCCATCGGCTTCCTTCCGAGAGGGCCCGCCGCCGCGCGCTCAACCGCGCCGGCCGCCGGCCGTTGGGTCCGGTACGCGCGGCGGAGCTCCGTGACCGTACGACTCCCCCGCACGCCGGAGATTCTGCCCCACCGGGCGGCGCCGCCACCGCGGCGGGGCCCTTCGGCGTGCGGGGCCACCGGGAGGCTGCTTATGGTGACCGCACCATCACACTCTGCTTCCCGCCTGCCCGGCCGCGACCGGCGCGCCGGGCCGGCGGGAGCGAACGAGGAGGATCCACCGTGATCACAGCGCGTGACATCATGCACAGCGGAGCCCAGTGCATCGCAGCCGACCAGACCCTGATGGACGCGGCGAAGATGATGCGCGACATGGGCGTCGGCGCGCTGCCCATCTGCGGCAGCGACCAGAAGCTCAAGGGCATCATCACCGACCGTGACATCATCGTCCGATGTATCGCCGAGGGCAAGGACCCGTCGATGATGAAGGCGATGGAGCTCGGCGGCCATCTGCACTGCGTGCGCGCGGAGGACGACATGGACACCGTCCTCAAGAAGATGGAACAGCACCAGATCCGCCGCATCCCGGTGATCGACGGCGACCGCCTGGTCGGCATGATCAGCGAGGCCGACCTCGCCAAGGGCCACCGCGAGGGCCATCACCTGACGGACCAGCAGATCATGAACTTCATGGACAGCGTCTACGTCAGCCACTGAAGCCCCCCGCCGTGCACCCTCAGGGGCGCGGGGAACTGCGCGACCAGCCAGGCACTACGGAGAACCTTGGTCGCACAGCTCCCCGCGCCTCGTGGGATACCGGCCAGGCACTACGCAGTGGCCCGCGCCGCGGCCCGCCCCGCCGCCCGCCCGGAGAACAGGCAGCCGCCGAGGAACGTCCCCTCCAGCGAGCGGTAGCCGTGCATCCCGCCGCCGCCGAAGCCGGCCGCCTCGCCCGCCGCGTACACGCCGTCCAGGACCGAGCCGTCCGTCCGCAGCACCCGTGCGGACAGGTCGGTCTCCAGGCCGCCGAGCGACTTGCGGGTCAGGATGTTGAGCCGGACGGCGATCAGCGGGCCCGCCTTGGGATCGAGCAGGCGGTGCGGGCTCGCGGTGCGGATCAGCTTGTCGCCGAGGTAGCGGCGGGCGCCGTGGATGGCGGTGACCTGGAGGTCCTTGCTGAACGGGTTGGCCATCTCGCGGTCGCGGGCCTCGATCTCGCGGCGCAGCGCGGCCTCGTCGATCAGCGTTTCGGGGGCCCGCGCCGTGTCGGCCAGCGCGTTCATCCCCCGCACCAGCGCGGTCAGGTCGTCGGCGACCACGAAGTCCGCGCCGTGCTTCTTGAACGCCTCGACCGGCCCGGTGGCGCCGGGCAGCGCCCGGCCGAGCACGTCGCGGATGCTCTTCCCCGTCAGGTCGGGGTTCTGTTCGGAGCCGGAGAGCGCGAACTCCTTCTCGATGATCTTCTGGGTGAGGACGAACCAGGTGTAGTCGTAACCCGTGGTCATGATGTGCTCCAGCGTGCCCAGCGTGTCGAAGCCGGGGAAGAGCGGGACGGGCAGCCGCCGCCCGCGCGCGTCCAGCCAGAGCGAGGACGGGCCGGGCAGGATCCGGATGCCGTGCATCGGCCAGATCGGGTTCCAGTTCTCGATGCCCTCGGTGTAGTGCCACATCCGGTCGCCGTTGACCAGGTTGCCGCCGGCGGCGGCCGTGATGTCCAGCATCAGACCGTCCACGTGCGCGGGGACACCGGAGAGCATCCGCTCGGGCGGGGTGCCGAGCCGGGCCGGCCAGGCCTTGCGGACCAGCTCGTGGTTGCCGCCGATGCCGCCGGAGGTGACGATCACCGCCTGGGCCCGCAGCTCGAAGGCGCCCGCGACCTCGCGTGAGCTCGACACGCCCCGCTCGGCCCGGCTGGGTACCAGCACCTCGCCGCTGACGGTGTCCGTCACCCCGGCGGTCGCGGCGAGGCCGGTGACGCGGTGCCGGAAGCGCAGCTCGACCTGCCCGCGGGCGGCCGCCGCCAGCACCCGCCGGGCGAACGGCTCGACGAGGCCGGGGCCGGTGCCCCAGGTGATGTGGAAGCGCGGCACCGAGTTGCCGGGGCCGGTGGCCAGCAGCCCGCCGCGTTCGGCCCAGCCCACCACCGGGAAGAACCGCACGCCCTGGGCGCGCAGCCAGGCGCGCTTCTCCCCGGCGGCGAACGCGACGTACGCCTCGGCCCACTGGCGCGGCCAGTTGTCCTCCGCGCGGTCGAAGCCTGCCGTGCCGAGCCAGTCCTGCCAGGCGAGTTCGTGCGAGTCGCGGATCCGCATCCGGCGCTGCTCGGGCGAGTCGACCAGGAAGAGGCCGCCGAAGGACCAGTGCGCCTGGCCGCCCAGCGAGGCGGCGGGTTCCTGGTCCAGCAGGATCACCTTGCGCCCGGCGTCGGCGAGTTCGGCGGTGGCCACCAGGCCCGCGAGTCCGGCTCCGATGACGATGACGTCGGCGTCGAGTGCCACGAGCGCTCCTGGGGATCGGCGGTGAGTGGATTCTGTGGCCTGCGGGGCCTGCGGTCAACCGGTCGGTAACAAGCCGGGACCCGAATTACGCTCCACCCCGTATCCGAATTACCAGCGCTCCACCGTGGAGCGTAATTCCGAATGCGATCTGACGGATATTCGGAAATCCACCGGCATTGTCTGGACAGCTAGTTAACCTGACGGTAACTTACCAATGAGTAGGGCCTTGGCCCGGCTCTCCCCCCACCCGTCCTTTTCGTTTCTCTCCCCCAGGAGGAACCGTGCTCAGTCCTGCCCTGAAGCGCACGTCCACGCTGGTCAGCGGTGTCGTCCTGGCCGCTGCGCTCACCGCGCTGTCGACCCCGGCCGCCCAGGCCAGCACTTCCGCCACGCACGCCTCCGCGCACGCCGTCGACGCCGGCAACTATGTCGCACTCGGCGATTCCTATGCCGCCGGCGCCGGTGTTCCGGGCCAGTCCGCCGGACTCTGCCTCCGTTCGGACCACAACTACGGCCACCTGGTGGCCGCCGCACTGGGCAGCAGCAGCTACACGGACGTCACCTGCGCGGCCGCCAAGATCAAGTCGATCACCTCGGCCCAGTACGACGCCTTCATCCGGGTCAACGACCCGCAGCTGAACGCCGTCGGCCCGTCCACCACCCTGATCACCCTGGGGATCGGCGGCAACGACCTGGGCACCTCGGACCTCGGCATCGCCGACGTGATCGCCGCCTGCGTCTCGGGCGCCGTGATCGACCCGTTCGGCACGCCGTGCCACAACTACTACGGGCACAAGTACTTCAACTGGAGCGACTGGGCCTGGGAGTACGGCGACGACACCCTGGTCGACCGGATCGACGCGGCCGCCCCGCAACTCGCCGACACGCTGCAACAGATCCACGCCAAGGCCCCGAACGCCCGGGTCGTGGTCGTGGGCTACCCCGAGGTGCTGCCCGCGGACGCGTCGAGCTGCGCCGGCCGGCAGCCGATCACGGTCGGGGACGTCTCCTACCTGCACGGCATCCTCGGCAAGGTCAACTCGATGCTCGCCGACACCTCCGCCGCCAACGGCGCGACCTTCGTGGACACCACCGCCGCCACCACCGGGCACGACGTCTGCTCGGACGACCGCTGGATCGAGGGCGCCCTCCCGGGCTCGCCCGCCGTCCCGTTCCACCCGAACGCCACCGGCGAGCGGGCCATGGCCGACGCGGTCCTCGCCGCCCTCGGCCACTGACCCGAGACACCGAACACCGAACACCGAGCACCAAGCACCCGAAGGGGCGCGAGGAGCTGCGCGAATCCGGAAGCGGCGAACCCCACGCCTTCCGACCCCGCCGCAGCCCCTCGCGCCCCTTCAGCGTTCGTGGGCCGAGCCCTACGGGCGGATCCGCACGATCTGCGGGTCGTGGTCGCTCGCCTGCACCGCGAACTCACTGTTGATGTGCACCACGTCGTACTGCACGTTGGTCAGCGCCGGGCTGACCAGCGTGTGGTCGAGCACCTGCGAGTTCCCCTGGTAGACGTAGGTGTAACGCTGGCTCGGGTACAGCGAGTTGACCAGGTCCCGGAGCACACCGCCACCGGTGAGGGTGGTGAGTGCCGGCGAGAACTGGAAGTCGTTGTAGTCGCCGAGCGAGACGATCTTCGCGTCCGGGTCGGCGGCCTCCAGCTTGGCCACGAAGGCCTGCTCGACGGCGGCCTGCTGGACGCGCTGCACCTCGGAGCTGCGGGCCGGCGCCTGGAAGCGGCTGTCGACCCCCTGGTCACCGAGCTTGGCGACCAGGTGGTTGGCGATCAGGAAGATCTTCTTACCCCGGAAGCTGAACTGCCCGACCAGCGGCTTGCGGCTGCTCGCCCAGGCCGGGTTGGCCGGGTCAATCCGGCCGGGTGAGGCGGTCAGCGCGGTGTCCGCGCCGGTGCCGGTGACGTCCACGGCGGTGGTCGAGTCGCCGCCGGGGATGTCGGTGAAGGAGATCCGCTGCGGGTTGAACAGGAAGACCTGGCGGATGTTGCCGCCGGGCTGCCCGCCGTCCTGGCCGTCCACCGGGTTGATGGAGCGCCACTCGTACGCCGGGCCGCCGGCCGCCTTGATCGCGTCGATGAACTTGGTGATCGTGACGGTCGCGTCCACCGTTCCGTCGTTGACCGGGCCGTTGTCGTCCTGGATCTCCTCCAGGGCCACCACGTCGGGCGCGCGCAGGTTGGTGACGACACCCTGGGCGAGCCGGCCGAACTTGTCGGCCGGGTCGGCCGGCGACAGGTTCTCCACGTTGTACGTGGCGATGGTGGCCGTGCCGTCCGGGGCGGGCGCGGTGACCTCGCGCTGCAGCCCGTTGTCCTTGAGGGTGCCGAGCGAGTTCGCGACCAGGGTGTAGCCGCCGAACTGGTTGTAGTCCAGCGGGCCGGTGGTGGTGCCGAGCAGCTGGTCGCCCACGTTGGCAGACGGGAACGGCTGGTTCGCCGGTGCGAGCGACTGGACCATCAGCCGGCCGGAGTTGGGGGCGTCGTACCCGAGGTAGAGCGCGCCGCCCCGGGTGCTCTTGGTGTCACTCCTGCGCGCCTCGACCCAGAGCTCGTTGTACTTGTCGGTGGCCTGCACCACGCGGACGTTCTTGACCTGGACGTTCATACCCTCCAGCGACTCGAACAGGTCGAGCGCGTAGGCGTCCGGCTTCAGCGTCAGGCCCTCGATGCTGCCGCCGGCCGCGTCGGGGGCGTACGCGGCCGGAATGCTGGCGTCGTCCAGCACCACCGGCGCCGGGACGGCGTTGCCGGAGGAGAGCACCGTGACCGCCGGGCCGGTCAGCTCGGTGACGGACTGTCCGCCGGAGGCGTAGGCCGGGTAGTACTCGCTGACCTTCGCCGTCACCAGCACCGAGTCGCCGGCCTTGACGGCCGGGACGGCGCTGCCGGTGAAGACGAAGATGCCCTCGCTGGTGGCGGGGTCGGCGTCCGGGTGCGGGTCCTGCATCCAGAAGCCCTTGGAGCCGGAGGTGCGCACCCCGGTGACGATGCCGGGGACACCGGCTATGGTCTTGCCGGCCTCGGGGGAGGTCCGGGTGTTGCCCTGGATGTCGTGGATCCGGACGCTGCCGGGCTCGGTCGGGCCGGAGTTGCCGCCACCGCCGTAGACCTCGGAGACCACCGCGTCGGCGGACGGCGCCGCGAAGGCCCCGGGCAGCGGGACGAGGACGAGCGAGGCCGCGACGCCGGCGGGGAGGAACGTCGCGCGCAGCAGTGACCGGCGCGAGCGGGGGCGGGGAGCGGTGGACTTGGTCACCGGGACATGGCTCCTTGACGCTGAGGGGAGGTCAGAACGGCGGTGCGCACGGCGAAACCCGGCACTACCCGCGTAGCGCAGGGGTCGGGCTTCACTCGAAGGGCTCAAGATACGCGCGTAGAAAATGACGCGACAAGGGATCGGACGTTAACTCTTGGCGCCCCGCCGGTCGCCGCGCCCACCGCCCGGCGCGCCCGACGGCTCACTCTCACGACCAGCCGGTGCCACGTTTGAACATTTTCAAACATCCACCTGAGGATCGCTCGGATCTGTCCGATTTATCGTCAGATCCCTGCCACAGAGCCACATATGGCGTACTCCGATCCCATCGGGATCCCGTCCTGACTCTTGACGCGGACCTGAAAGGCCGGTGTTATATGTTGCATTCCGTTGGAACGAGTCGGTCTTCGTTGGAACTCGTCGAGCTTTGATGCCTTTCGTTGCCGACGCTCACCCTCACACCGCAGGAGCCGCCCGGTGCCATCCCCCTCCCCCTCCCTGCCACCGTCCCCCACGGCGTCCGCCCGGGCGTCCCGCCGGACGTCCTGGCGCAGCCGCTCGGCTGCGGCGCTCACCTCGCTCGCCCTGATGGCCGGCGGCGGGGCCCTGACCACCGTCGCCGTCCAACTCGCCGCCGCCCCACCCGCGATGGCCCTGGACAACGGGCTCGACCTGACCCCGCAGATGGGCTTCAACAACTGGAACTCGACCCACTGCCGGGCGGACTTCAACGAGACGATGGTCGAGGGCATCGCCGACATCTTCGTCAGCAAGGGCCTCAAGGCGGCCGGTTACCAGTACGTCAACATCGACGACTGCTGGGCCCTGCCCCATCGTGACGCCGCCGGCAACCTCGTCCCGGATCCGGTGCGCTTCCCGCACGGCATCAAGGCCGTCGCGGACTACGTGCACAGCAAGGGCCTGAAGTTCGGGCTCTATTCGAGCGCCGGTTCGGCGACCTGCGACGTCCAGGGCTTCCCCGGCGGCCTCGGCCACGAGCAGCAGGACGCCAACCTGTGGGCCTCCTGGGGCGTGGACTACCTCAAGTACGACAACTGCAACAACGAGGGCCTGGACGCCCAGACCCGCTACAAGACGATGCGCGACGCGCTGAACGCCACCGGCCGTCCGATCCTCTTCAGCATCTGCGAGTGGGGCAGCACCGAGCCCTGGACGTGGGCGCAGCCGGTCGGCAACTCCTGGCGCACCACCGGCGACATCAGCGACAACTGGTCGAGCATGATCAGCATCGCGCACCAGAACCAGCAGTTGGCCCCCTACGCCCGGACCGGCGCCTGGAACGACCCGGACATGCTGGAGGTCGGCAACGGCGGCATGACCGACGCGGAGTACCGGACGCACTTCAGCCTCTGGTCCGAGATGGCCGCGCCGCTGCTGATCGGCAGCGACCTGCGGACCGCCTCGCAGGCCACACTCGACATCCTGACGAACACCGACGTCATCGCCGTCGACCAGGACACCCTGGGCCGCCAGGGCACCGTCGTCTCCTCCTCGGGCGGCCAGGTCGTGATGTCCAAGCCGCTGGCGGACGGCGGCCGCGCCGTCACACTCACCAACGAGAACTCCTCCGCGGCCACGGTCTCCACCACCGTGCAGACCCTCGGCATCGGCGGCGCGAGCTCGTACGGCCTCAAGGACCTGTGGTCCAAGCAGACCGGCTCGACCACCGGCGCGATCAGCGCCTTTGTCCCGGCCCACGGGACGGTCATGCTCCGGGTCACCCCCGGCAGCCCGGTGCCGCCGCCGACCGGGATGAGCGCGCTCAGCGACCTCGCGTGGACCTCGGCGCTGAACGGCTGGGGCCCGGTCGAGCGGGACGAGAGCAACGGCGACATCAAGGCGGGTGACGGCCGGACGATGGCGATCCGGGGCACCAGCTACGACAAGGGCCTCGGGGTGCACGCCTCCAGCGACGTCTCCTACTACCTGGGCGGCCGCTGCAAGAACCTCACCGTGGACGTCGGCGTCGACGACGAGGCCTACGGGCACGGCTCGGTCGACTTCCGGGTCTACCGGGACTCCGCCTTGGTCGCCGACTCCGGCCTGGTCACCGGCAAGGACGCCGTCAAGCACCTGACCGCCGACCTGACCGGCGGCACGAAGCTGCGGCTGGTGGTGACCGACGGCGGGGACGGCAACACCTACGACCACGCGGACTGGGCCGGCCCGAGGATCGCCTGCGGCGACGGCCCGGCGGCCGGTGTGCACGCGGTCAGCGACCTGACCTGGACCTCGGCGGTCAACGGCTGGGGCCCGGTCGAGCGCGACATGAGCAACGGCGAGCGCGGCGCCGGCGACGGCGGGCCGATCACCGTCAACGGCGTGGTCTACGCCAAGGGCCTGGGCACCAACGCCTACAGCGAGGTCGACTACTACCTCGGCGGCGACTGCACCAAGGTGAGCACCGACGTGGGGGTGGACGACGAGTCGGCCACCAAGGGCTCGGTGGTCTTCCAGATCTACCGGGACGCCACCCTGGTCGCCGACAGCGGCCTGCTGACCTTCAACGACAACGCCAAGCACCTGACGGCGGACCTGACCGGCGGCAACGAGCTGCGCCTGGTGGTCACGGACGGGGGCGACGGCAACACCTCCGACCACGCGGACTGGGCCGCGCCGCAGCTGACCTGCGTCTGACCCGCGCCACGACGGACCGGCGGGGCCGCGACAGCGGTCCCGCCGGTCCTCGTACGCCGGCCGGCCTCAGTCGTTCTCCACCGCGAGCGGCTCGCGCGCACCCGCCTCGGGCACACTCGCCGACCACTTCTGCTCGACCTTGCCGAACTTCCAGAACGCCAGCGCGCCGGCCCAGGTCAGCACGAACAGGCCGACGATGGCGTAGCCGACCAGGTTGAGGTCGAGCGAGGCGATCCAGCCGATCGGGCCGGTGGTGATGTCCATCCGCTGGCCGAGCAGCCCGACCAGCTCGATCATGCCGATCACCAGCGCGACCAGCACCGAGAGCCCGGTGACGGTGAGGTTGTAGTAGATCTTGCGGACGGGCTTGGAGAAGGCCCACTCGTACGCGAAGTTCATGAACGAGCCGTCGATGGTGTCCAGCAGGCTCATCCCGGCCGCGAACAGCACCGGCAGCACCAGCAGCGCGTACCAGGGCAGCGAGAAGGCCGCCGCGCCGCCCGCGAGCACCAGCAGCGAGACCTCCGTCGCGGTGTCGAAGCCCAGGCCGAAGAGCAGGCCGACGGGGTACATGTGCCAGGACTTGGTGACGGCCTTGGTGACGCGGCCCAGGATCCGGTTCATGAAGCCGCGCTTGTCGAGCTGCTTCTCCAGCTCGGCCTCGTCGAACTCGCCGAGCCGCATCCTGCGGAAGACCTTGAGGATGCCGTTGAAGGCGCCCAGGTTGATCAGGCCGATCAGCACCAGGAAGGTGCCGGAGACGGTGGTGCCGATCAGGCCGGTGGTCCGGTGCAGCGAGGAGCCGTCGGTCTCGACCTGGCCCGCCAGCGACTGGATGCCGAAGGCGAGCAGCGCGCAGAGTCCGAAGACGACGGACGAGTGGCCGAGCGAGAACCAGAAGCCGACCGAGAGCGGGCGCTTGCCCTGGCCCATCAGCTTGCGGGTGGTGTTGTCGATGGCCGCGATGTGGTCGGCGTCGAAGGCGTGCCGCATGCCGAGGGTGTAGGCGGTCAGGCCCATGCCGGCGCCGAACACCTGGCCGCCCATGTCGTAGTGCTTGGGCGCGATGACCGCCAGCAGGGTGAACCAGCCGATCACGTGCAGCGCGAGGATGAAGCCGCCCATCCCGGCGAGGCGGAGCCACTCGTCCCGGGTGAGCCTGTCACGCAGGCGGCCTGGCACTGGCATAGCGGTTCCTCTCGCAGAATGTGGCGGCTGAGCTGGGCCATCTTTCCTCGGAGCTCGTAGCAGTTGCAACTTGTATGCAACTGCGAGCCCCCGCCATGAGCCCGCGCGCCCGCCCTGACGGCCACCAAGGTCACGATTGGTCAGGAAATCAGCTGGACCGTCCACTATTGTCGGATTTCGGTGACCACCACCGCGCCGGACCGCGCGCCCCGTCCCGCCGACCCGCCTGGGAGCAGCCGCATGCAGCACCCCGCCGCGTACCCCCACCCCACCACCCGCGAGGACCTGCACATCCCGCTGCCCGGGGGCACCGAGCTGTACGCCAGGATCTGGCGGCCCGTCACCGAGGAGCCGGTGCCCGCGCTGCTGGAGTACCTCCCGCACCGCCTCACCGACCGGACGGCGCAGCGCGACGCCCAGCGCCACCCCTGGTACGCCGGGCACGGGTACGCCTCCGTCCGGGTCGACGTCCGGGGGTACGGGAACTCGGGCGGGCTGCCCGGGGACGAGTACGACGCGCAGGAGCCCGCCGACGGCGTCGCGGTGGTCGAGTGGCTGGCCCGGCAGCCCTGGTGCAGCGGGCGGGTCGGGATGTTCGGCATCGACCGGGGCGGCTGCGACAGCCTGCGGATCGCCGCGCTCGCACCCGACGCGCTGCGGGCCGTCGTCACGGTCTGCTCGACCGACGACCCCTACGACAACGGCCCGCACTACTGCGGCGGCTCGCTGCTGGCCGCCGGCACGCACTCCCGGTCCGCCGCCCTGCTGGCCCGCGCCGCCGAACCGCCGGACCCGAGGTACGTCGGGGACGACTGGCGGCGGATGTGGCTGGAGCGGCTGGCGGCCGTCGAACCGCCCGTCCACCGCCGGCTCGCCCACCAGACCAGGGACGACCACTGGCGGCGCGCCGGCGTCCGCGAGGACTACGGCACCGTCCGGGCCGCCGTGCTGGCCGTCGGCGGCTGGGCCGACCCGTACCGGGACACCGTGCTGCGCCTGGTCCGGCAGCTGGACGCGCCCGTCCGGGGGCTGATCGGCCCGTGGTCGCACCAGTACCCGGACGGCGGCCTGCCGCCGGGCCCGGCGATCGGCTTCCTCCAGGAGACGCTGCGCTGGTGGGACCACTGGCTGAGAGACGCCGACACCGGGGTGATGGCCGAACCCGCCCTGCGGACCTGGATGAACGAGTCCGTCCCGCCCGCGACGGTCTACGCCAACCGCCCCGGGCGCTGGGTCGGCGACGAGAGCTGGCCCTCGCCGGACGTCCGGGACGTCCGCTACGGGCTGGACGGCGCGCTGCGCGGCGCCGGGACGCCCTCCGGCGACCGCTTCGTCCGGGTCCGCTCGCCGCAGCACACCGGGGTGGACGCCGGGCGGCCCCGCCCGTCCGGCCGCGACTGCGACCTGCCGCCGGACCAGCGGGAGGAGGACGGGCGGTCGGTCTGCTTCGACTCCGCCCCGCTGCCCGAGCGGGTCGAGATCCTCGGACGGGCCGGGATCCGGCTGCGGGTGCGCTGCGACGAGCGGCGCGGGCAGGTGGTCGCGCGGCTCTGCGACGTGGCGCCCGACGGCTCGTCGACCCTGGTCACCCGCGGCGCGCTCAACCTCTCCGCCCGGCAGGGCCCGGACCGGCACGTGGAGTGGTCCCCCGGCGCCGTCGAGGACGTCGGCCTCGACCTGGCCGGCATCGCGCACGCCTTCCCGGCCGGGCACCGGCTCCGGCTCGCGCTCTCCAGCGCGTACTGGCCGTGGATCTGGCCGCAGCCCGGCACCGGCGGCTTCGAACTCGACCCGGGCCACAGCGTGCTCACCCTCCCCGTCCGGCACCTGGCCGCCGACGCCGGGAACCCGCCGATCGCCTTCGGGCCCGCCGAGCAGGACCCCGGCCTCGACGTCCAGGTCGTCGAGCCGCTCACCTCGCACCCCGAACGCCTGGTCGTGCACGACGTCGCCGCCGGCGAATGGCGCCTGGAGACCACCCCCCACCGGGACGGACCCCGCACCTACCCGGACGGGCTGGTCCACGACGAGCAGGCCGTCGAGGCGTACCGGATCCGCTCCGACGACCCGCTCAGCGCCGGCGCCCGCACCGACCGGACGGTCCGGCTCGAACGCCCCGGGATCGGCTGGGACGTCACCGTCCGCACCCGCTCCGAGATCAGCTGCGACGCCACCCACTTCACCACCCGCGACCACCTCACCGCCCTGGAGGGCGGCGACGTCGTCTTCCGGCGCGACTGGGAGCGGCGGATCCCGCGAACCGCCTCCTGACCGGAGCCGCCGTCCCCGAGGATGGCGGCATGACCTGGTACCTCGTGATCCGCTCGGACGCCCGCTACGGCGAGAGCGTCCCCGCCTCCGCCCTGACCGCGTACCTGGACTCGCTGCCCGAGCTCCGCCGGACCGACCTGTCCGGCTACACGGCGGCCACCGGGCCGCTCGGCTCGGTCGAGCTGGTGATCGCCTCCTGCGCGCCGTCCGGCGGCTACGCCGCCTATCCGGACCGGCTGCCGGCGGAGATCAACCTGGTCGAGCTGATCTGCTCCTCGTCCCGGAGCAGCTTCGCGGCCGAACGGTCCCTGGCGGAGCGGATCGCCGAACGGCTCGGCTGGGAGGTGGTGGACGACGACACCGGCGAGGTCCTGCGGGCGAGGGACCTCGGCTCGGGCCGGCCGGAAACGTCCACTACGATCGGCCAATGCCCAGCCTGACCGGACTCCCGCTCCAGATCATCGCCGCCGTGCTGGCGGTGGCCGTCTTCGCCGCCACCATGTGGCTCTGGCCCAAGCTCGCCGGGCGCGGCTGGCGGGCGTGGGCGGGGAGGATCGGCGCGTTCCTGCTGACCCAGGTCGCCGTGCTGGTCGCGATGGGGCTGGTGGCGAACTCGTACTTCGGGTTCTACACCACCTGGAGCGACCTGCTCGGCCTCGACGGCAAGCCCGGGGTCGTGGTGGACCACCAGCCCGGCAAGGCGATCTCGGTGACCGGCGAGCAGAAGATGTACTCCTCGCAGGGGTCGGCGAAGGACCGCTCCGGGGTGATCCAGGCCGTCTCGATCAAAGGCGCCAGCTCGGGGCTGAGCAGCACCGCGTACGTCTACCTGCCGCCGCAGTACTTCCAGCCCGGCTTCGCCCGGCAGCAGTTCCCGATGGCGCTGGTGCTGGCCGGCTACCCCGGCTCGGCCGAGAAGCTGATCTCGCTGATGGCGTACCCGGCCTCCACCCTCAAGGCGATCGACGCCGGGCAGCTGCCGCCGACCGTGCTGGTGATGATGCGGACCACCGTCGCCGGTGACGGCAACCGGGACACCGAGTGCATGGACGTCCCGAACGGCCCGCAGGTGGAGACCTTCTTCACCCAGGACCTGCCGAAGGCGATGTCCGGCGAGTACCGGATCACCGACACCCCGCAGGCCCGCGCGGTGATCGGCAACTCGACCGGCGGGTACTGCGCGCTGAAGTTCGCGCTGCGCAAGCCCGGCGCGTACAGCGCGGCCGTCTCGCTCTCCGGCTACTACACCGCGCCGATCGACCCGACCACCGGCGACCTGTTCTCGGGCAGCGCGCAGCTCAAGCAGGAGAACGACCTGCTCTGGCGGATGCAGAACACCCCGGCCCCGCCGGTCTCGCTGCTGCTGGCGACCAGCCCGAACGAGGACGACTACGCCGCGACGCAGAAGATGATCGCCGCGTTCAAGGCGCCGACCAAGCTGTCGACCATCACCCTGGACAGCGGCGGCCACAACTTCCACACCTGGACCAGGGAGATCCCGCCGGCGCTGGCCTGGCTCGGGCAGCGGCTGACTCCGCCGCAGCAGGTGCACACCGCCTGACCTGCCGGAACACCGGAGCGGGGACATCGGCGGAAGATCACACCGCGCTCACAGCCGGGTCTCATGGAAATCTCAGTGCGGCCACCGAGCGTATCCCCCATGACCACGACCGGTTCCGTTCCTCCGACCAGTCCCCCTCGGACCAGTGAACTGTGGCCCGAGGGCGTGAACTACCCACCGCCGCAAGCCCCGGCGAGTGGCACGGTCGCCGCGCTCTTCCCGCCCGCCGCCCTCCCCGAGCCCGGCCCCAGGGGCCCGGCGTCCTGGGGCGGACGGCTGCGCACCCTGCCCGCCCGGGCCCGGCGCGGACGCCCGGACGACCCGGCCTGGGCCCGCCCGGCGCTGCTCGGCCTGCTGGCGCTCACCGCGGTGCTGTACCTGTGGAACCTGTCCGCCTCCGGCTGGGCCAACTCCTTCTACTCGGCGGCCGTCCAGGCGGGCAGCCAGAGCTGGAAGGCGTTCTTCTTCGGCTCCTCGGACGCGGCGAACTTCATCACCGTCGACAAGCCGCCGATGTCGCTGTGGCCGATGGAACTCGCCGCCCGGGTCTTCGGGTTGAGCTCCTGGAGCGTACTGGCGCCGCAGGCGCTGATGGCGGTGGCCACGGTCGGCACGGTGTACGCGACCGTCCGCCGCCGCTTCTCGCCGGCCGCCGGCCTGGTGGCGGGTGCGGCGCTCGCGCTCACCCCGGTGGCCGCGCTGATGTTCCGGTTCAACAACCCGGACGCCCTGCTGACGCTGCTGATGACACTCGCCGCGTACGGGCTGGTGCGGGCCACCGAGACGGCGAGCACCCGCTGGCTGGTGTTCGCCGGGGTGATGTTCGGCTTCGGCTTCCTGACCAAGACGCTGCAGGCCTTCCTGATCCTCCCGGCCTTCGCGGTGATCTACCTGGTGGTCGCGCCGACCGGGGTCTGGCGGCGGGTGCGGCAACTCCTGTACGCGGGGCTGGCGATGGCGGCGGCGGGCGGCTGGTGGGTCGCGATCGTGCAGCTGGTGCCCGCGTCGTCCCGGCCGTACATCGGCGGCTCGCAGGACAACAGCTTCCTCTCCGTCACCTTCGGCTACAACGGCTTCGGCCGGCTGACGGGCAACGAGACCGGCAGCGTCGGCGGCGGTGGCGGAGGCGGCGGCTGGGGCGCCACCGGCCTGACCAGGCTGTTCGGCACCGACATCGGCGGGCAGATCGCCTGGCTGCTCCCGGCCGCGCTGATCCTGCTGGTGACCGGCCTCTGGGCGACCCGCCGGTACGCCCGGACGGACAGCGCCCGGACGGCCTTCCTGGTGTGGGGCGGCTGGCTGCTCTCCACCGGCCTGGTCTTCAGCTTCATGTCGGGGATCTTCCACCAGTACTACACCGTGGAACTCGCCCCGGCGGTGGCCGCGTTGACCGGCATGGGCGCCGACGGCCTGTGGCGGGCCCGCAGGCGGCTGCCGTACGCGGCGGTGCTGGCCGCCGTGGTCGCCGTCACCGCCGTCTGGTCGTACGTCCTGCTCGGACGCAGCTCGGCGTTCGTGCCGTGGCTGCGCTGGGCCGTGCTGCTCGGCGGGCTGGCGGCGGCGGGTGCGCTGCTGCTGACCACCCGGCTGGCCGGGCGGCTGGCGGCGGTGGCCGGCCTGGTCGCGCTGGCCGCCTCGTTCGGCGGGCCGACGGCGTACGCGCTGGACACCGTCTCGACCGGGCACACCGGCTCGATCCCGACGGCCGGGCCCCGGGTGAGCGGTGCGGGCTTCGGCGGCCCCGGCGGTTTCGGCGGCAGGGGCGGTTTCGGTGGCAAGGGCGGCCGGACCGGGCAGCGCGGGGGCTTCCCCGGCGGCGGCTTCCCGGGCGGGCAGCAGGCGGGCGGACAGCGGACGGGCGGGTTCCCGGGCGGGTTCCCGGGCGGCGGCAACTTCCCTGGCGGGTTCCCGGGCGGCGGGGCGGCGGGCGGTACCGGCGGTGTCCGGGAGGGCGGCCGGTTCGGCGGCCCGGCCGCCGGGGCGGGCGGCGGGATGGGCGGCCTGATCGACGGCGCCAAGGTGAGCAGCGAGCTCGCCGCCCTGCTGGAGCGGAACGCCGGTTCGTACACCTGGGTCGCGGCCACGATCGGTTCGCAGAACCAGGCCAGCTACCAACTCGCCACCGGGAAGCCGGTGATGGCGCTGGGCGGGTTCAACGGCACCGACCCGTCGCTGAGCCTGAGCGCCTTCCAGCAGGACGTCCAGGCCGGCCAGGTGCACTACTTCATCGGCGGCGGCGGAATGGGCGGCGGCGGCCGGATGGGCGGCCGCTCGTCCGGCACCACCTCCGACTCCGAGCAGATCTCGACCTGGGTGGCGGCGCACTTCACCGCCGAGACGGTCGGCGGCACCACGGTGTACGACCTGACCGCACCGAAGAGCTGACGCTGCGTCAGTTCCGCTGAAAGCCGTCCGCCCCACCGGGCAACTCCGTTGGGGCGGACGGCTTTCGTGCGTGCCCGCCGGTCAGGAGTCGGCGAGCACGGCGGCGACTGCGGCGGCGGCCGGGTCCGGGCGCAGGTCCGATTGCACGCCCAGGTCCGGGATCGTGGCCGCGGCGGCGAGGATCGCGTCCAGCAGGCCGGGGAAGCGGGCCTCCAGGTCGGCGCCGCGCAGGGCGGTGAGCCTGCGGTTGGCCTCCTCCCGCTGGTGGATCAGGCCGGCCTCGCGCAGGACCTTGAAGTGGTGGCTGAGCGTGGAGGCCGCCACCTCGACCGGGAAGGTGCCGCAGGCACGCTCCTGTTCGGCCCGCAGGATCCGCACGATCGTCATCCGGGTGGGGTCGGAGAGCGCGTGCAGGACATCGAGCAGGTCGATGTCGGCCGGCTCGGGGTGGGTCAGCGGCGCGCGGCGCCGGCTGGGACGGGGCACGGGACACCTCCATGTTCGACATTCATCGAAGTACGAGTCATACTAATTTCGTCGTTCGTAGAACATCGTACCTACTGGAGGGGAGCCGGAGATGCGTGCCTTGGTGATGACCGCACCCGGAGGGTCGGAGAACTCGGAGGTGCGGGAGGTCGGCACACCACGCCCGGGGCCGGGCGAGGTGTCGGTCGACGTCGCGTACGCGGGTCTGAACTTCGTCGACGTGATGGCCCGGCGCGGCGACGCCGGCTACACCGTCGAGTGGCCGCACCGGCCCGGCCTGGAGATCGCGGGCACCGTCCGCGAACTCGGCGCCGGGGTCACCGGCCTGGCGGTCGGGGACCGGGTCGCGGCCGTACCGACCGGGCGGGGCCTCGCCGAGGTGGCGGTGGCCAGGGCCGAACTGGTCGTCCCCGTCCCCGACGGCGTCCCGCTGCGGGAGGCCGCCGCCGCGCCGCTCGGGCTGGCCACCTCGCTGCTGCTGCTCACCGACGCCGGCCGCTTCACCCCCGGCGACACCGTCCTGGTGCACTCGGCCGGGGGCGGCATCGGCAGCGCGGTCGCGCAGCTCGTGCCGCTGCTGGGCGGCGGCCGGCTGATCGGTACCGTCGGCCGCCCGGAGAAGGCGGCCGGCGTGCAGGAGGGCGGGTACCACCTGGCGCTCCCCCGGGACGAGAACCTCGCCGCGGCCGTCCGCGCCGCGACCGACGGGCGGGGCGTCGACCTGGTGCTCGACCCGCTCGGCACCACCGCCCTCGCACTCGACCTCGACGTGGCGGCACCGGGCGGCCGGATCGTCCTGTTCGGCAACGCCGGCGGCGGCGCGGTGGACGCACTGCCGCCCGCCGGGCGCCTGCTCAGCGGCAACCTGACCATCGGCGGCTTCAGCCACCGCGGCCTCGTCGCCGCCGCACCGGACCGGGTCGCCGCGGCGACCGCGCGCATCCTCGGCTTCCTCGCGGACGGCCGACTCACCTTCCCCGTCAACGAGTTGGCGTCCCTGGCCGAGGTGCCCGCCGCCCACGACCTGCTCGCCGCAGGCCACGCCACCGGCAAGTACGTGGCCCGCGTCGGCGCCTGAGCGACCGCGCGCCGGGGCCTGCCCCACCCAGAAGCTGCGCGTCCGGGGGCCTACCGCCCCTGGACACGCGGCGTCAGGCCACGCCCGCCCGTCAGCCCACACTCTCCCACTGGCGCGGGTCGAGCCGCAGACCGCCGCCGTGGCGTATCAGGTGATCGTGATCCAGGACCGGCCTCGACCGGTGCGCTCTTCAACCACCGCACAGCCGCACCATGCTCTTCTTGTCGGCGGCCGTCACCGGCAGCTGGTACTTGAGCGCGACCTGGGCGAACCGCACCGCGTACGAGCAGCGCACCGCCTCGTTGGCCGGCAGCCAGGAGGCCGGGCCCGAGTCGCCCTTGGAGGCGTTCTGCGAGCCGTCGGCGGGGATGAGGTTCAGCGGGTCGTTGGCGATCTGCAGGCGCTTGCCCTTGTCCCACTTGGCCGCGCCCATCTGCCAGTCGTAGGACAGCGGCATCACGTGGTCGATCTGGATGCTGGTGGCCTGCTGCTTCGTCCAGTGCACGGTCCTGCCGGTGTACGGGTCGTAGATCGACATCCCGGTCACCACGCAGGACGAACCGGCCTTGCGCTGCACCGAGCTGCCGTCGCGGGCGAGCAGGTCGTCCCGGGTGTCGCAGTTGTTGTGCGCGAGCGGTACGCCGTCCACGTTGTCCGTCCAGGCCGGGCCGAACTGGTCCCGGTCGTAACCCGTCCTGGGTCCGGCCGGGGCGGTCTTCAGCTTGGCTATCAGCGCGCTGGCCGCCCTGAGGTCGGCGTCGGAGGTGATCGGGGCCAGGCCCGGTCTGGTGCCGTCCGGGTTCGCCAGCGGGCTGGTGCCGAGCGAGAGCGGGACCGGGTCCTGGGTCGGGCTGCCGCCCGCGCAACCCGCCAGGACGGGTACGGCGAGCAGCAGAGCGGCGACGGACACGGCGGTACGACGGGCTGGCACGGATTTTCCCCCGATGATGTGACGTCTGACGGCGCACCAGCAGACCAGCCGCCTCACACCGGGTCAAGTCGGCGCAACGGGGACATTGCGAGGAGGTCGAAATCCGGCCCCGCCACGCCCCGGCGCGCGGCGGACCGGGCTCGGCCCGGGGGGCCGGAGTCAGCCGCCGATCGCGGACATCGGGCGGTCGGGCTGGACGAAGTCGGCCGAGCCGATGTCGTGGCCGGGCCCCTTGCGGGCGATGGTACTGCGCCAGGCCCGCTCGATCGCGGCGTCCTCGCCGCCGCCGCGCAACAGCGCACGCAGGTCCGACTCCTGGGTGGCGAAGAGACAGTTGCGCAGCTGGCCGTCGGCGGTCAGCCGGACGCGGTCGCAGCCACCGCAGAACGGCCGGGTGACGGAGGCGATCACGCCGACCACCGTGTCGGTGCCCGCGATCCGGAACTCCTCGGCCGGCGCGTTGCCGTGCCGCCCGACCGGGACGAGCTCCCAGCGGCGGCCGAGGATCTCCAGCAGCTCGTCGGCGGTGATCATCCGGTCGCGGCTCCAGCCGCCCTGGGCGTCCAGCGGCATGGACTCGATGAAGCGCATCCGGTACCCGTGCCCGGCCGCGAACTCGACCAGGTCGAGGATCTCGTCGTCGTTGACCCCGCGCACCGGCACGGCGTTGACCTTGACGGGCGCCAGCCCGGCGGCCTGCGCGGCGGCCATCCCGGCGAACACGTCGGCGATCCGGTCCCGGCGGGTGATCTCCGCGTAGCGGTCCGGCCGCAGGGTGTCCAGGCTGACGTTGACCCGGTGCAGCCCGGCCGCCTTGAGGTCGGCCGCCATCCGGGCGAGCCCGATGCCGTTGGTGGTGAGGGACAGTTCGGGGCCGAGCTCCGCGAGCCGGGCCACCAGGCCGGGCAGGCCGCGCCGCAGCAGCGGCTCGCCGCCGGTGAGCCGGACGGACCTGATCCCGAGGTCCCGGACGGCGATCCGGACGAGCCGGACGATCTCGTCGTCGGTGAGCACCTCGGCCTTGGGCAGCCAGTTCAGACCCTCGGCCGGCATGCAGTACGTGCAGCGCAGGTTGCAGCGGTCGGTGAGGGATACCCGCAGGTCGGTGTGGACCCGGCCGAAGCGGTCGACCAGCGGCGCCGGTGCGGCCGGTGCGCCGGGTGCGGCCGGTGCGCCGGGCGTCGGCGCGGGCGTGCGCGGGCGCGTCTGCCGGCGCGTGCGCTTCTGCGTCTGCGTCTGCGTCTGCTCGGTACGGGGTGCCAGAGGTGCCATCTGCCCAGTAGACGGGCCCTGCGTGCCGGAGATCCAGCGGTGGAAGAGCCGGGCCACCGCACCGACCTGCGGGTTTGCCTTGTAGATTCCTCTAACTGTCGCCGTCCGGGCGGGGCGGCCAGACTGTCCCCATGGAAGATCGACAGCAGTCGGCGCCCGCCCCGGCACCTGCCCTGGTGCCCGCCCTGGTGCTGGCCGCAGGTGGCGGGCGGCGGCTCGGCGGACGGCCCAAGGCGCTGATCCCGTACCGGGGGCGGCCGTTGATCGAGCACGCGCTCGCGGTGGTCCGGGCCGGCGGCTGCCGGTCGACGGTGGCGGTACTGGGCGCCGCCGCCGGTCAGGTGCGGTCCGCGGCGGAGCTCGGCGACTGCCGACTTGTCGACAATCCGGACTGGGAGAGCGGCATGGGCTCCTCGCTGCGCGCCGGTCTGGCCGCCCTGCCGCCGGAGACCGCGGCCGTCCTGGTCATGCTGGTGGACACCCCGGGAGTCACCCCCGCCGCCGTGGCCCGGCTGCTCGCCGCGCACCGCGCGGGCGCCGAGCTGGCGGCGGCGGCGTACGCGGGCCGGCGCGGGCACCCCGTCCTGATCGGCGCCCGGCACCTCGCGGAGGCCGCCGCCGGGGCGACCGGGGACGCCGGCGCCCGCGCGCTGCTGGCGGCCCACGCCGGTGAGATCGAGCTGGTCGAGTGCGGCGACGTGGCCGTGCCCGACGATCTCGACACCCCGGCGGACCTCGCGCGCTGGAGCCTGCCCGGCGGAGACCGGCCACCGGTAGACCGCCGGGCCGACCACCCCTGATCTGTCCCTGGGATTAGCGCAAACGCTGCCGAACCCGACACGCATCGGGGACGATGGGAACGACCTGACCTGCCCAGCCGACCCGAACGGACGGTGCGAGCCATGCCCGGAGTACCGCTGCCAGACGACTTCAGCGACCCGGCTCGGTTCAACTCCGGCGCCCACGGCGGCGGGCACAGCGGCGGCGCGAGCGCGATCCGCTGCCCGGCCTGCCGGCGTGAGCATCTGTACGAACCACCCTCACTGCCCTGCCCCTGCGGCGCGCAGCTCCGAGTGCCGCTGCTGCGGGGCGGCGTGCCGGTGCAGGTGCGGTTCAGGTCCTGGGAGGACTCCTGGCTGAGCATGCGGTGCCCGCACTGCGGCCGCAACGACCAGTGGCCGCAGCCCGAGTTCACCTGCAACTGCGGTGCCACCGTGCGCCTTCCGGTGGACCGCGCCCCGCGCCTGCAGAGCACCGGCCTGCTCGGACCGGCCCCGCAGTTCGAACTCCCGCAGCACCACGGCGGCGCGGCGCCGTACCCGCACACCGCCCGGCCGGCCACCGGCGTGGTCCCGACCGTGCCTCCGCAGGGCCACCCGGGCGCCCACCCGGGCCCCCACCCGGCGGAACGGTCCCTGAGCGGCCACGGCGGGCACCACACCGGACAGCAGAACGGGCAGCAGGACGGGCGGCCGGGCGATCGCCACGGCGGCCCACGGGCGCCGTTCCGGCCGCACCCGGTCCGCAGCCCGGAGGACGCCGTGCTGACGGCCGCCCGCTACCTGCAGTGGCTCGGCTTCGACGACCTGGAACTGGCGGACCATCAGGCCGACGTCCCGGTAACGCTGTTGGGCTCCCGGATGGTCGCCCTGGTGGACGCGGGATCCGAACCGGCCGACATCAAGGCCGTCGAGTGCCTCTGGCTGCAGACCCTGCACGCCGAGGAGATCGCCGCCGCGATGTTCGTCCTGGGCGGCTTCTCGCACCAGGCGACGGTACGCGGCGAGCAGCTGCTGGTGGCGCTGTTCCGGCTCGACCTCGCAGGCATCCCGCAGCCCGCCAACGGCGCGGCGGAGGCCCTGATGGAGACGGGGTGGACGTCCTGACGGGGGCCGTACGGACCCTCCGGCACCCCTGACCGACTCCCGGACCGACAGCCCCCCGCCGGAATCTCCGACGTTCGTGATCTGGTGCACAAGCTCGCCCCCGTGTTGAATTGCGGCCACAGCAGTTCCGTTCGCTGGACACGCGCACAAGGAGGTGGCGTTGTCGGAGCACGGTACGGCCCCGGGGGGCACTGCGGACACGGTCTGGCGGCTTCGGTCGCGCGGGTGTTGGCAGGAGGCCGCCGACTTACTCCGGCCCAGCGCCGCGGCGGACCCTGTCGCAGCCCTCGACCGGGCCGAACTACTGATCGAGCAGTGCCTGTTCACCGCCAGACACTGGGAACAGGCCGAGCAGGCCTTACGCCTGGCCGAGGCCGGGGTGGCGAGCGCCGGCCAGCGGGCGGCGGCGTCCTGCGCGCGCGGCTTCCTGGCGTACGTCGCGAGCATCCTCGGCCCGCGCGACCGGCTGGACGAGGCCCAGGCCGCCCTCGGGCGCACCTCGGCCCTGCTCCCGCCGAAGGCACCCGGCCGACCGCTGCTGGACTTCCGGCGCGGGCTGGTCGCGGAGAACCTGCTGCACGATCCGACCGCCGCCTGGATCGCCTACCGGCGGGCGCACGAGGGCGCCGGCGAGTGCGGTGACCGGCTGCTGCGCTCGTACACCTGGCGGCACCTGGCGGCGCTGGCACTGGTGGCGGGCGACCTCGAACGGGCCCGGGAGGGCTTCCGGGCCTCCCTGCGGCTGCGCGAGGAGCTGGGGTTCACGGTCGGGGTCGCACCGGCGCTCGCTGCGCTGGCCGAGGTGTCCGAGCCGGCCGAGGCGGCGCGGCTGCGTGCGGAGGCGGCGCGGCTGATGCAGGCTCTGGGCGGTGTCCCGGTCTGGCTCGCACGCCGCCTGAGCTCCCTCCCCGCCCCCGGCACTCCCCCGGACAGCCGCGTCGGACAGGAAGTCGGAGACTCCATCAGCTAAGGTGAGCCTAACCTGCCCGAGGCGGCCCTCGGGCAGGTTCACCTTGCCGCCGCCGAGCTCCCCGAGCCCCGGTCCGATCGGATGGGGCCCAGCATGACCGTGCGCAGCGCCGAGGCGGGCACCGGACGGACGGCCGACGGACCACCCCTGCTGGCCGGCTACGCCCGCCTGGGCGAGGTCTTCCCCGGGCTGCGGATCCGCCCGGGGCCGCCGCGCTCGGGCCGGGGCTGGATCCGTACCGCCGACTTCCTGCGGGACCGCGACACCCTGCGCGAGCTGATCGCCTTCGACGCCCGCCAGGGCCCGGCCCGGTACGGCGCGCCGCTGCGCCCGGACGTCGCGGCGGGGTTCTGCCTGCACCGCTACTGCTGGCCGGTGGCACTGCTGTTCACCCTGCCCTGGCTGCTGGAGCGGCGGGTGCCGCGGATCCCGGCCGAGCAGGTCTCGATCCGCCGCCGCACGGGCGAACTCACCGTGCAGGCCACCGATTTCCTCTGCCTCCCGGACGATCCGGCGGCCGCGCTGCCCGCCGCCCGGGTGGTGCCGGACGAGGCCGCCCTGCGGGCCGGGCTGCGCGCTGCGCTGACCGAGCACCTGGCGCCGGTGCTGGCCGCCTTCCGCCCCGAGGTGCGGCGCGGACCGCACACCCTCCGGGCCATGGCGACGGACGACGTGATCGAGGGCCTCTGGTACGTCGGCAGCCTGCTCGGCGAGGAGGAGCGGGCCGCCGCCGCGCTGGCCGGGCTGCTGCCCGGCGACGCGTCCTGGTTCACCGGCGGCCCGGACTTCCGGCTGCTGGAGCGGCCCGGCTCGCCGCCGCTCCGCGCCCGTACCCGGCTCAGCTGCTGCCTGCTCTACACCGTGGGTGCGGCCGAATCCTGTTTCAGCTGCCCCCGGTCCTGCCCGGGCCGGAATTAACAGCCCCTCAGTAATCCTATAATCAAATGGCAGATCGGGGAGAATTCCCTCTCCCCGGTACATTGACACGAAATCAGCCATCAACAAGTCGCTGTTCCGCCATGATGGTCCCCGCCGTCATTACGCAGGAAAGCGAGGCTGGTGCAGGTCATGAAACTGTCGGACATACCGCTGGGCTGGGCCATCACGGGCGTGGTCGCACTGGTGGTGACCGCCGTGCTGGTGGCTTTCGCCCGTAACAGGGCCACCGACCGCGCCGGCGGCCCGGACTCCTGGGAGCGCAGCGAGGACCGCCGGCGCCGCAAGGAGTCCCTGTACGGGGGCGCCTCGTACACCCTGTTGTTCTGCTGCGCCGGCGTCGCGGCCGCGCTCTCCTTCCACGGCCTGGTCGGCTTCGGGATCCAGAACCTCGACCTCTCCGGGGGCTGGGAGTACCTGGTGCCGTTCGGTCTGGACGGCGCGGCGATGTTCTGCTCCGTGCTGGCCGTCCGGGAGGCCAGCCACGGGGACGCTGCGCTAGGTTCGCGGATGCTGGTCTGGCTCTTCGCCGGGGCCTCCGCCTGGTTCAACTGGGTGCACGCGCCGCGCGGCGGCGCCCACGACGGGGCCCCGCAGTTCTTCGCCGGGATGTCGCTGTCCGCCGCCGTGCTGTTCGACCGGGCGCTCAAGCAGACCCGGCGGGCCGCGCTGCGGGAGCAGGGGCTGGTGCCCCGGCCGCTGCCGCAGATCCGGATGGTCCGCTGGCTGCGGGCTCCGCTGGAGACGTACGCCGCCTGGTCGTTGATGCTGCTGGAGAACGTCCGCACGCTGGACGAGGCGGTCGAGGAGGTCCGCGACGACAAGCGCGAGGCCGCCGCGAACCGCGAGCGTCAACGGCTCGCGAGCCGGCGCGAGCGCGCGGAGATCCGCGCGCTCGGGCGGCAGCACGGCGGCGCATGGCGCTCGCGCGCCGGCGCGCGGGCACTGCCCGCGCAACTGGAGTCCGGCGGCTCGGAGTCCGCGATACCCCCGGCCGGGACGGCCCTGCCCGAGGCCCCCGCCGAGGGCACCGTCACCCAGCCCGGCCTACCCGCCCGCCAGGCCCGCCTCAGCGTCGACCTCACCCCGGAGGAGGACACCATGACCCTCCCCCGCCTCGACTCCCTGGAGCAGAAACTCAAGGACCTGGAGCAGCAGTTCGGCTGACCCCCGGCCCCTCCGGTACCCGGGACCTCCCGGACCCCGGCACCGTACAGCTCGGGGCAACCACAACAGGGGCGCGTGGGGGTACCTCCCGGCCGAAGGCTGGGGGAGAACTGCGCGCACAACCGTCCACCTACGTGGTGCCCTGGTCACGCAGTTCTCCGCGCCGCCGAAGGCACCCAGTCCTGAACGGTCAACCCGCCCCGGAGGGGCCCCTCAGGCCGCCGGCCCCTCCGGCTCCGCCGAGAGTTCGAACCACATCCGCTTGCCCGACCCCCGGGGCTCCACGCCCCAGCCGTCGGCGAGCGCCTCGACCAGCATCAACCCGCGTCCGGAGGAGGCCTGTTCGCCCGGGGTGCGGCGGGTCGGCCAGAGGTCGGACTCGTCCTCCACCTCGATCCGCAGCCTGGCCCCGCCGCCCTGTTCGGGGTCCCGGTAGAGCCGTGCGGTGAACATCGCGTCCCGGTCGGTGTGCCGGATCGCGTTGGTGACCAGTTCGGAGGCGAGCAGTTCGGCGGTGTCGACCAGCTCCGGGACGCCCCAGCGCCGCAGCGCGTCCCGTAGTTCGCCGCGCAGCTCGGAGATCCGGGCGAGGTCGGCCTGGCCGATCCGGCGCCGCAGCTGCTGGGCGGCCAGGCCGCCGGCCGGGCCGTCCCAGCGGAGCAGCAGCAGCGCTATGTCGTCCTCGCGCTCGGTGGAGTCGGCCGCCTGCGAGGCGATCCGGTCGGCCAGCACGTCCAGCGGGTCGGCGGCGGACTCGCCACGGGCGGGCAGGTCCCGGGAGACGGCCTCGCAGAGCCGGGCGAACCCGGTGTCCAGGTCCATGCCGCGGGCCTCCACCAGGCCGTCGGTGCAGAGCACCACGGTCTCGCCCGGGTCCAGGCTGAACCTGGTGACGCGGTACTCCTCGTCCGAGGCGACGCCCAGCGGCAGCCCGCCGACCACCGGCACCACGGCGGTGCTGCCGTCGGCGCGGCGGACCACCGGGTCGAGGTGGCCGGCCCGGACGGCGTAGACCACGCCGTAGTCGATGTTCACCTCGGCGTACAGACAGGTCGCGAAGTGGTCGGTGTCCAGGTCGGCGAGGAAGCGGGAGGCCCGTGCCATCACGGCGGCGGGCGGGTGGCCCTCGGCGGCGTACGCGCGCAGGGCGATCCGGAGCTGGCCCATGATCCCGGCGGCGTGCACGTCGTGGCCCTGGACGTCGCCGATCACCAGCCCGACGTGCCCGCCGGGCAGCGGCACGACGTCGTACCAGTCGCCGCCGATCTGCAGCCCGGAGCCGGCCGCCAGGTAGCGGACGGTGGTGGTGACCCCGGGGACGGAGGGCACCGTCCGGGGCAGCATGACGCGCTGCAGCCCGGCGGCGAGCTCGTGCTCGGCGTCGTGCAGCCGGGCGCGGGCGAGGGACTGGGCGACCAGGCCGCCGAGGGTGGCGAGCAGGGTGCGCTCGTCCGCGTCCAGCTCGCGGTCGTCGTCGAAGCTGACCAGGCAGACCCCGATCACCCGGCCGCTGGCGACCAGCGGCAGGAAGACCCAGGCGCTGCGGCCGGTCTCGCTGACCCGGGGCCAGGCCTCGGGGTAGCGCTCGCGGTACTCGTCCCGGCTGGCGATCACCACCGGGCCCCGGGTGCGGATCGCCTCGGCGGCCGGGTGGCTGGCCACGATCGGCGAGCGGTCGTACGGGTGCATGTCCTCGGGCCGGTAGCCGGTCGCGCCGAGGATCTGCAGCCGGCCCGCCTCCAGCGAGGCCAGCACCAGGCCGTCCGGCGGCAGGCCGGGGAGCGGCAGCTCGGTGAAGACCCGGGCCACGTCCCGGACGGTGACGGCCTCGGAGAGGGCGCGGGCGGCCTCCTTGATGAAGCGTGAACGCTCCTCCCGCAGGGCGGCCAGCTCGCCGGCCCGGACGCGTTTGTGCAGTTCGACGGTGGCGTCCCAGACGAAGCCGACCATCCGGGAGGCCCGGCCGAAGGCGTCGGCCAGCACCCGGCCGCGGAACCGTGCGGCGTGCATCTCCCCGCCCGGGAAGACCGTCCGGTAGTAGGCGCCGCACTGGCCGAGCTCGGTGACCGCGCGCTCGACCCGGCGGCGCACCACGGGTGCGTCCTCGGGGTGCAGCATCGCGAGGAAGGCGGCGGAACTGCGGTCGAAGCGGTCGGCCGCCAGGCCGAGGATGGCGCAGGCCCTGGGGTCGCCCTCCAGGACGTCGTGGCGGATGTCCCAGTCGAACGAGCCGATGCCGTTGGCGGCCATCGCGGGTTCGAGCCAGTCGGGGGTGGACTCGCCGCTGCGGGTCGGCAGCCCCCTGGCGACCGCGGGCGCGGCCCGGCCGGCCACCAGGCCGGACGCGGTGCGCAGGGCGCCGGAGGCCGCCGCGGTTCTCGCCGTCTGGGCCGGTGGGGTGCGGCGTGCGGGCCCTTGCGGCTCGGGCTCTGTCGCCATGCTTCTCCTACCGCTGCCGTGCCACTGCCGTCCGGGCGGACCGCGTGGCCACACATTCTCACTATCCTGTCGAAAGATTACTAGTACCGTCCCGTTTCGACCGAGAGCGCCCGCCTCCCGAAAGTCGGCGCGCAGCGGCGTACGGTGCGCAGACACACCACCCGGGACCGGAAAGGCGGACGGGCGCGTCGGAGCCCGGCCGATCCTGCCGGGCGCCCGGGCCGCTCAGTGCGCGCCGAGCTCGAACCAGGTGACCTTGCCGTCCCCGCGCAGCTGCACGCCCCAGTCGTCGGCGAGCGCCTCGACCAGCATCAGCCCCCGCCCGGAGGTGGCGAACTCGGCCGGCGACCGGCGGCCGGGCAGCCGGGAGGTGCCGTCCTGCACCTCGACCCGCAGCCGCTGCTCGGGCGTGAGGACGGCGTCGAAGACCGCTCCGCGCTCGGTGTGCAGCAGCGCGTTGGTGACCAGCTCGGCGGCCAGCAGCTCGGCGGTGTCCGCGAGCTCGGGCACGCCCCAGAGCGTCAGCGCCGCGCGCAGCCGGTGCCGGACGGCGCCGACCGCGAGCAGGTCGGCCGGTTCGAGCGCGGTGTGCAGCCGCCGGTGCAGCGAGCACTCCGGATCGCGGACCGGAGCCGGGACGTCACCGAGTCCGGCCGGCGCGGCCGTGTCACTGTTCGAAGACGTCCGCTGGCGCGGAAACCTCGCCTGACCATCCATCACCGTACGCCCCCGCCTTCTCACGGGTGGCCACCGCGCCGAGTCCCCCACCGGCCGGGCCGACCCCTTCTTGCTGACGACCATCCTCATGCCCACCCCGCGCCGTTCGCAACAGTGCGTACGCGGTCATCGGGGGTGAAACGGGAGTTGGGGGGCGCTGAAGTGATCCAATTGACGGCGCCGTGGAGGTTTGCGGCCGGTCCGACCGGCAAATGGTGAACGGGCGTCAGTTCGAGAACGCGGCCGGGCAACCGCCGGGCCGCCCGTCCCGGACGCACCGCGCCGGTCCCGCACGGCCACCCCTCCCGTCTGCCGGAACCCGGGGTGACGGCGGGTCACCCCACCGGCGGAGCCGGCCGGTGCTTTCCGTGCAGGACGGCGGCAGCCCGTTCGAGGAAGGAACGGAACAGTTCACGTTCCCCCCCTTCGAACGCCGTCCAGAGCGCCGATTCGATCTCCACGGCGCGCGCGTCGGCCGCCGCCACCAGCGTGCGCCCCGCCTCGCTCAGCCGGGTGACCAGCACCTTGCTGTGCACCTCGGACTGCTCGCGCTCGACCAGCCCCTTGGCCTCCAGGTTGGCGAGCACCCCCGCCATGGTCTGCGGGGTGACGGCCGCCCCGCGCGCCAGCTGGGCACCCGACATCCCGGACCGCTCGGTGAGCTGCAGCAGCACCGCGTACTGCGGGACCGTCAGGTCCAGCTCGCGCAGCGCCTCGGTCTTGGCCGCCATCATGGCCTGCTCGGCCCGCTTGATCGCGAGCCCCAGGCGCAGCTGCGCCCCTCGGGGGCCGGCCAGCATCTCGGCGGGGTCGGTGGTCATGGCGGCTGCCTCTCCTCGGCGGTCCGGTTCGAACCCGGGCGGGCCCCGACCAGTATCGCGGTCACCCGCCCGGGTGAGGCGCGCGGACGCTCACGCCGTCCGCAGGACGTACTTCCCGGTCGCCGCCCGCCCTTCCAGCAGTTCGTGCGCCCTGACCACGCCGTCCCAGCCGATCTCCTCGGCCTCGGCCCGCAGGGTGCCGTCGGCGACCATCCGCAGCCCCTCCAGCAGGTGCGCGCGGAACAGGTCGGGGCGGCGCGCCAGCACGCCGCCCATGTTGTAGCCGGCCAGGGTGAAGCTGTCGTACCAGACCTGGTCGGCCCCCAGCGTGATGTCCCGGTCGGCGGCGTCGCCGATGACGACGTGCCGGCCGAGGACGGCGAGCAGCCCGCGCACCTGCTCGCGCGGTTCGCCGCCGACCGAGTCGATCACCACGTCGAAGCCCTGTCCGTCCGTCAGCCCGGGGGTGCGGTCGGCCAGCTCGCCGTAGCCGAGCGTGTGGTGGTAACCGCTCGCGGCCGCGCGGGCGGCCCGCTCGGGCGTGCTCGCGGCGCCGACCACCAGCGCGGCGCCGTACGCGCGGGCGAGCCCGCCGAGCAGTGTGCCGAGCGCGCCGGAGGCCCCGAGGACGAGCACCCGGTCGCCCTCGGCGAGCCGGGCCGCGCCGCGCAGGGTGCCGACGGCGGTGGCCGCGTTGCAGGCGGTGGCGGCGGCGAGCAGCGGGCTCAGGCCCGCGAGTTCACCCTCCAGGGGGACGGTGGTGACCTCGCCGGCGACGACGCGCTCCGCGTAGCCGCCGAAGCCGGTCACCACGGCGGCCACCGGCTGGCCCACCCGCAGGCCCGTCACCCCCTCCCCGAGCTCGGCGACCGTACCGGCGACCTCCAGGCCGGGCACCGCCGGCAGCGGCAGCGGGAACTGCCCGCGCCGGAACATCACGTCGGCGAAGTGCACGCCGGCGTGGCTGACGTCGATGGCGACCTCGCCGGGCCCGGGCTGCGGCACGGGTACGTCGGCGGTCTCCAGGACCTCGGGGCCACCGGTGCGGGTGTAGCGGACTGCGCGCATGACGGCGCTCCTCACGGCTCACAACACTGAAACAGATGCCTTATGTATATCAGGCACCTGATACATAGAGGGCACCGACTACTCCCTTGCGGCCTCCGGCGCGCCGAACGGTTCGCGGTGGGCAACGCTGGACAGGGCGGCGCGACCCGGGTTCAATGGCCGGAGATGTTTGAACGTCGTTCTAACCACTCCGAGTCCCCGGCAACCGTGAGCGAGGCGCCATGCGACTGACACCGACCGAACGGGACCGGCTGCTGATCTTCACGGCCGCCGAACTGGCCCGCGCGCGCCGTGCCCGCGGCGTCCGGCTGAACGTCCCCGAAGCCACCGCGCTCATCGCCGACACCGTCTGCGAAGCCGCCCGCGACGGCCGCCGCCTCGCCGAAGCCATCCACGCCGGCCGCACCGTCCTCACCGCGGACGACGTCCTCCCCGGCGTACCCGACGTCGTCACCGTCATCCAGGTCGAAGCCGTCTTCGACGACGGCACCCGCCTCGCCGTCGTCAACGACCCCTTCCAGGGCCACGGCTCCCTCGGCGACGACGCCCCCGGCACCGCCCTGCCCGGCAGCGGCGAAGGCTACGACCCCACCGAGGAGACCATCCGCCTCCCCGTCCACAACACCTCCGGCGTCCCGATCTCGGTCACCTCCCACTTCCACTTCTTCGAAGCCAACCCCCGCCTCGCCTTCGACCGCGCCGCCGCCTACGGCACCCATCTCGCCGTCCCGGCCGGCTCCACCGTCCGCTTCGACCCGGGCGCCACCGTCGAGATCGGCCTCACCCCCATCGGCGGCACCCGCGTCGCCATCGGCTTCGCCGGCCTCGTCGACGGCCCCCTCGACGCGCCCGGCGCCCGCGAAGCAGCCCTGGAGAAGGCCCGCGCCACCGGCTACCTCACCACCTACGACAACGCGGAGCCCCAGTCATGACCGCCATCACCCCCCATGACTACATCGCCGTCCACGGCCCCCGCACCGGCGACCGCATCCGGCTGGGCGACTCCGGCCTCATCGTCCGCGTCGAATCCGACTCGCAGGCCCCCGGCGACGAATTCCTGGCCGGCTTCGGCAAGACCGCCCGCGACGGCCTCCACCTCAAGGCCGCCGCCGTCCGCGACACCTGCGACCTCGTCATCAGCAACGTCCTGGTCATCGACGCCGTGCAGGGCATCCGCAAGACCAGCATCGGCATCGTCGACGGACGCATCGCCGCCATCGGCCGCGCCGGCAACCCCGACACCCTCGACGGCGTCGAGGTCGTCGTCGGCACCGGTACCACCATCGTCTCCGGCGAAGGCATGATCGCCACCGCCGGAGCCATCGACACCCACGTCCACCTGCTCTCCCCCCGCATCATGGAGGCCTCCCTCGCCTCCGGTGTCACCACGATCATCGGCCAGGAGTTCGGACCCGTCTGGGGTGTCGGCGTCAACTCCCCCTGGGCGCTGCGGCACGCCTTCAACGCCTTCGACGCCTGGCCCGTCAACATCGGCTTCCTCGCCCGCGGCTCCTCCTCCGACCCCGCGCCCCTCGTCGAGGCCCTCACCGAGGGCGGCGCCTCCGGTTTCAAGGTCCACGAGGACATGGGCGCCCACACCCGCGCCCTCGACACCGCCCTGCGCGTCGCCGAGGAGCACGACGTCCAGGTCGCCCTGCACACCGACGGCCTCAACGAGTGCCTCTCCGTCGAGGACACCCTCGCCGTCCTCGAAGGCCGCACCATCCACGCCTTCCACATCGAGGGCTGCGGCGGCGGGCACGTCCCCAACGTCCTCAAGATGGCCGGCGTCCCCAACGTCATCGGCTCCTCCACCAACCCCACCCTCCCCTTCGGCCGCGACGCCCTCGGCGAGCACTTCGGCATGATCGTCTCCGCCCACGACCTCAAGACCGACCTCCCCGGCGACGCCGCCATGGCCCGCGACCGCATCCGCGCCGGCACCATGGGCGCCGAGGACGTCCTCCACGACCTCGGTGTCATCGGTATCACCTCCTCCGACGCCCAGGGCATGGGCCGGGCCGGCGAGACCGTCCGCCGCACCTTCGCCATGGCCGGCAAGATGAAGACCGAACTCGGCCCCCTCGACGGCCAGGGCTCCTACGGCACCAACCACGCCGGCGACGACAACGAGCGCGTCCTGCGCTACATCGCCAAACTCACCATCAACCCCGCCATCGCCCACGGCCTCGCCCACGAGGTCGGCTCCATCGAGACCGGCAAACTCGCCGACATCGTCCTCTGGCGCCCCGACCACTTCGGCGCGAAGCCCCAACTCGTCCTCAAGGCCGGCTTCCCCGCCTACGGCGTCACGGGCGACCCCAACGCCTCCACCGACCGCTGCGAACCCCTCGTCCTCGGCCCCCAGTTCGGCGCCCACGGCACCACCGCGGCCGACATCTCCGTCGCCTTCGTCGCCCAGGCCGCCGCCGACGCCTCCTACCTCGACACCGCCGCCGACCAACTCCCCACCCGCCGACGCCGCGTCGGCGTCCGCAACACCCGCGGCATCGGCCCCCGCAACATGATCCGCAACGCCCGCACCGGCAACGTCCACGTCGAACCCACCACCGGCCTGGTCACCCTCGACGGCGAACCACTGCGCTCCGACCCCGCCGACACGGTCTCCCTCAGCCGCCTCTACTTCCTGTAACCACCCTTCACTGCTTAGGATTTCACCCTCATGACGACTCCCGCCTCCCTCGGTTACCGGATGCCCGCCGAGTGGCACCCGCACGAGCGCACCTGGATGGCCTTCCCCACCGACAACCCGACCTTCGACGAGCCCGCGCACCTGCACGCCGCCCGCGAGGCCTGGGCCCGGGTCGCCAACACGATCGTCCGGTACGAGCCGGTGACCCTGATCGTCAACACCGGTGAACTGGCGGACGCGCGCAAGTACGTCTCGCCCGAGGTCGAGTTGGTCGAGCGTCCGCTGGACGACGCCTGGATGCGCGACATCGGCCCGACCTTCCTGCTCGGCGGCAACGGCGAACTGGCCGCCACCGACTGGGTGTTCAACGGCTGGGGGGCGCAGTCCTGGGCCCGCTGGGAGCACGACCAGCACATCGCCGAGGAGATCACCGGTCTGACGGGCGTGCAGCGCTTCGCCTCGAAGCTGATCAACGAGGGCGGCGGCATCCACGTCGACGGCGAGGGCACCGTCCTGGTCACCGAGACCGTCCAGCTCGGCGAGGGGCGCAACTCCGACTGGACGAAGGAGGCCGTCGAGGCCGAGCTGCACGCCTTCCTCGGCACCACGAAGGCCATCTGGCTGCCGCGCGGACTCACCCGCGACTACGACCAGTTCGGCACCCGGGGCCACATCGACATCGTGGCCTCCTTCGTCCGCCCGGGCGTCGTGGTCGCCCACGTCCAGCCCGACCCGGCCCACCCCGACCACGCGGTCTGCAAGGAACTGGTCGCCCTCCTGCGCACCTCGACGGACGCGGCCGGCCGGCTCCTGGAGGTCATCGAGGTGCCCGCACCGACCGTCCTGACCGACGAGGAGGGCGAGCCGGTCGACTTCTCCTACATCAACCACTACGTCGCCAACGGCGCGGTCATCCTCTGCGCCTTCGACGACCCCCGCGACCAGGTCGCCGCGGCCGTCCTGGCCGACGCCTACCCGGGCCGCAAGATCGAGCTGGTCGACGCCCGCGAGATCTTCGCCAACGGCGGCGGCATCCACTGCATCACCCAGCAGCAGCCGAAGGCCGGCTGAGCCTCCCCCGTCCTGCCCGCTCTCCCGATCTCCCGCTCTCCCGGTCTCCCGGAGGAGAGCGGGAGAGCGGCGCTCCCGGGGGCCGGCCCGGAGGCCCCGGGGGGCCGGGTCCCGCCGCCGGTCTGCTTGGCTGGGCCCATGCGATCCGACCGTGTGCTGTATCTGCTGGGATCCGCCGCTCCGCCGGTGTTCGACGTGCGCCCGGTGATCGGGCAGGCGCAGGCCGCCGGCTGGGACGTGTGCCTCGGGCTGACGTCGACCGCCGCCGACTGGCTGGCGGGCGACCTCGCGGAGCTGGAGGAGCTGACCGGGCATCCGATCAGGCACCGGCACCGCACGCCGGAGGAGGCCGATCCGTGGCCGCCGGCGACGGTCGCCCTGATCGCTCCGGCGACCTTCAACACGATCAACTCGTGGGCGCTCGGCCTCACCTCGGAGTGGGTGGTGGCATTCGCCTCGGAGGCGGTCGGCAGGGGGCTCCCGCTGGTGATGATGCCGTGCGTCAACACCGGACTGACGGGACATCCGCAGTTCGACCGGAGCATCGGTACGCTGCGGGGCGCCGGGGTTCGGGTGCTGCTCGGGGAGGGGGCCTTCGTCCCGGACGCGCCGAAGCAGAGCGACCGGACGACGTACCCGTGGAGCGCGGCGCTGGCGGCGGTCGCGGAGGCCGCCGGGTGGTGACCGCGCGTCTGCCGCCCGGCAGCCTCCGGGCAGCAGGAGTCTGTTCGTACGGATACTCCTCCAGGTGGAGAACGGACCACCCTCCGGACTGACTCGCGGACGGCCGCGACTTCCTAGGCTTGCGCTGTGGACCGACTCGGCACGAGGCTCCAGCAGCTTCCCCTGATGCCCGACGCCCTCTGGGCGGCGCTGTTCCTGTACCTCGGCCTGCGGGCGGCGGTCCAGGGGCAGGATGCGACCGGCCCGCAGCAGGTCGCGCACGTCTCGTCGGCCCTCCTCCTCTGCGGCCTCGCCCTCCTGCGCCGCCACCGTCCGGACGCGGCCACGGGCGCCGTGATCGCCCTCGGGTTCGGGCAGCTCCTCACGGGCCTGGACCCGGACTGGACGGTCTCCGGCCCCGGCTGTCTCCTGTTCGCCTACACCGGCGCCGCCTTCGGTTCACGCCGGATCTCCCGGGCGGCACTCGTCGGCGCGCTGACGGGCGGCCCGCTGGCGGTCCTGCTGCAGGACTCCGGCGCGCACGCCGCCGGCCTGCTGGCGGACCTGCTGCTGTTCGGCCCCCTGCTGTCGGCGCCGTTCGTACTCTGCTGGGTCTGGGGCCACCAGGCCCGGGCCCGCCGGGCGCACCTGGCCGGGCTGGAGGAGCGCGTGCGGCGCGGACGGGCCGCACGGGCCGAGTCCGTGCTCGCGGCCGAGCGGGCCCGGATAGCCCGTGAGCTGCACGACGTGGTCGCGCACGAGGTCTCCGCCATGGTCGTGCAGGCCGACGGCGCCAGGTACGTCATGGACAAGTCGCCGCACCGGGCGGAGGAGGCGCTCGGCACGATCGCGTCCACCGGCCGACAGGCCCGGGCGGAGTTGCGCCGCGCGCTCGGGCTGCTGCCGGCGTCCGGGGGCGACGCGGAGCGGATACGCCGTCGTTGAGACCGACCGGGCCCGGGTGCGCGGCGCCCGGTGGCTCAGACCACGGTCGGCGGCCGGGTGGGCGTCCCGCCGGTGGTGGCCGGGGGCTGGGAGCCCGCCTCCCGGAGGGCGGCGGCGATCGCGGCCTCCAGTTCGGTCCGGACGCCCGGGGTGAGCGAGTTGAGGGCGGCGGTCAGCTTGGGCAGCAGGTCGCCCCACGGCTCACCGGCGGCGGCCGGGACGGGGGCGCTGGTGAGTGCCTTCTGCAGCCACCAGCAGACCGCGAAGGCGACGCTGTCGCGGCCCGGCTGGGAGGTGACCGCGTTGAGGGTCTCCTCGTGGATGAAACGGCGCAGGTCGGCCTCGGTGAATGCGGCCATGGGGTCCTCCTCGACGGGCGGCGGCGGGGGCTGGGGCGCCGGTGTCGGCGCGTTGCCGGGGGCGAACGACAGCGCCCACGAGCGGAGTTCGTCCGTACTGCCGAGCGGGCAGTAGTCGCTGTCGACCGGGCTGTCGGTGTACTGGTGGAACAGCCAGTTCGCGCGGATGCCGGGGTCTCCGGCGGCGCGTCCGGCGGTGGCGATCCAGAGGAAGTCGCCGACGTGGCCGGTCGTGTCGACACGGTTCCAGTAGTCGGTGTTGCAGTAGAGCCCTACCGGATTGTGCGGCAGACACCCCTTGACGTAGCCGAGGTAGTCCTCCTTGTACGCCAACTGGTCCGCGGCGCTGACGTCCTGGTTCGCGGAGTCGTAGCCCTCCCAGTCGAGGACCACCATGTCCCCCGGCTGCCAGGCGACCTGGGCGAGGAAGTAGTCGGCCTCGCTGCGGTCGCTGTTGTGCATGTGGGGGTAGTGGTAGGCGCCCCACACCAGGCCGTCCGCCTTCGCGTGGTCACGTTGCGAGACCCACTCCGGATTGACGTACGACAACCCCTCCGTCACCTTCACGAACGCGAAGCTCAGGCCGCTCGTGTCCGGCCGACTGTCCTGGTACGACGCCCAGTCCTGACCATAGATACCCACTGCAACTCCCGACCGTTCCGTTTCAGCCACCGGAACGCTACCCACAGCGTCGGCTGCCTAACGCGTGGATCCTCCCGACGTGACGGCCCCGGCCGGGTGATCCGCTCCGGGCAGGGCCCGGCCCCTTGTGCCGGTAGGGTCGGCCGTGCGCCGATCACCGATCGCCCGGGGCCTGCGGGTCGGCGCGGTGCCGGGCGCCCGTCCGGTTCCCGGCGCCGGGGGCCGGGCACGTTTCGGCCGTATCGTGGGGACCCGGTCCCGGCAGCCAGGAGGAAGAGCAGATGGCGGAGCCACGGGCGCGCCGTGCTGCGCGACCGCGTGAAGAGGTGTTCGCCGCCGCGCGGGCGGCCGTCGCGGAGCACGGGCTCGCGAAGCTGACCATGGCCGGGCTGGGGAAGCAGCTCCAGATGAGTGCCGGTCATCTCCTGTACTACTTCGGCAGCAAGGACCAGTTGCTGCTGGAGACCCTGCGCTGGAGCGAGGAGCAGCTCGGCGAACGCCGCCGCTCCGCGCTCGGCCGGGAGGGCGCCGGGCTGTGGGAGCGGCTGGCCGCGTACACGGAGCTCTACCTCCCCGAGGGGCCCGGCGATCCGCGCTGGATCCTCTGGCTGGAGGTGTGGGGCCGGTCCCCGGCCAGTGCGGAGATCCGGCAGGGGCAGTTGGAGATCGAGGCACCCTGGCAGGCCGACCTGGCGGCGCTGATCGAGGAGGGCGCGGCGGCCGGGACGTTCTCGGCCGTGGCACCCGACGACCGGGCCGTGCAGATCCGGGCGCTGCTGGACGGCTTCGCGGTGCCGATCGCGATCGGCCTGCCCGGCGCCGGCCGCGAGGCCGCCGCCGCCCACGTCGCCTCCGTCGCGGCCGCACTGCTCGGCGGGCGCTGACCCGTCGCGCCGGCTGCGCTCCGGTCCGCGACCGGCACTACTCCGTCCAGACCGCCACGGCCGTGCGGTCGTCGGCGTACCCCTTGGCCCGCACCTGGACCTGGCGCAGGAAGTCGACGGTGCCGGGCGGGTGCGGGTGCGCCCAGTGACTGGAGAGGAAGTGCGCCACCGCCGGCTCCTCGGCGACCGGCTCGGCCAGCCCCGGGGTGCAGAGCAGCAGGATGTCACCGGGCGTGGCCGGGACCAGGCGGAACCGGAACGGGCGCGGCGCGGCGCCACCGGCGGCCGGGATGGGCTGCTCCCCGTCCGGGTGGTGCAGCAGCCGGGCGGCGTACGCGTCGATCCAGTGCCCGGAACGCAACAGGTAGAGCCCGCCCGGGCCGACGCCGAACGCGGCACGGTGGGTGGCGGCCGGGTCGAGCGGGACCAGCAGGCAGTGCAGCGACCCGGTGTCGAGCGGGGGCAGGTCGGGGGAACCGTCTTCCGGTGAGACGTCCTCCGGCGAGCCTCCGACCGGGCCGAGGGCGTCGGACGGGAGCGCAGGCGAAGCCGAAGGCGAGACGGGCGCGGAGCCGTCCGAGGTGGGGCCGTCGGAGGGCCGGCTGCCGGCGGCCGCGCGCAGCGGGGCGGCGGCGCGGGCCGCGAGGCGTTGCAGGCCGTAGCGCAGGCGGTCGCGGGCGCCGTCCCGCAGGTCTGCGGCGAGTTCGAGCCTGCTGCGGCCGACGGCGGCCGTGAGCTGGCGGACCGCCTCGGCCGCCGCGACGGACGGGGGCTGCGAGCGGCTCGGCGCGCCCAGAACGGCCAGCAGGAGGCCGTCGGGGCCGTCGCCGAAGCGGGTGACCAGCAGCGCGTCGCGTCGCGGCTCCCCCCGGTAGCGGGCCGAGTCACCCCGGACGGAGACCGCCCGGAGGGTGGTGCCGCCGTACTGCGCGCCTTCCAGCGCCGTGTCGGGAACCACCGCCGCGAGCCCGTCCGGGTCGGCGTCGGGCAGTGCGGTGGGCTCGGGGCCGTAGGTGGGCGGGCGCTCACCGACGTGCGGGACCGGGGGTTGCTCCGGCTGGCGGGTGGCCGGACGCCCGGGCGTCGGCGCAGGCGCGACCGGCGCCGGGGGCGGCTCCTCGGCGGACGCGGCGGGGGTGACGGGGACGGGAGTCCGGGCCGTGGCGGTACGGGGAGCCGGCGGCTGCTCCGTGCGCTGCTCCGGCTTCTGTTCCGTACGCTGAGCGCCGATCATGCCTGCGGCTGTGTCGAACCACTCGTCGACGCTCAGTTCGGGCAGTTCGGGCAGTTCGGCGCTCTCGTCGGCAACCGCATCCGGTTCGGCGAGTACCGCGAGTTCCGCCGGGGCAGCCCACGCAGCAGGCTCAGGGGACACAGCAGGCTCGACGGCGGGCTCCGGCTCCACATCCGGCTCCGGCTCCGCGCCCGGCTCCCGCCGCTCCGTACCGCGCTGGGCGCCGATCATGCCCGCCGCCGAGTCGAACCAGTCGTCGACACTGCCCTCGTCGGCCACGGCGCCGGGGGTGTCCGGCAGGGTGTCCGCCGGGCCCGTGTAGACCGCCTGCCACCAGCCGTCCTCCGACCGGTGCTGTGGCGGTGCGCCCTGCTTGCTCATCTGGCGGCTCCTCGTCCGTGTCTGCCGTCTGCCGAGCGGGCTCTGTGCCGGACTCGACGTCATTGTCCCCAAGGAGAACGACGGTGTCCGGGATTCGGGGACAACCCGTCACTCGGCGGGTGTCGCATTCCGGCCGCACGCCGGTCCGATCCGTCCGACCTGCCCGGAAGTGCCCCAAGCAGGGCCGATTCACCGGGGCCGAGCAGGGGGAAAGCGGAAAAATGAAGGCCGGTAAGGGGCATCGCTTCACTCCTTCGGCTGATTAATATGTGCGCATGACCGCGCCAGGAACGACCGCACCGCCGCCGGGGAGGACCACCCAGGTGGGCCACCCGGTGATCGCGGTGTGGGCGCTGCTGCTCGTGGCCCTGCTGGCGCTGCTGCCGTGCGCGGACCGCGTACCCGCCGGAGCGCAGACTCCGCCGAGCGCGGCCGGGACCATGTTCGGCCCGACGGCCGGGACCACCGCGGTCACCGGCCTGCCGGCCCTGTCCGCCCGGAGCGGCAGCGGCACGACGCACTCGGCCCACGCCCGGCCACCGGCGCACGCCCAGGTGGCGGCCGCCGCCTCGGAAGCCGCCGACCCGGCGCTCACCTGGTGCTCGGCCGACGGCCGGCACCCGCAGCCGGGCGACGGCTGCTCGGACCAGCCGTTCCGCGGCGCCGAGAGCCAGCTCCCGAACGCACCGCCCCAGCCGACGGCCATCGTGCCGGCCCGGCTGGTGCTGGAGCGGGCGGTACCGTCCGCCCTCGTGGTCGCGACCCAGGTCGGTCCCGACCACGCGCCCGACCTCCACACCCTGCAGGTCCACCGGGCCTAGCGGAACCCACCGCCGACCCCGCCCCTGGGCGGACCGGCGGCTCCGCCTCCCCTGCCACCCCCTCATACCGCCGTGCCCTGAGCGCCGGCGGGGACAAGGACACTTTCCATGGGTTCCGCCTCCAAGCAGTCGAACAAGTCGAGCAGTGGCGCGTCCGGAGGCCGCCCCGGCGCGACCGACCGTCGCGCCAGAATCGCCGAGCTGCGCGCCGAGGAGCAGCGCCGCGACCGCCGCAACAAGTTCATCGCGATCGGTGCCGCCGCCGTGCTGCTGGCGGGCATGGTCGGCGGCGGCATCTGGATAGCCGTGGACGCCAAGCAGAAGCGGGACGCCAAGATCGCCGCGGCCAAGGCCCCGATCCCGGGTGTCAAGACGTACGACAAGCTCACCCGCAACCACGTCCAGACCAAGGTCAACTACCCGCAGGTCCCCCCGGTCGGCGGTGACCACAACCCGGTGTGGCTGAACTGCACGGGCACGGTCTACGACCAGCCGGTCGTGAACGAGAACGCCGTCCACTCGCTGGAGCACGGCGCCGTCTGGGTCACCTACAACGGCAAGGCGACCCCCGCCGACATCAAGGCGCTGTCGGACCGGGTGAAGACCACGCCGTACTCGCTGATGAGCCCCTACCCGACCGAGGCGGGCACCATCACGCTGACCGCCTGGGGCACCCAGCTGGTGCTGGACAGCGCGAGCGACCCCCGGGTCGCCGAGTTCTTCACCAAGTACGTCCAGGGTCCGCAGACCCAGGAGCCGGGTGCGTCGTGCAGCACCCAGTGACCGGGGCAGACGAGTCGGCGGCCGGCACCGACGCCGACCCGGCGGTGGAGCCCGACACCGCCGAGGCCGTACCGGCGCGCTCCCGGGCGCGGCGGGTGTGGTGGCCGGCCGCGCTGGCCACGGCCGTGGCGCTCTGCCTGGGCGTTCCGGCGCTGCTGGCGAGCGGGCCCTCCGCCTCCGGGACGTCGGCGGCCGCGCCGTCGAACACCTCGGCCGAGGCCGGGTTCGCCCGGGACATGGCGGCCCACCACCAGCAGGCCATCGACATGTCCTTCATCGTCCGGGACCGGACGCAGGACAGTGCCGTACGGAACCTGGCGTTCGACATCATCAACACCCAGGCCAACCAGCGCGGGATGCTGATGGGGTGGCTCGACCACTGGGGGCTGCCGCAGAGTTCGGGCGACCAGCCGATGGCCTGGATGAAGATGGACCACGCCTACGTGGCCCACGACGGGTCGCTGATGCCCGGCATGGCCACCAACGCCGACCTGGCGAAGCTGCGGACGCTCAGCGGGCGGGACGCCGAGGTGTTCTACCTCCAGCTGATGGTGCAGCACCACAAGGGCGGGGTCGAGATGGCGCAGGGGTATGTCGACCTCAGCGCCGACCCGGTCGAGAAGCGGCTCGCCCAGACCATGGTGAACGGGCAGCTCTCCGAGATCGACATGATCACCCAGATGCTCGCCGAGCGGGGCGCCAAGCCGCTCCCGTAGCCACGGCCTGCCGTCGGGGCGGGGTGACCGGCCTTCCGGGGTGCGTCGGACGATTCGTCCGCCGCACCCCGGTCGGCGTCGAGCACCCCGGTCGGCGTCGAGCATGTCGTCGGCAGAGCTACTCGTCAGGGGAAGCAGTCGTCCGCAGAACCGCTCGTCGACAGAGCCACTCGTCGACAGAGGTGTTCGCCGGGAGAGGTACTCGTCGGCAGAGCTGGTCAGCGGACGAGTCATCTGTCGGCAAGCGCTACGCTTTCCGCCATGTCGTCGCTGCCCAGCCCCGGTTCACCCACCCCCACCAGCACCGTTTCCGACGGTGGCTCCGTGCTGGAGGAGGCTGCGGCGATCGAGCGCGCACAGCGCCTCACCGATGTGATCACCCGACTGCGCCGGGCGCTCCGCAGCAGCATCCGCACCGACTACCCGTGGGAGTCGCTGCCGATGGCCCAGGTCGAGCTGCTCCAGACGCTGGCGGCGGCGCCGCTGCGGGTCGGCGAGCTGGCGGCCCGTCAGCGGTTGGCGCCGAACACGGTCAGCGGGCTGGTCGGCAAGCTGCTGGAGGCCGGCTTCGTCGACCGCCAGCCGGATCCGGGCGACCGCCGCACGGCGCGGATCGCCCTGACCGAGGCGGGCCACCAGCAGCTGCGGGACTGGCAGCACGCGCACGAACGCCGCCTCGCCGACGCGCTGGCGAGCCTTTCGCCGGTGAACCGCGAGGCCGTGATGGGCGCCCTCCCGGGTCTGGAACTGCTGGCCAAGGCCCTGGCTTCCGGCCCCGGCGGCACCACCTCCCCCGCGCCCGCGCCCACGGCAGCCCCCGCACCCACCCGCGCGGCCACCGGGCCGGGCGATCCGACCGGCTGACGATCCGGCCGGTCAGAACAGCGTCGGCGCGGGTGCACCGCGCCGGACTTCGCGCGCCGTCGATCCGGCCTCGGGCAACCCGCCCTCCAGCTCCAGCAGCCGGCGCTTGCTGTCGACCCCAGCGGCGAAGCCGGTGAGCGTGCCGTTCGCCCCCATCACCCGGTGGCACGGGCGGACCACCAGCAACGGGTTGGCCCCCACCGCGCCACCGACCGCGCGGACCGCGCGCGGCGACTGTCCGGCCGCCCGTGCCAGTTCGCCGTAGGTGACGGTCGTGCCGTACGGGATGTCGTCCAGGGCGTTCCAGATCCGGTGCCGGAACTCGGTGCCGACCGGGGCCAGCCGCAGGTCGAAGGCGGTCAGCTCGCCGGCGAAGTAAGCCGTCAGCTGGTCGATCGCCGGGGCGAGCGGCTCCGGGTCGTGGATCCAGTCGTCGGCCGGCTCCGCCAGCGCGCCCTTCTGACCGGGGGCGGTGACGGTGGCGAGGGCCGCCGGACCGTCCCCGTCCAGGACACCGCTCAGCAGCAGGCGGCCCAGCGGGCTCTCCATGGTCGTGAACACAGTTGTCATGCGTTGTCACTCTCCGAGCAGGAACCGGCGGCAGAAGCGGGCACAACGGATTCAGCGGATTCGGCGGATTCGGGGAAAACAAGGGCGACGGTGGCGCCGGGCGAAACAGCGAAGGCAGCGGAAGCGGGGACAGCGGGGACGGCAGCGCCCGCCGGACCGGCCGACGACGCCGCGACCCAGAGCCGGTGCACGGCGTAGGAGCGCCACGGCGCCCAAGCCGCGCCCGCCGCAGCGGCCGACTTGGGGTCCCCGGCCAGGCCGAGGCGCTGCAGCCCGTGCCGGACACCGGCGTCGCCCGGGAGGAAGACGTCCGGGTCGGCGAGGGCCCGCATCCGAAGGTAGCCGACCGTCCACGGACCGATGCCGGGAAGGGCGAGCAGCTGCGCTGCCGCCGCCTCCCGGTCGGCGCCGCCGTCGAGCCGGACCGTCCCGTCCGCCAGGGCGGCGCACAGACCGCGCAGCGCGCGGCGGCGTGCCTCGGGCATGGCGAGGTCGGCCGGGTCGGCCTGCGCCAGGGCGGCGGCGGTCGGGAAGAGCAGCCGGAGACCGCCGCTCGGCTCCGGCAGCGCGACGCCGTAGCGCTCGGTGAGCCGGGCGGCCAGTGTGCGGGCGGCCGCGACGGTGATCTGCTGGCCGAGGACGGCGCGGACGGCCAGCTCGTGCGGGTCGACGTGGCCCGGCGAGCGGATGCCCGGACGGGCCCGGACCAGTTCGCCGAGCAGCGGGTCCGCGCCCAGCTGCGCGTCGACCGCGTCCGGGTCGGCGTCCAGGTCGAACAGTGCGCGCATCCGGTGCACGGCGGTCGTCAGGTCGCGCAGGTCGGTGAGCTTGAGGCGGCAGTCCAGCCAGCCCCGGTCCGGGCGGACGCCGGCGGCGAGGCCGTCCACCTCGGCGATGCCGTGCCCGTAGGGCAGCGCGAGCGTGCGGCGGTACGTCCGGATGCCGCGTCGGCCGCCGGTCACCACCTCCTCGACGCCGGGCACCGCGCGCAGGGCGAGGAAGTCGATCAGGTGGTCGCTGTCGAGCGCTCCCCGGTAGGCCAGCCGCAGGCTGAGCGCGCCCGCCGGGGCCGCGCCGCGCCGACCGGCCGCGACCTCGGCGCGCAGGCCGCTCGGGGTGCGGTCGTAGACCTCACGGACGGTGTCGTTGAACTGCCGCACGGAGGCGAAGCCGGCCGCGAACGCGACCTCGGTGACCGGGAGTCCGGTGGTCTGGAGCAGCAGTCTGGCGGCCTGCGCGCGCTGGGCGCGGGCCAGCGCGATCGGGCCGGCGCCGAGTTCGGCGGTGAGCTGCCGCTGGAGCTGCCGTGCGCTGTAGCCGAGGCGGTCGGCGAGGCCCGCGACTCCCTCGCGGTCCACCACGCCGTCGCCGATCAGGCGCATCGCCCGGCCGACCAGGTCGGCGCGGTGGTTCCACTCGGGCGAGCCGGGTACGGAGTCCGGACGGCAGCGGCGGCAGGCCCGGAAGCCCGCGCCCTGGGCGGCGGCCGCGGTCGGATAGAAGGCGCAGTTGACCCGCTTCGGAGTCACCGCCGGGCAGCTGGGGCGGCAGTAGATGCCCGTGGTGCGGACGGCCGTGAAGAACACCCCGTCGAAGCGGGCGTCCCGGCTGTCCACGGCCCGGTATCTGGTCTCGTCGTCGATCACGTACTCCAGTCTGCGGCACCGGCGGCGGGTTCGACCGGCGGAAATCGGACATCGCCGTCAGCGCTCCGCCACCCGGCCCGGACAGCGCCCGCGCCTGTTACCAGGTCGGGACGGACGGGCCAGAACTGACCGCCGCCCCGCCGCCGTGATCAGGGTCGTGACCAAAACGACGAACCCCCGCACCGCCTTCCCCGTCCGGGACATCGCCGTGGCGGCGACCGCCCTGGTGCTCGCCCTCGGCGCGGTCGCCTGCTCCAGCGGTCACCCGGCGGCGACGACCGCCGCCGGCGGTCCCGGCAGCGCCGCCTCCGGCCCCGGAAACGCCGGCTCCGGCAGTGCTGGCCCCGGAAGTACCGGCTCCGCCGCGCCGGGCGGCGCCCCGGCTGCTCCGTCGAACGGCTCCTCGGCCGCCGGCGGCAGCGGCACCCAGCCGTCCGCCCCGGCCCCGGGCAGTCCCGCGACGGACCGGTGCCACACGGGCGATCTGAAGGCCGACGTGCAGATCCAGCCGGGCGGCCCCGGATCGGCGATGGTGATGCTGACCAACACCGGTGCGCACACCTGCACGGTGTTCGGCTACCTCGGCTACGGCGGGCTGCTGGCGGACAACAGCAAGGTCGTCCTGTCCACCAGCCGGGTCGCCCACCCCGGGCCGCCCACGAGGACCACCCTCAAGCCGGGGGCCACCGCGTTCTCGGGCCTGAAGTGGAGCAGCTGCGACAAGGGCGACCCGAGCTGCCACGTGCTGGGCGCGATCGTGGTCACCCCGCCCGACGAGACCACCCAGCTGACCGCCACCATCTCCGGGCTGAACGGCCGGAGCGTCCCGCAGCTGACGGTCTCCACTGCGGGTTTCACCGTGGGCTCGCTGCAACCGGCGAGCCAGGGCATCATCCTCCTGTGACGGCGCCGGGGGCCGGCAGGGGCGTACGGCCTCACCAGTTGCCCCGCGAAAGCCGGGCCGCGACGATCGTACGGTGACCGACGACACTCTCTCCGCGCTCCCGAAAGCCCAGTTCGCCTTCCCCGGCCCCTTGCGGGACCAGCTGGTAGCGGCCGTGCTGGACGGGTCCAAGACCACCACCACCGGGTTGATCGCCGACTACGCGGTCGAGGACGAGGCGCTGCCCGAAGTGGGCGAGCGGCAGGTGGTGGTCGACTCCGCGGAGCGGCCGGTCGGCGTGATCGAGGTGACGGAGGTCCGGCTCGCACCGCTCGCGGCGGTCGACCTGCGGCACGCGGTCGACGAGGGCGAGGGCTACCGCTCGGTGGCCGAGTGGCGGGCGCAGCACGAGGAGTACTGGCACAGCGCGCAGCTGCGCGAGGCGCTCGGCGACCCGGAGTTCACGGTCGACGACGCGACGCCGCTGGTGCTGGTCCGGTTCCGGCTGCTGGAGCACCTGGAGCCGACCCGCGCCTGACCAGCCCTGGCGTACGAACGGGAGCCGACATACGGACTTGGCCGCCCCGGGCTCGTGGTCGAGCCCGGGGCGGCCAAATCGTACGGTCGGCCGTAGCGGTGTGTCAGGGGCGGATCGGGCCCGCCGACTTGATGGTGGCCTTCCACTTCTTCAGCCGGGCGGCGGCCAGCCGGGCGTCGCTGCGGGAGGCGATCCACTCGTTCTCGCGCTGGAGCTTGAGATAGCTGTCCATCCGCCGCTGCGGCAGGGTGCCGTCCGCGAGGGCGGCGCTGACGGCGCAGCCCGGCTCGGAGTGGTGGCCGCAGTCGTGGAAGCGGCAGTTCTCCGCGAGTTCCTCGATGTCCGAGAAGGCCTGGGCCAGGCCCTGGCCGCCGTAGAGGCCGACCTCGCGCAGACCGGGGGTGTCGATCACCACGCCGCCGCCCGGCAGTGGGATCAGCTCGCGCGTGGTGGTGGTGTGGCGGCCCTTCTCGTCGCTGGCGCGGGTCTGCTGGACGGTCATCGCGTCCATCCCGGCGAGCGCGTTGGTCAGCGTGGACTTCCCCGCGCCGGACTGCCCGATCAGGGCGGTGGAGCCGGGGGTGCAGGCGCGCAGCACGTCCACGCCCTCACCGGTCTCGGCGCTCACGGCCAGGACGGTGACGCCGGGGGCGATCCCCTCGACATCCGCGCGGACGAACTCGGCGTCGTCCACCAGGTCGGCCTTGGTGAGGACCACCACGGGCTCGGCGCCGCTCTCCCAGGCGAGGGCGAGGAAGCGCTCGATGCGGCCCAGGTCGGGGTCGGCGGCGAGCGAGACGGCGATCAGGACGGTGTCGATGTTGGCCGCCAGGACCTGACCGTCGGAGCGCCCGCCCGCGCCCTTGCGGATGATCGCGGTACCGCGCGGCAGCAGGGCCGAGACGGTGGGCATCGGCTCGGCGGCCAGGTCGACGGCGGCCCAGTCGCCGGTGCACGGGCAGTTGACCGGGTCGGGGTCGCGGACCGGCCGGGTGTCGGCGCGGACGGTACGCAGTTCGCCCGTTCCGGGGTCGGCCAGCACGACGTCGCACTGGCCGCGGTCGACCCGGGCGATCCGGGCAGGGGTGAGCCCGGCCTCGGCGAGGGGGGTGAAGAGCTCTTCGAGCTCGGGAGTCCAGCCGTGGCCGGACAGGGTGGAGTCGGTAGTGCTGGTGGTGCTGGTGGTGCTCAGAGTCGCGTACGACAACGCAGTGGGGCCCTTCGGGAGGAATGCGGTCCCGGCGGGTCTACGGCTGCGCGAGAGGTGCTCTCGTGCGTCAGCCGGCGGCCGGGAGGGGGAGGTGAGTGCGCTTGCTGCCCTGGGCAGCCGTAATCACGGCGACAGCCATGGGGCTCACCTCCTGCTTCGTTCCCGGCCCTGTGACAGGGCCCCGATCTGATGTCGGCTCAGACCCTAGCGGCACAGCCGCGGTCGGCGCATCCCATTTTCGACCTGCGGTTTCACCCCGGGCACGGTCGGCCGGAGCAGGCCTGGAGCCCGCTCCGGACCCCCTAGATCCCGCCCCACGGATTGTGGTGCGGGTTGACCGTGGTGGGGGCCGGCCGGTCGCTGTCCGGCGGGGGCGGGGTCCGGCGGCGGTGGGTGCCGGGCGGGCGCAGGCGGCTGCGGACGTTGGTCGGCGGCAGGAAGTCGGCCCAGCGCTCGGGGTACTCCGAGGGCGGGTCGCCCTCGTCGTCCTCGTCCTCGAACTCGTCCTCGACGCCCTCGGCGAGTCCGAGCTCGCGGGCCCGCCGGGCCCGTTCGACGGCGCGCCGGGCGGTGACCTCGCGGACCACCGCGGCCGCGGCCTCCTCGTTGGCCCGCTCGTTCTCGGCCCGGGCGTCGGCGGTCTCGACGGTGGGCCAGCGCCGGTCTATCGCGGCGTTCATCGCGGCGCCGATCAGCACCGCGAGCGCCACCACGCCGATCCAGAGCAGCACCGCGACGGGCGCGGCCAGCGACCCGTAGACCGAGTGGCCCTCGACCGAGCTGACCAGGTAGAGCCGGAGCAGCACGCTGCAGATCACCAGCATCCCGAGCGCGACCAGGGCGCCCGGGATGTCCTCACGCCACGGCGTGCTGACCGGAACGGCGAGGTGGTAGAGGGTGGTCAGGAAGACCACCAGCAGCAGGATCGCGCACGGCCAGTACAGCGCGGCGAGCACGCCGCCCGACCACGGCAGGGCGCCGATCACCAGCCCGGGGCCGGCGACCAGCAGCGGCAGCACCAGCGAGCCGATCACCAGCGCGCCCAGGTAGAGGCCCAGCGACATCAGCCGGGTCTTGACCAGGCCGCGCTTGCCGTCCAGCCCGTACATCACGGTGATGGTGTCGATGAAGATGTACAGCGCCCGCGACCCGGACCAGAGGGAGAGGAGGAAGCCGATCGAGATCAGGTCCGGTCTGGCGTTGTCGAAGACTCCGGCGAGCAGGGGTTGGACGGTCTGTTTGACCGAGCTGGGCGAGAGGACCGTCCCGGAGGCCGAGAGGATGTCCTCCTTCAGCTTGTCGATGGTGCCCGCGCCGAGGATGTCGTCGAGGTAGCCCAGGGTGCCCGCCAGGCAGAGCAGCAGCGGCGGGATCGACAGCAGGGTGAAGAACGCCGCCTCCGCCGCGAGCCCGGTGACCCGGTACTCGACGCAGGTGTTGGTGGTGTCCTTGAGCAGGGCCCAGAGCGTGGTGCGCCAGGTGGCACGTCTGGCCGCGCGCCGGGAGCCCTTGCCCCGTCGCCGCGAGGGCCGCTCGGCCGCCGTTCTGGTCGTCTCCCCTGCTGGTTGCACGCCCCTACGGTAGCGGTCCGGGACGTCCGGCCCCGCCGCCAGCTGCTCACGGCCCGGCCACCAGCCCGGTGCGGGTGTCCGAGAGCAGCCCCGTCGCGCGGAGCTCGGCGATGTCCCCGGCCAGCGCCTCCCGGATGTCGGCGCCCATCCGCTTCCAGCCGAAGAACTCGCGCACCTGTTGCATCAGCTCGTCCTCGGTCATCCCCGGGGACTCGCGCGCCAGCTCGACCACCGCCAGCCGCCGTTCGGCCCCGGGCACCTGGCTCACCTTCCGGGCGCAGCGCTCGACCGGTTCCCGTGCCGTCGGCTCACGGTCCTCGGCACTGCCCAGGAACTCCCCCGCCCGCTTCGCGGCACCGCTGCTCACCAGCTCGCGCAGCACCTGCTCGATGTTCTCCCGGATACGGCTGCCCGCCCGTCCGACCTGCCAGGCCTCGCGGACCCGCTGGACCAGCAGGTCCACGTGGATCGGCCCCTCGGTCTCGATGATCTGCCCGAGCACTCGCCGCAGCGGCCGCCGGGCCTCCAGGGTGTGCAGCTCGACCGAGCCGGTGACCTGGACGTCGGCCGTGCGGTAGACGCTGCTCCAGGCGCGGACGTAGTCGCGCTCCACCGGTACCCGGACGGGCTGCGCCGGGGGTTCCGTCACGGATCCCGCCGGGGGCTCCGCCTCGCTGACCGACCGGGCGGGCGCGGCGAGCGGCTCGGCGAGCGGGGAGACGGCGACCGCGCTCTCCACCGCCGCCCGGAGCCGGGTCTCGGACTCGGCACGGTTGCGGTACCAGTCGGTGCCCCAGATCCGGTGCAGCCGCCAGCCGAGGCCGATCAGCACCTGCTCGCGCAGCCGGTCCCGGTCCCGGGCCGCCCGGGAGGAGTGGTACATCGCCCCGTCGCACTCGATGCCGAGGGCGTACGAGCCCTCGGCGGCCGGGTGGCGCACCCCCAGGTCGATCCGGAAACCGGCCACGCCGACCTGCGGCTGGACCTGGTAGCCCCAGTCGCGCAGCACGCCCAGCACCGACTCCTCGAACGGGCTGTCCGGCTCGGCGTCGGCCTGGAGCAGGTCGCGGGCGAGCACCGAGGGCCCCTGCTCCGCGTACTCCAGGTAGCGCTTCAGGTGCTGGACGCTGGGGTTGCCGCTCTCCTTGAGCTGGACGCCCTGGAAGGAGGAGACGACCTCCATCCGGTACCTGGCGCGGGTGACGGCGACGTTGAGCCGACGCCAGCCGCCTTCCTTGTTGATCGGGCCGAAGTTGAGGCCGAGCTGCCCCCGCTCGTCCGGGCCGTAACCGATCGACATGATCATCACATCGCGCTCGTCGCCCTGGACGGACTCCAGGTTCTTGACGAAGAACCCGTCGAGGCGGCTCTCGGTGAAGCGGTGGTCCAGATCCGGGCGGCCCAGCCGGGCCTGCTGGACGGCGAGCTCGATCGCGCTCGCCTGGGCCTGGGAGAGCGCGACCACGCCGAGGCTGCGGCCCGGGCGGGTGTCGAAGTGGTGCAGTACGCGTCGCGCGACCGCCTCGGCCTCGATCCGGTTGTCCCGGCGGCCGCCCCGGTCGTAGACGCCGTGGGCGTGGACGAAGGCGACACCGACGTCCGCGCCGCTCTCCTGCGCGCCGGGGAAGGTGATCATCGAGTTCCGGTAGAACGACCGGTTGCTGAAGGTGATCAGGTCCTCGTGGCGGCTGCGGTAGTGCCAGCGCAGCGGCAGGGCCCGCATCGCGCCCGCCTTGCAGGCGTCCAGCAACGACTCGAAGGAGTCGGGGAGTTCCTCGTCGTACTCGTCGGAGTCGTCCTCCGCCGAGGAGCCGAAGAAGGAGGTGGGCGGCAGCTGCTTCTCGTCGCCCGCGACGACCAGGGACGCTCCCCGGTAGATGCAGTTGACGGCGTCGCTCGGCCTGACCTGCGACGCCTCGTCGAAGATCACCACATCGAACCGGTAGTCGGCCGGCAGGAACTGACTGACCGTCAAGGGGCTCATCATGAAGCAGGGCTTCACCGCCCCGACCACCTCACGCGTACTGCCGAGCAGCTCGCGCACCGGGAGGTGACGGGTCTTCTTCTCCGCCTCACGGGTGATCCGGGCCGCCGCGCCCGCGCCGATGTTCCGTGGCCGGCGGGCGTTGCACGCGGCGGCCACCGCGCCTCCGGCGGCCTTGACCAGGAGCTGGTCGGCCTCCTTGAAGGCCGTCACCCGCGCGTCGAGGTCCTCGGCCCGGCTGACGGTCAGCCGCTGGTCGGTGTCGAGCAGCCGGTCCGCCCAGAGACTCAGCACCGCGAGCTCGACGGCCCCGGAGAACCGCTCCGGCGGGATGCCACGCTCGGCACTGCGGGCCGGCAGGTCGTCCAGTCCGTGCCGGGCGAGCACCGTCAGCCCGCTGTGGTACGCCTGCCACTCCTCCACCCCGGCCGCATCCGACCGCAGCACGGCCAGCGCCTCCCCCGCCTGGTCGAGACCGGCGAGCAGCGCGGGCTGGAGCCGGGTCCGCCGGGTGTCCTCGAAGAGCGCGAGCAGCGCCGCGACGGCGCTCCGCCACCTGTCGCCACGGATCCGGGCCGCCTCGCACCAGTCGCCGAGAGCCGCTCGCACCGCCTGGACCTGCGCTTCGGCGAGCCCGTCCGGCGGCACGCCGTCCCCGAGCCGGGCCGCGAGCAGCGCCGGCCGGGCGGCGCCCCCGGCCAGCTCGGCGATCCGGGCCGCCGTCGCCACGGCCCGGTCGAGCGGCTCGAAGGCGTCGAGGGTCTCCGGCGTGTACCGGCCGAGGAGTTCGCGGTGCAGCACGATCAGCCCGCCGGCCCGCGTCTCGGCCTGCTGCCAGGCGACGGCCTGCGGCAGCCGGGTGAGCAGCTGCTTGCTCCAACGACCGCCGTGGGTGAGACCGGCCGCCGCCGACCTGTCCTCTCTGTACTGCTTGTGCAGCGGGGCCAGCAGTCCGTGGCTCTCGGCCAGCCGCCGGGCCAGCTCCGGGAGCCCGGCGTACGCCACCGCCTGCGGCCCGAACAGGTCCGCCGCCGCCTCCCGGGCGGTGTCGCGTACCGCGACGGCCTCCCGCAGCTCCGCCGCGGCCGCCACCACCCGGGCCAGGGCCGCGGGCTCGAACCAGCCGGGCAGCGGACGGTGCGGCGCCTGCGCGAAGTCGGTCAGCTCGCAGAGCGCCAGCGCCTCGTCCACGTCGGCCGGCTCGGCCAGCCCCAGGCGGCCCGCCAGGTCCGCGAGCACCGCGCCCTGGTCCCCCGGCAGACCGGCCGCCGGGCCGGGGGCCTTCCGGTGCTCGGGCAGCCGGGCGCGCAGCGCGGTCGCCGCCCGGTCGAGTTCCTGTGCGCTGCGGGGGGCGGCGACGGCTGATGCCAGCGGGTGGCGGCGGGCCGCGAGGCCCAGCTCGGCCAGTGCGTCCTCCGCCTCGGCGAGTACGGTCGTCGGCGAGTCGCGCAGCTCGGCACGGGCGCGCAGCCCGTGCCAGACGAACTCCTCCCCCAGCAGGACGGGCCGCCAGCTCCGCGACAGCGAGTCGGCCGCCGTGAGCAGCTCCTGCAGGCTCTCGGCGCTGAGCGCCGAGGCGGCCTCACCGCTGCCCGGCCGCAGCGCGAGGCGCCGGACGCCGGCCCGCTCCAGGAGCGCGATCCGGCCGAGCACGTCGTGCAGGCTGCGGCCGAGGCGGGGGCGCGACTCGTTCATCGCCGCCGCGTACGCCGAGAGCTCCTCGCGCAGCCGCCGGGCCTGTTCCAGTTCGTGCGGCGCGGCACCGACGGCGGGCAGCTCGGTGGTGAGCACCCGGTTCAACTCCTGCGCGACGGCCCGCTTGCCGGTGTCGCTGCTGTGCAGGGCCAGCACGAGGTCACCGAGGCCGACCTCGGTGAGCCGGTTGCGGACGACGTCGAGGGCGGCGGCCTTCTCACTGACGAAGAGCACGCTGCGGCCCGCGTGCATCAGGGCCGCGATCATGTTGGTGATGGTCTGGCTCTTGCCGGTGCCGGGCGGCCCGTTCATGACGAACGAGCGGCCGGCCATCGCCGCCGCGATGCACTGCCGCTGGGAGGCGTCCGCGTCCAGGACGAGCGGGGTCCGCTCGGGCAGCTGGATCTCGTCGATCCGGTCGAGGGCGGGCGGTTCGAAACCGATCAGGTCGTCGGGCAGGCCCGAGTCCGGGCCGAGGCCGACGGCGCGTACCAGGGGGTGGGCGAGGATCAGCCGCTCGTTCTGCTGGAGGTCCCGGTACATCGCCTCCCGGTGCGAGGCGAACAGACCCAGCACCACGCGCTCGTCCACCTCCCAGCCGTCCTGGCGCCGGACGGCCGCGCGGGCGGCGGCAAGGACGGCGGCCACGTCCGTGCAGTCGGCCTCGCCGACCTCGCTCCAGTCGACCCCCAGGCGGGCGAGCTTCACGGCGAGAGCGGGGTTGTGGATCGGGTCCTGCCCCTCGGCCTCGTGCAGCCTGGTCCGGCCAGCGCGGTCCCGGCGCAGCTCGACGGGGACCAGGACGAGCGGAGCGGCGCTCGATTCGATCGCCCCCGGCTCGCGCCAGTCGAGCATCCCGACACCGAGCCAGAGCACCCAGAGGCCGTAGTCGTTGAACATCTGGCCGGATTTGCGCCGGAGCTGGGTGAGCGCCGCGTCCAGGCCGGACTGGGTGGTCTTCTGGGTGGCCAGGCCCGGGACGCGGTCGGCGACTCTCTCCGGCGTCCGCTCCGGCGTCGGCTCCGGAAGGCGGTCGGCCGCACGGTCGACCCCGCCGCCGACCTCGACGTCGGCCCCGACGACCGGGGCGAAGTCCCAGCCCCGGGCCAGGCCCGCGAGCAGTGCGGGCGCGGCGGGGGCGCCGAGCTCCAGGGTGGCCGTTCGGGTGTGCCGGAAGTTCAGCAGCCGGTTCCGCCCGCCCAGGTCGAGCAGCGAGTCCCGCCAGCCGTCGAGCACCGCCCGCAGCCGGTCGGATCCTGGATCGGTGGCGGTGCTCGGTGCCTGGTCGCGCATGCGGTGGGTGCCTCTCGGTCCGGGCGGATGATCACGGGTCACGCTCCCCCCTGGAGGCACCCAGCTATCCCGTTGTCTACCACTTACCGTGCCACGACACAGCGAAGTGTCCGATTCGGTTCGGCCCGGATCCCCGAGCGGCTCGACCAGGACCCTGAGGGTCCCCCGGGCCGCCGGGCCGCGGCACCGTCCGGGGCCGACCGGTGCGCCTCACCCTTCGGCGCCGGGCGGGCCGCCATACTGGGCCTGGTGACCGCTATCTCGCTATTCGAAACCATAATGTCCACGATTCGGACGTTAGTGGACCGTGGGTCGTTCGCCATGCGAATCTCTTGCCATGCCTAGCGCCGGAACCACCCTGGTCGGTCGACTCCACGTCGACCTTCTCCGCGTGTCCAGCGCCATCTGTCCGGTGACCTGAGCCCCACCCCGCCGCCACCACCGCACCCGGCGTACCACCCCGCCCCACCCGCACTTCGCGGGTGCCCGCGCGCTCCCCGGGCCAGGTCACTGTCTCCCCGCACCCGCCACGGTCAACCCGTGATCTCGCAGGTCAGAGGCAGGCCCACGCTCAGAGCACGCCAGCACCCAGCCCCAGAGCCAGCTGCCTAAGGACGACACCATGGCCCCCACGCCCGAACCGGCCGAGCCCCAGGTCGACAGCGCCGAAGCGCGCCGTCCCGCCGCCGCCCGCAAGGTCACCCGCCACCGCGGCGAGGGTCAGTGGGGCATGGGCCACTTCACCCCCCTCAACGCCAACGAGCAGTTCAAGAAGGACGACGACGGTCTCAACGTACGGACACGTATTGAGACGGTCTACGCCAAGGGCGGCTTCGACTCGATCGACCCGTCCGACCTGCGCGGCCGGATGCGCTGGTGGGGGCTGTACACCCAGCGCAAGGAGGGGATCGACGGCGGCAAGACCGCGATCCTGGACCCGCACGAGCTGGACGCCGAGTTCTTCATGCTGCGCGTCCGGATCGACGGCGGCCGGCTCACCGTCGCCCAGCTGAAGGCGATCGCCGAGGTCTCCGAGCTGTACGGCCGCAACACCGCCGACCTCACCGACCGGCAGAACGTGCAGTACCACTGGATCCGGATCGAGGACGTCCCGGCGATCTGGCAGAAGCTGGAGGCCGTCGGCCTCTCCACCACCGAGGCCTGCGGCGACACCCCGCGCGTCATCCTCGGCTCCCCGGTGGCCGGCATCGCCGAGGACGAGATCATCGACGGCACCCCCGCCATCGAGGAGATCCAGCGCCGCTTCATCGGCAACCCGGACTTCTCCAACCTGCCGCGCAAGTTCAAGTCGGCGGTCTCCGGTTCGCCGCTGCTGGACGTCGCGCACGAGATCAACGACGTCGCCTTCGTCGGCGTCAACCACCCCGAGCACGGCCCAGGCTTCGACCTCTGGGTCGGCGGCGGGCTCTCCACCAACCCCAAGCTGGGCGTGCGCCTGGGCGCCTGGGTCCCGCTGGACGAGGTCGCGGACGTCTACGGCGGCGTGATCGGCATCTTCCGCGACTACGGCTACCGCCGGCTGCGCAACCGCGCGCGGCTCAAGTTCCTGGTCGCCGACTGGGGCGTGGAGAAGTTCCGCCAGGTGCTGCAGGACGAGTACCTCAAGTACGAGCTGATCGACGGACCCGCGCCCGAGCAGCCCACCGGCGTCTGGCGCGACCACGTCGGCGTGCACCGGCAGCAGGACGGCAACTTCTACGTCGGCTTCGCGCCGCGCGTCGGCCGGGTGGACGGCAGGCTGCTCGGGCAGATCGCCGACCTCGCCGCCGCCCACGGCTCGGACCGCCTGCGGACCACCGCCGAGCAGAAGATGCTGGTACTGGACATCGCCGAGGATCAGGTCGACTCGCTGGTCGCCGGGCTGGAGGCACTGGACCTGCGGGTCACGCCGTCGCCCTTCCGGCGCGGCACGATGGCCTGCACCGGCATCGAGTACTGCAAGCTGGCGATCGTCGAGACCAAGGAGCGCGGCCGCACCCTGATCGACGAACTGGAGGCCCGCCTCCCGGAGTTCGCCGAGCCGCTGACCATCAACATCAACGGCTGCCCGAACGCCTGCGCCCGGATCCAGGTCGCGGACATCGGTCTCAAGGGCCAGCTGGTGACGGACGAGAACGGCGAGCAGGTCGAGGGCTACCAGGTCCACCTGGGCGGCGCGCTCGGCCTGGAGGCCGGCTTCGGCCGCAAGGTCCGCGGCCTCAAGGTCACCAGCGCCGGCCTGCCGGACTACGTCGAGCGGGTGCTCACCCGCTACCAGGCCGACCGCCACGAGGGCGAGCGTTTCGCCCAGTGGACGGCCCGGGCCGACGAGGAGGCACTGTCATGAGCGAGCGCGCTGCACCCTTCCACTGCCCGTACTGCGGCGACGAGGACCTGCGGCCCTCCGCCGAGGGCGGCCACGGCGCCTGGGAGTGCGCGTCCTGCCGACGCGCCTTCCAGCTGAAGTTCCTCGGACTGCTGTCACCGAGCAGTCCGTCGGCACCGACCAACGGGGGCACGGGACATGACCAGCACGGTTGACCTGGAGGCGGTGGCCACCGCCGCCGCCCGCGACCTGGAGGAGGCGTCCGCGCAGGACGTGCTCCGCTGGGCCGCCGAGACCTTCGGCAAGCGGTTCTGCGTCACCTCCTCGATGGAGGACGCGGTCGTCGCGCACCTCGCCTCCTCCGTCTTCCCGGGCGTGGACGTGGTGTTCCTCGACACCGGCTACCACTTCGCCGAGACCATCGGCACCCGGGACGCGGTGGCGGCGGTGCTGCCGGTCAACGTCATCACCCTCAAGCCGCTGCTGACCGTGGCCGAGCAGGACGCCCGGTACGGGCCGCAGTTGCACGACCGCGACCCGGACCTGTGCTGCTCGCTGCGCAAGGTCGAGCCGCTGAACCGGGGGCTCGGCGCCTACGACGCCTGGGCGACCGGGCTGCGCCGGGACGAGTCGCCGAGCCGGGCGAACACCCCGGTGGTGGCCTGGGACGCCAAGCGCCGCAAGGTGAAGATCGCCCCGATCGCCCGCTGGACCCAGCAGGACGTGGACGCGTACGTGGCCGCCAACGGGGTACTGCTCAACCCGTTGCTGTGGGAGGGCTACACCTCGGTCGGCTGCTCGCCGCTGTCCTGCACCCGCAAGCCCGCCGAGGGCGAGGACGGGCGCTCCGGACGCTGGGCCGGCTCGGGCAAGACCGAGTGCGGCATCCACCTCTGATCAACCGTCAGTCCAAGCTACTTCCAGGAGAGTTCACCGTGACCACAGACACACTGGCCGCCGGCGGAGCCGCAGGGGCGGCCCCCGCAGCCGGCCCCTGCGAGCGCGGCGCCACGGTGTGGCTGACCGGGCTGCCCAGCGCGGGAAAGACCACGCTGGCCTTCGCCCTGGCCGAGCGGCTGCGCGCCGAGGGCCACCGGGTCGAGGTCCTGGACGGTGACGAGATCCGCGAGTTCCTGTCCAAGGGGCTGGGGTTCAGCCGCGAGGACCGGCACACCAACGTGACCCGGATCGGCTTCGTCGCGCAGAAGCTGGCCTCGCACGGAGTGAAGGTGCTGGCCCCGGTCATCGCCCCGTACGCCGACTCCCGCGCGGCCGTCCGCGACCAGCACGCGGTGGCCGGTACGGAGTTCCTGGAGATCCACGTCGCCACGCCGGTCGAGGTCTGCTCGGAGCGTGACGTCAAGGGCCTGTACGCCAAGCAGGCGGCGGGCGAGATCGCGCACCTCACCGGTGTCGACGACCCGTACGAGGCGCCGGTCGCACCGGAGCTCCGCATCGAGACCCAGGCACAGTCGGTGGCCGAATCGGCCACCGCGCTGCACGCCCTGCTGACGACGAGGGGCCTGGCTTGACCTCCACCCCGCCCCCGAAGAAGCGGAGTCTCCCCCGGTTGCCCGGAGAATCTTCCTGCTTCACCACCGACAGCCCCCGGGACGAACCCAAGCCGAGGTCTTACACCAGCTCCACAGGCCTCACTTCCCGCCAGCCCGGCGGTAGATCCAGCCAGCCGACCGGACACGCAGAGCTTACCATCGCTAAGCGGAGCGTTAGGAGTCTCGCATGACGACCGCGACCCATATCCTGACCGAGGCGTCGGAGAACCCCTACGCGCTGTCGCACCTGGACGCGCTGGAGGCGGAGTCCGTCCACATCTTCCGCGAGGTGGCGGGGGAGTTCGAGCGTCCGGTGATCCTGTTCTCCGGCGGCAAGGACTCCATCGTCATGCTGCACCTGGCGCTGAAGGCCTTCCACCCGGCGGCGGTGCCGTTCTCGCTGCTGCACGTGGACACCGGGCACAACTTCCCCGAGGTGCTCGCCTACCGCGACCGCGCGGTGGCGCAGCACAACCTGCGCCTGCACGTGGCGCACGTCCAGGACTTCATCGACGACGGCCGGCTGCGCGAGCGCCCGGACGGCCTGCGCAACCCGCTGCAGACCGTGCCGCTGCTGGACGGCATCGAGAAGAACCGCTTCGACGCGGTCTTCGGCGGCGGCCGCCGGGACGAGGAGAAGGCCCGCGCCAAGGAGCGCGTCTTCTCGCTGCGCGACGAGTTCGGCGCCTGGGACCCGCGCCGCCAGCGCCCCGAGCTGTGGTCGCTCTACAACGGCAGGCACGCGGTCGGCGAGCACGTCCGGGTCTTCCCGCTCTCCAACTGGACCGAGCTGGACGTCTGGCAGTACATCGAGCGGGAGGGCATCGAGCTCCCCGGGATCTACTACGCCCACGAGCGCGAGGTGTTCGCGCGCAGCGGCATGTGGCTGACCGCCGGCGAGTGGGGCGGCCCCAAGGAGGGCGAGACCACCGAGCGGCGCCTGGTGCGCTACCGCACGGTCGGCGACATGTCCTGCACCGGCGCGGTCGACTCGGACGCGGCGACCATCGCCGACGTGATCACCGAGATCGCCGCCAGCCGCCTGACCGAACGCGGCGCCACCCGGGCGGACGACAAGGTGTCCGAGGCCGCCATGGAAGACCGCAAGCGCGAGGGGTACTTCTAAGATGACGACCAACCTGACTGTCGACGACGTGACGTCCAACGACCCCTTCGGCGAGGAGGCCTCGGCCACCGCGCTGCTGCGCTTCGCCACCGCCGGCTCGGTGGACGACGGCAAGTCCACCCTGGTCGGCCGCCTGCTGCACGACTCCAAGTCGGTGCTGGCCGACCAGTTGGAGGCCGTCGAGCGGGTGTCCCTGGGCCGCGGGCAGGCGGCGCCGGACCTGGCGCTGCTCACCGACGGCCTGCGGGCCGAACGCGAGCAGGGCATCACCATCGACGTGGCGTACCGCTACTTCGCCACCGCCAGGCGGCGGTTCATCCTCGCCGACACCCCCGGGCACGTGCAGTACACCCGCAACATGGTGACCGGCGCCTCCACCGCCGAGCTCGCCGTGGTCCTGGTCGACGCCCGCAACGGCGTGGTCGAGCAGACCCGCCGGCACGCGGCCGTCGCCGCGCTGCTGCGCGTCCCGCACGTGGTGCTGGCCGTGAACAAGATGGACCTGGTGGACTACGCGGAGCCCGTCTTCGCGGCGATCGCCGCCGAGTTCACCGCGTACGCGGCCTCGCTGGGCATCGGCGACATCGTCGCCGTCCCGATCTCCGCGCTGGCCGGCGACAACGTGGTGGAACCGTCCGCGCACATGGACTGGTACGGCGGCCCCACCCTGCTGGAGCACCTGGAGACCGTCCCGGTCGGTTCCGACCCGAGCGGCGAGCCGGCCCGGTTCCCGGTCCAGTACGTGATCCGCCCGCAGAGCGAGCAGCACCCCGACTACCGGGGCTACGCGGGCCAGTTGGCCTCCGGCGTGCTGCGCACCGGCGACACCGTCACGGTGCTGCCCTCCGGGCACACCACGACGATCGCGGGCATCGACGCGCTCGGCCGGGAGACCGACATCGCCTGGGCCCCGCAGTCGGTCACCGTCCGCCTCACCGAGGACATCGACGTCTCGCGCGGCGACCTGATCGCCTCCGGCCCGACGGCGGCGCCCACCAAGGACGTCGTCGCCACGGTGAGCCACCTGCACGAGCGCCCGCTGCGGGCCGGGGACAAGGTGCTGCTCAAGCACACCACCCGCACGGTGCGCGCGCTGGTCAAGGAGATCTCGTACCGGATCGACATCGACACCCTCGAACAGCGCTCCGGCGCCGAGGGGTTGAGCGTCAACGACATCGGCCGGGTGGTGCTGCGCACCAGCGAGCCGCTGGCACTGGACGGCTACACGCAGAACCGCCGGACCGGGTCCTTCCTCCTGATCGACCCGGCCGACGGCACCACCCTCACCGCCGGCATGGCGGGCGAGTCCTTCCGGACCGTAGCGGCCCCGGCCGCAGAGGAGGACTGGGTCTGATGCCCAGCGAGGCGTTCTCGGACATGGACAAGGAAGGCGGCCGCATCGGCAGCGGCGCCCTGGGCAGCGGCCTGGGCGGACTGACCCGATGTGCGGGCGGACAGGGGCGCTGACCCCTGTCACCGGGCCGTCGCTCCCCTGACCGCCCGGCTTGCCCGGCATCACGATGCCGACGCACCGCAACTGCCGCTTCCTTCACCGGCCCGCACCCCTGACGGCGCGGGACCTCCATGAACAGGACGACTCCGATGGCACCGCACTCCGCCTTCCCGCATATCGTCACCCGCCTCGGCTCCGGCCGGATCAGACGGTCCGCCGTCGCGGTGACCGCCGCTCTGACCGCCGTCAGCCTGCTGAGCGCCTGCGGCTACGGCTCGAAGAGCAGCGACAGCGCGGCGGCTGCCCCGGCCGCCGCCACCTCCGGCGTGAAGCTCTCCGCCGACTCGGTGAAGATCGGCTACTTCGCCAACCTGACCCACGGGACTCCGCTGGTCGGGCTGAAGGAGGGCCTGTTCCAGAAGGAGCTCGGCGCGACCCAGGTCAAGACCCAGGTCTTCAACGCCGGTCCGGCCGAGATCGAGGCGCTGAACGCCGGCTCGATCGACATCGGCTGGGTCGGGCCGTCCCCGGCGATCAACGGCTACGTCAAGTCGAACGGGGAGGACCTGAAGATCATCGGCGGTTCGGCGTCCGGCGGCGTCAAGCTGGTGGTCAACCCCTCCAAGGTCACGTCCCTGGACGACCTCAAGGGCAAGAAGATAGCCACCCCGCAGCTCGGCAACACCCAGGACGTGGCCCTGCTCAACTACCTGGCGGGCAAGGGCTTCAAGGAGGACCCGCAGTCGGGCAAGGGCGACGTCTCGGTGCTGCGCACCGACAACAAGGTCACCCCGGACGCGTACAAGTCCGGTGCGATCGACGGCGCCTGGGTGCCCGAGCCGACCGCCTCCAAGCTGGTCACCCTCGGCGCGAAGGTCCTGCTGGACGAGAAGGACCTCTGGCCGGACAAGAAGTTCGTGATCACCAACATCGTCGTCTCGCAGAAGTTCCTCAAGGAGCACCCGGACGTCGTCGAGGCCGTACTGCGCGGCTCGGTGAACACCAACGCCTTCATCAAGGCCAACCCGGACAAGGCCAAGACCGACGCCAACGACGCGATCAAGGCCACCGGGGGCGCCGCGCTGGAGCCGGCCGTCCTCGACCCGGCCTGGCAGAGCATCGACTTCCTGGACGACCCGCTGGCCGGCACCCTGCAGTCCGAGGCCGACCACGCGGTCACCGCCGGTCTGCTCAAGAAGCCCGTCCTGACCGGGATCTACGACCTGACGCTGCTCGACAAGGTCCTCGCCGCGAAGGGCCAGCCCGCCGTCGCGGACGCCGGCCTCGGCGCGAAGTGACCCCCACCGGGTAGCGGTTCCCGCAAGCTCCGCGGTCCGGCTCCCCGCCCCGCCTCTGTCGATGCCCAATCGCGAGGCGCGGCGGGGCCGGACCCCGGCCCCAGACCTTCCCGACCCGCCGGACCACTCACAGCAGGAGGTGCCCAGATGTCCCAGGCACTGACCATCTCGGAAGACGCCCCCCGCGTCGAGGCGCCGGACGGCCCGCCCGCCATCCGGATCTCGCACGTGCACAAGTCCTTCGGCCGCCCCGGCGCCGCCAACCACGTGATCGACGACATCTGCCTCGATGTCGCCCCCGGCGAGTTCGTCACCCTGCTCGGCGCCTCCGGCTGCGGCAAGTCCACCCTGCTCAACCTGGTCGCCGGACTCGACCGGCCCACCGCCGGCACCATCGAGGTCCCCGGCGCCCGGCCCGCGCTGATGTTCCAGGAGCACGCGCTCTTCCCGTGGCTCACGGCCGGCCGCAACATCGAGCTGGCGCTGCGCCTGGCCGGCGTCCCGCGCGCCGGGCGCCGCGCCGAGGCCGAGCGCCTGCTGGAGCTGGTCCGGCTCGGCGGCTCGTACGGCAAGCGGGTGCACGAGCTCTCCGGCGGCATGCGCCAGCGCGTCGCGCTCGCCCGCTCGCTCGCGCAGGGCAGCAACGTGCTGCTGATGGACGAGCCGTTCGCCGCGCTCGACGCCATCACCCGGGACGTGCTGCACGACGAGATCACCCGGATCTGGGCCGAGCGCAAGCTCACCGTCCTGTTCGTCACCCACAACGTGCGCGAGGCCGTCCGCCTCGCCCAGCGCGTGGTGCTGCTCTCCTCCCGCCCCGGCCGGGTCGCCCGCGAGTGGAAGATCGACCTGCCGCAGCCGCGCCGGATCGAGTCGGCCGGCGTCGCGGACCTTTCCATCGAGATCACCGAAGAACTGCGTGGGGAGATCCGCCGCCATGTCCAGCACTGACACCTCCGCGCCCTCCCTGGCCAAGGAGACCCCGCCCGACGACCTGGGCGCGGGCCTCGACGCCCTGGACGCCGTCGTCCTGCCCCGCGTCCCGCTCACCGAGACGCTGCGCAAGAAGGTGCTGCCGCCCGTCCTGGCCGTCCTGCTGGTGCTCGGCGCCTGGCAGCTCGCCTTCGCGCTGAAGGTCACCGACTCCTACAAGCTGCCGAGCCCGGGCATGGTCTGGCAGAGCGTGGTCGACCTCTGGCAGGCGGGGACGCTCTTCGACATCATCTGGACCAGCCTGTGGCGCGGCGTCTCCGGCTTCGCCGCCGCCGTGGTGATCGGCACCCCGATCGGCCTGCTGGTCGCCCGGGTCAAGCCGGTCCGCACCGCGATCGGCCCGATCCTCTCCGGCCTCCAGTCGCTGCCCTCGGTCGCCTGGGTGCCCGCCGCCGTCATCTGGCTCGGCATCAACAACCAGATGATGTTCGCCGTCATCCTGCTCGGCGCCGTCCCCTCCATCGCCAACGGCCTGGTGGCCGGCATCGACCAGGTGCCGCCGCTCTTCCTGCGCGCCGGACGGACGATGGGCGCCACCGGGTTCGCCGGCGCCCGGCACGTCCTGCTGCCCGCCGCCCTCCCCGGCTACCTGGCCGGCCTCAAGCAGGGCTGGGCCTTCTCCTGGCGCTCGCTGATGGCCGCCGAACTCGTCGCCTCCTCCCCCGACCTGGGCCTCGGCCTCGGCCGGTACCTGGAGAACCAGCGCGAGTCCAACGACATGGCCGGCGTGCTGCTCGGCATCATCCTGATCCTGTTCGTCGGCATCGCGATCGACCTGCTGGTCTTCACACCCGTCGAGCGCCGCGTGCTGCGCAGCCGCGGCCTCCTGGCCAACAACCGCTGAGGGCACGGCAGATGGACAGCTCCCAGCCCGCTCTGCTGCTGATCGCGCACGGCAGCCGGGACGCCCGGCACGCCGCCACCGTGGAGGCGCTGGCCGGACGGCTCCGGCTGCTGCGGCCCTCGCTGGAGACCGCCACCGCGTACCTGGAGCACTGCGCGCCGCGGATCCCGCAGGTGCTCGGCCGGCTCGACGACGCGGTGGCCGTACCGCTGCTGCTCGGGCGGGCCTTCCACGCCAAGAGCGACATCCCGGCCGCGCTGCGGGCGGCCGGCGCCGACCTCCCGCTCGCGGACGTGCTCGGCCCCTCGCCGCTGCTGCTCGACGCACTCGACCGGCGGCTCGCCGAGACCGGGCTCGACGTCCGCTCCGCCGCCGTGCGGGCCCGTACCGGAGTCGTGCTGGCCGCCGCCGGATCCTCGGACCGGGCCGCCAACGCCGCCACCCGCGCGGTCGCCGCCGAGTGGCGGCGCACCCGCGGCTGGGCCGCCGTAGAGGTCGCGTACGCCTCGGCCACTCCCCCGCAGGTGCCCGACGCCGTCTCGGCCCTGCGCGCCCGCCCGGACGTCCGGCAGGTCGCCGTCGCACCGTACCTGCTGGCACCGGGAGTCCTGCCGGACCGGATCGCCGCCGCCGCGGGCTCCGCCGACCTCGTCGCCCCCGTCCTCGGCGCGGCCCCCGAGATCGCCCGCCTGCTGCTGCACCGCTACGACCGGGCCCGCCTCGCGCTCCCGGCCGTGACCGCGCTCAGCGCCTGACCCGGCCAGGGGCAGGCGGCGGAGCGACGGCCCCGGACCCGTCCCGGGAGAGCCCCCCGAGGGCTACAGCCGCGCGCACCCCTCGCGGAACCGCTGCTCCAGATCGGCGAACGCCGCCCGCTCCGCGAGGCTGCTGGGCGTCGGACGCCCGGCCCGCAGGGCGTCCTCGCTCGCGTACCGGAGCGGCGGCTCCACCCACTTCCAGGCCGCCGCCGCGCAGGCCCGCCGGTACGGCGTCCCGTCCTCGACCACCCGGAGCAGGTCCTCCAGCACCCGGCGGCGGCCCATCGCCGGTACCAGCAGGGCGGCCAGCCAGCGCGGCGAGTTCGGGTCGTCGTCGTGGACCAGCACCGCGAGCACCCGCTCGTAGTGCCGCTGGACCAGTGCCCGGTCCCCGGTCAACGCCTGCACGGCCAACTGCCGCTTGTGCCCGATCCGGTGGTACTGCGGGAAGAGCGGCTGCCGCGCCGCCAGCGCGGTGATCCGGGGGTCCTCGGCCTCGGCCCACTCCAGGCCGAGCTCCGCGAGCAGCCCGTCGAGGCAGCTCTCCTGCAAGGTCAGCCGCGCGCCCTGATCCATCCCGTACCCGTCCTTCGGTCACCCGCTCCGGCCCTGCACCCTGGACCGACCGGCACAGGGTGGGCGGACTGCGGCCGAACAGGTTACCCGACGCTTACCGACGGGCCGCCCGAGGCATGATCAGGTTCGTGACGGCCCGTAGTGGCCGAGGTGAGCGGTGTGCGAGCTGAGGAGCGGCAATGGCGGACAGGCAGCGCGGGGTAGTGAAGTGGTTCAACGACGAGAAGGGGTTCGGCTTCATCACCCCCGAGGGTGGCGGGGAGGACCTCTTCGTGCACTTCAGGTCGATCGAGTCGGAGGGGTTCAAGTCCCTCGTCGAGGGGCAGGCCGTCTCGTTCGTCCCCGAGCAGGGGCAGAAGGGCATGCAGGCGTCACAGGTCCGGGCCGAGTGACCCACCGTCGGCCGGCTCGGGCTCCGGCAGAGAGCGGGACCCATGTCCGTACCACCGGAGAGCACCCCGGAGCCGCGCCACGAAACGGCCGACGAACGGGCCGACCGGAACCTGGTCGAGCTGCTCCAGGAGCTGCGGGTGCTGCAGACCGGTGTGCAGATCGTCTTCGCCTTCCTGCTCGGGGTGGCGTTCACCCCGCGCTTCGCGCAGCTCGACGACACGCAGCAGGACATCTACGTCACGACGCTGCTGCTCACGGTCGTCGCCTCGGCGGTCCTCGCCACGCCCGTCGCCGTGCACCGCGGCCTGTTCCACCGGGGTGCCAAACGCCGGATCGTGGCCCTGTCCGCCCGCTTCACCCTGGCCGGACTGCTCTTCCTCGCGCTGGCGCTCAACGGCGCCGTGCTGCTGCTGATGGACGTCGTGCTGGGCCGCCCGGCGGCCGTGGCGATCACGGCGGCCACCGCGCTGATGTTCACCGGGCTCTGGTTCGTCCTGCCCTGGGCGCTGCGCCGTCCGTAGCCGCCCACGGCTGACGGCAGCCGACGGCGGGAACGCCGCAGGGGCGCCGGATCCCGTGGATCCGGCGCCCCTGCGGCGTTGTTCGGTCGCTCTGAGGTCAGTCGGTCTTGCGACGCTGGCGGCCGGTGGCGTAGTTGGAACCGCTGCGCGAGCCGGAGCCCGGCTTGGAACCGGCCGAGGACTTGCCGAGGAAGCCGGCCGCCGTACGGGAGCCGCCGGAACCGCCGGCCGTGCCGCCACCGGCGGCGCCCATCCGCTGCTTGGGGCGGGGGCGGCGGGCGTTGCCGTTGATGTCCACGTCGGCGGGCAGACCGGACCGCTTGACCGGGCGGCGGCGCGGGGCGCCGACGGCCGCCGGGGCTGGGGCGGCCGCCGCGGGCACCGCGATGGTGACCGCGACACCCGAAGGCGTCCGGGCGCCGGTGATCCGGGCCAGCTCGACGTCGCCCGGCCGCACCTTGGTGGTGGTCGGGCGGATGCCGGCGGTGCTCATCAGCTTGGTGACGTCACGGCGCTGCTCGGGCAGCACCAGCGTGACGACGGTGCCGGACTCGCCGGCCCGGGCGGTGCGGCCGCCACGGTGCAGGTAGTCCTTGTGGTCGATCGGCGGGTCGATGTTGACGACCAGGTCGAGACCGTCGATGTGGATGCCACGGGCCGCCACGTTGGTGGCGATCAGCGCGGTGACCTGGCCCTCGCGGAACTGCTCCAGGGTCCGGTTGCGCTGCGGCTGCGACTTGCCGCCGTGCAGGGCCGCGGCCCGGACACCGGTGGCGAGCAGCTGCTTGGCGAGCCGGTCGGCGCCGTGCTTGGTGTGCACGAACATGATCACGCCGCCCTCGCGGGCCGCGATGTGCGCCGCGACCGAGGCCTTGTCGGCCGCGTCGAGCTGGAGCACGTGGTGGTCCATGGTGGTCACCGCGCCGGCCGACGGGTCGACGGAGTGCGTCACCGGGTCGGTCAGGAAGCGGCGGACCAGCCGGTCCACGTTGCGGTCCAGGGTGGCGGAGAACAGCATCCGCTGCCCGCCCTCGGCGACCTGCTCCAGCAGCTTGGTGACCTGCGGCAGGAAGCCCATGTCGGCCATCTGGTCGGCCTCGTCGAGCACGGTGATCTGCACGTCGTCGAGCCGGACGTCCTGGCGGTTGATCAGGTCGTCGAGCCGGCCGGGGGTGGCGACCAGCACCTCGGCGCCACGCCGGACGGCGTTGGCCTGCCGGGTGATCGACATCCCGCCGACCACGGTGGCGATCCGCAGGTTCACGGCGGTCGCGTACGGGGTCAGGGCGTCGGTGACCTGCTGGGCCAGCTCGCGGGTCGGCACCAGGACGAGGGCCAGCGGACGGCGGGCGTCGGCGCGCTTGCCCGCGGTGCGGGCCAGCAGCGCGAGGCCGAAGGCCAGGGTCTTGCCGGAGCCGGTACGGCCACGGCCGAGTACGTCGCGCCCGGCGATCGCGTCCGGCAGGGTGGCCGACTGGATCGGGAACGGCTCGGTGACGCCCTCGCGGGTCAGCGCCGAGAGCAGGCCCTTGGGCATCTCCAGCTCGGCGAAGGTCGCGGCCGGCGGGCGGGCCGGGGTGCCCTCGACGACGGCGAAGTCGGCGGGCGCCTCGACGGCGCGCTCGCGGGAGGAGGAGCCGCCACGGCCACGGCCGGTGCTGCCGGCGGCGCTGCGCAGGCCGCCCTTGCTGGTGCCGCTGCGCCGCTGGGCGTCGCTGAAACCGCCGCTGCTGCTGCCGGCACCCGAACGGCCACGGCCACGGCCGGCCTGGGCGCCGCCACCGCTCTGGCTGCGGCCGCCGGAGCGGTCGGCGGAACGGTCGCGCTGCGGGCGTGCTTGATCTGACATGCAGAGTTCACTTTCCTGATCGGCCGAAGGCCGCGGGTACGAGGACGCGCGGCAGAAGACCTTGGAGGCCCCCCGGCCGGAGGCTGGGGGATGGGGTCGGCCGACAGGAAGGAATCTCGAGAGGCGCCGCCTCGGCCGTTCGGCGGCATGGGCGAAGGCCCGCACCGTGCGGTACGGGCCCTCGCCTCGCGCTGTGAGTCAGCTGTGGAGCTGGACTCAGATGACGCGGATGTTCTCGGCCTGCGGGCCCTTCTGGCCCTGGGTCACGTCGAACTCGACGTGCTGGCCCTCAAGGAGCTCACGGAAACCCTGGGCAGCGATGTTCGAGTAGTGGGCGAAGACGTCCGGGCCGCCACCCTCCTGCTCGATGAAGCCGAAGCCCTTTTCGCTGTTGAACCACTTCACGACGCCGGTAGCCATAACCGTCTCCTTCTCTGGGGCATCAGAGCCCACACCTCGTGGACCCCAAGTAGCCGCGATCCCCATCCGGAGACAAAACACCGGACAAAACAAATGCGCCTGTTGGTTGGTACCAGCAGGCGCACACGTACGTTCATGGGAACCAAAACTGCAACTGCTTCGACTGTAGCACGGTGCACCCGGGTGATCGAAGAGGTTTTCCTCACGCAGATCCGAGCGCGGATCTGCCCCGGATCGGGTTTACCAGAACGCCGAAGGGGGCACGCGGCGCGAGCGTCCGCATGCCCCCTGACCAGGGCGGGTCTCCCCACAGGGAAGATCAATCAGCCCGGTGACGGGTGGTGACCGTCAGCGACGGCCGGCCGGCTCCGGCTCTCCCTGGGCATCGCCCTGGAGGAGGTGCAGCCCGGCGGGCTCGGCATGCCCGGAGACCTCGCCGTGACCGGGCCACCAGGCCGCCCGGCCGAGCAGCGCGGTGAGCGCCGGGGTGAAGAAGAGCGCCATCACGAAGGCCGAGACGGCGATACCGAAAGCGACCGAGAAACCGATCTGGCTGAACAGCGAGTTACCGGCCAGCAGCATCGTGCCGAAGGTCGCGGCGAGGATGCTGCCCGCCGCCGCGACGGTCGGGCCGCCGTGCCGGATCGCCAGGCCGGCCGCCTCGCGCGGGCTGTGGCCCTCGGCGGCCTCCTCGCGGAGCCGGGCGATCATCAGGATGTTGTAGTCGGTGCCGATCGCCACCACGAAGAGGTAGATGAACATCGGCAGCATGAACATCAGGCCGGCCTCGCCCTGCACGTGCTGGAAGAGCAGGCTGGTGGCGCCGACGGTGGCGCCGAAGCCGAGGCCGACCGCCGCCATCAGGTACCAGGGGGCGACCACGCTGCGCAGCAGCAGGCCGAGGATCAGCATGATCAGCAGTGCCGCGATCGGGAAGACCAGCGAGTAGTCGCGGGCCATCGCGGTGTTGATGTCCTTGTAGACGGCGGTCTGTCCGCCGACGTACGCCTGGGTGCCCTGCGGCGCGGAGGCGTGCGCGGTGCTGCGGAGCTTGCCGACGGTGTCGATGGCGGCGTTGGTGGCCGGCGCGTCCTTGAGCGTGACGGTGAAGTCCGCCGTCGCGCCGTCCTTGCTGAGGTTCGGCTTCGGGTTGACCTGGGCCACCCCGTCGACCTTGCCGAGGGCGGCCGTGTAGCCGTCCAGCGAGGCGGGGTCGAGCTTGACGCCGTCCTGGGTGCTGGTGAGGTAGACGTGGCTCGGGTCCGAGGCACCGGCCGAGAACGCCTTCATCATGGTGTCCTGGACGACCATCGACTCCTTGGTCTTCGGCATCGAGCCGGAGGCGAGGTCGAAGGTGCCCTTGTAGCCGAGGGCGGCGAACGACAGCAACACCATCAGCGCGCCGGAGACGATCGCGACCAGGGCCGGGCGGCGCTGGACGAGGTTCCCGAGCACCGCGAACTTGGCGTTCCGGGGCTCGCGCTGCCAGGCCTTGGACGGCCAGAACAGCACCCGCTCCGGGATCAGCGAGAGCACGGCCGGCACCAGGGTGACGGAGGCGAGGGCGGTGACGGCCACCGCGATGGCCAGCGAGGGGCCGAGCGCCTTGAACATGCCGAGGCTGGAGAGCACCAGGACGCTGAAGGCGACGATGACCGCGCCGGCGGCGGAGGCGATCGCCTCGCCGACCCGGCCGACCGCGTTGACCATGGCCTGCTTGCGCTCGTCACCGGCCCGCAGCCGCTCGCGGTAGCGGAACATCAGGAACAGGAAGTAGTCCGTCCCGACGCCGAACAGCACCACGATGAGGATCGCCGAGACCGAAGGGTCGGCCTGGAGGCCGAACAGCTTGCTGGCGTCCGCGATCAGACCGTTGGCGACCATCGAGAAGATCGCGATCAGGAAGACCGGGAGCAGCGCGATGATCGGGCTGCGGAAGATGATCCCCAGCGTCAGCAGGATGATCACCACCGTGCCGATGCCGATCAGCTTGTTGGCGAGGTCGGAGGAGTCCTTCTGGTCCAGCACCTGGGCGGCCGTGCCGCCGAGCTGGGCCTTCAGGCCGGTGCCCGCGGCGAGCTGCTGGGCGTCGTCGCGCAGCTGCTTCGCGGTGTCACCGGCCTCCGGCTTGTGCTCGGAGTTCTTCTCCATCGCGATCATGGAGAGGGCGTACTTGCCGTCCTTGGAGGTGGTCTGCGCGCTGACCGGGACGACCTTCTCGACCAGGTTGACGTGCTTGTCGCCGAGGCCCTGGACCACCTTGTCCATGGCCGCCTTGTCGGCCGTGGTCAGGGTGCCGCCGTCGGTACGCTCGAAGAGCAGCATCGCGGCCGGGGTGAAGTTGCCGGGGAACGCCTTCTCCTGCACCAGCGAGGCCTGGATGGACTCGTAGTGCTTGGGCAGGAAACTGCTCTCGTCCGTCTGGGCGGTCAGCGTGGGCGCGGTGGCGATGATCGCCACCGCCGCGATGATCCAGGCCCCGATCACCCACCAGGCCTTGCTGACGACGAATTGTCCTATCCGGTGGAACATGCTCGTGTGCCTCCTGGGCATGGTTCACCGCAGCCCTGGGGGGACGGGAAGCCGGGCGACGGCTGGACCGGGCAGAGCGGTGCGCCCTTAGCCGGTCGGCAGGTAAGTGATAAGTGTGAGCATCCTACGGCAGCTTGCTTGCCGCCCGGCAAGCGACCCCCGTCGGGTGTGAGCCCCTGGAGACCGGGAAACCGGCCTCGGCCCATCCTGACCCGCGCCCACCCCTTTCCACCTCGTACTCCGGGTGGAGACTCGTCCCCCTCAGGGTGGACCTCGGCCGGCCCGGAGCCGCCCCGAAGAAGGAGAGCGCCCCCTGAGAGGGGTAGGGACAACCCCACCCCTTTTCTGGGGGAAAGCACCGGGGGCACTCACCTGCCAGCCGGATCCCGCTCCAAGTCCCCTCTTTCTAGGCTCGGTTGCACCGCCGGACCACAGCCCGGCGACAGCGCAGGCGGCCCTGGACGTACCACCGGCCGCCGCTCTCCCCGGGGGGACAGAACACCGTGAAACTGGGACTCGCCGCCGCAATGGGCGCCTGGAGCGCCAAGCACAGAAAGACCGCCGTCTTCGGCTGGCTGCTCTTCGTCGTCCTCGCCGCCTACCTCGGCGGCGCGCACGGCAGCACCACGGTCACCGACTCCGAATCGATGCCGGGGCAGGTCGCCCGCGCCGCCAGGATCCTGGACGAGGCCGGGATCAAACGCCCGGCCGGTGAGACCGTCCTGGTCCAGAGCGCCACCCTGACCGCCCAGGACCCCGCCTTCCGCGCGGTGGTCGACCAGGCGGTGGCCGCCGTCGGCGCCACCGGCAAGGCCGCCGACCTGCGCAGCCCGTACGACACCAAAGCCGTCTCGGCCGACGGGCACTCCGCGCTGGTGCAGTTCACCGTGGTGGGCGCCGACAACCAGGAGGCGGTGAAGAACGTGCCCGCCGTGCTCGACGCGGTGGCCGCCGTCCAGGCCGGGCACCGGAACCTGACCGTGGTGGAGCTCGGCGAGGCCAGCTCGGGCAAGTGGGTCCAGGACCAGTTCAAGAACGACTTCAGCAGCGCCGAGTGGACGGCCGTGCCGCTCGCCCTCGGCATCCTGCTGATCGCCTTCGGCGCGCTGGTCGCCGCCGTGCTGCCGGTGGTGCTGGCGATGACCGCGTTCGTCGCGGCCGGCGGGGTGGTCGCGCTCAGCAGCGGGCTGCTGCACACCAGCGACGACGCCAGTTCGGTCATGCTGCTGGTCGGACTCGCCGTCGGCGTCGACTACTGCCTCTTCTACCTGCGCCGCGAACGCGAGGAGCGGGCCGCCGGGCACTCCCCCGAAGCCGCGCTGCGGATCGCCGCCGCGACCTCGGGCCGGGCGGTCCTGGTCTCGGGTGTCACCGTGGTGGTGGCGATGGCCGGGATGTTCCTCACCGGGATCGCGGACTTCCAGGCGATGTCCTTCGCCACCATCGTCGTCGTGGTCACCGCCGTGCTCGGTTCGCTCACCGTGCTGCCCGCCCTGCTCTCGATGCTCGGCGACCGGGTCGAGAAGGGGCGGGTGCCCTTCCTGCACAAGCTCCGCAAGGCCGACCGGGGTGACGGCGGACGGATCTGGAACGCCGTCCTCACCCCCGTGCTGCGCCGCCCGCTGGCCGCGACCGTGCTCGCCGGCGGCCTGCTGCTCGGCCTGGCCGCGCCGCTGCTCACCATGCACACCGCCAACCTGACCTTCCAGCAGCTGCTGCCCCCGGGCAACCCGCTGGCCGCCACCTCGGCCCGGATCCAGGCCGCCTTCCCCGGCAGCCCCGATCCCGCGACCGTCGTGGTCAAGGCCACCGACATCGACTCCCCCGCGATGCGACAGGCCATCGCCGACTTCCGGACCAAGGCGCTGGCCGGCGGCCGGATGCACGGCCCGATCCAGGTCACCCTGCACAAGGCGCAGAACGTCGCCACCATCGACGTCCCGCTGGCGGGCTCCGGCAACGACGCCGCCAGCACCGCGGCCCTGCGCAGCCTGCGCGAGGACGTGGTGCCCGGCACCCTGCTCAAGGTCCCCGGCACCGAGGCGCCCGTCACCGGCAGCACGGCGGGCTCGTACGACTTCAACCGGCAGATGTCGGGCAGCATGCTCCCGGTCTTCGGCTTCGTGGTCGCCTTCGCCTTCCTGCTGATGCTCGCCTCCTTCCGCTCGCCGGTCATCGCCCTCACCGCGGTGGTGCTCAACCTGCTCTCGGTGGGCGCGGCGTACGGGGTGCTCACCCTGGTCTTCCAGCACGGGGTCGGCGCCTCACTGCTCGGCGCCGCCGGGGCCGGGGCGGTCGAGTCCTGGGTCCCGCTCTTCCTCTTCGTGATCCTCTTCGGGCTGAGCATGGACTACCACGTGTTCGTGGTCTCCCGGATCAAGGAGGCCCACGACCGGGGCCTGGACACCCGGGCCGCCGTCTCCTACGGCATCCGCAACACGGCCGGGGTGGTCTCCAGCGCGGCGGCGATCATGGTGGCGGTCTTCGCGGTCTTCGGCACCCTCTCCATGCAGTCCATGAAGCAGATGGGCGTCGGCCTCGCGGTGGCCGTCCTGATCGACGCCACGATCATCCGGGGCGTCCTGCTCCCCTCGGTGATGAGCCTGCTCGGCGAACGCAACTGGCGCCGCTCCGAACGCCACCCCGGACCTCGGACTCCCGTACAGCACAGGCGGGTTGAGGAACGCACGAGCACAGTCCCGCACTGACGGACAGCGCCGGGGGCCCTGCGGTACGGGGCCCCCGGCACGGGTGTCCGGTACCGAGGACGCGTGTGGGAGCGGACCGGGCGCTGCCGCCGGTGCGGGAGCGGCGCGGCCTCCCGGCGGCTCCGGTCCCTAAGCTTCGGGACATGACGCCCTTCGACGAACCGCTCGCCCGGACCCTGCTGGCCACCGCCTGTGCGGCGGCCGGGTTGCCGGAGCCGGCGGGTGCCCGGTTGCTGGCGCTGGGCGAGAACGCGGTGTTCGAGCTCGCGGGTCCGGCGGTGGTCGCCAAGGTCGGGCGGGGGGCCGAACTCGCCGGACGGGCGGGGCAGGAGCTGGCGGTGGCCCGGTGGCTGGACGGGGAGGGCGTGCCGGTGGTCCGTCCGTACCTGGCCGGGGTGTGGACGGCGGACGGACACCCCGTCACCTTCTGGCACCGGCTCGCCCCGGCGGTGGCCCCGGCCCGCCCCGCCGACCTCGCCCCGCTGCTGCTGGCCCTGCACCGGCTGCCCGCGCCGCCCTTCCCGCTCGGGCGGCGCGATCTGCTCGCGCCGGTGGACCGCTGGCTGGCCGCCGCCGAAGGGCACGTCGATCCTGCGGACGCCGCGTTCCTGCGCCACCGCAAGGAGGAGTTCGCCGCCGCGCTGGACGGGCTGACGCCGCAGCTGGTCCCCGGCGTGATCCACGGGGACGCGCTGCCGCGCAACGTGCACGTCGGCCCGGACGGGCCCGTCCTGCTCGACCTGGAGACCGTCTCGGCCGACCTGCGGGAGCACGACCTGGTGGTGCTCGCCCTGAGCCAGGACCGTTACGGCGTCCCGGCCGAGGAGTACCGGGCGTTCACCGCAGGGTACGGCTGGGACGTCCGGGACTGGCCCGGCTTCGCCGTGCTGCGCGGCGCCCGGGAGACGGCGAGCGCGTCGTGGGTGGCCCAGCGGGTGCCGGGCAATCCGGCGGCGGCGGCCGAGTTCCGGCGCCGGGTCGACTCACTGCGGGACGGGCAGACGGCCGTTCGCTGGTACCCCTTCTGACCGGTCGCCACCGGTAGGCGTCCCCCGTACCGAAGCGCACCGGGAGCCGCGCGGAACCGCTCGGGACGGGCGGAACCGGTTCGTGCACCACGGCGTCCTTGCGCACAGACGCCCGCCCAAGGGCGCCGACACGTCGTCAGGAGGCCTCGCGATGCGGATACCCAGCCCTCGGCCGGCACTCGACAACCACATCCGACGCATCCGCCGGTACGGCCTCGCGACGCTGCTCGCCCCCGCCCTGATCGCCGGCTGCGCCCCGGCGGGCGGCGGGCCCGGCGCGGCCTCCGGCACGCCCGCCGGCGCGACGGCGCAGCTGTCGGTGGCCCGGCCCGGCGCGCCGGCCCCCTCGGTGCCCCGGCCCGGCACGTCGGCCCCTTCGGACGACCCGGCCCCCGGCCTGCGCTCGGCGAGCCCCTCCCCGCGATCGGTGCCTCCGGCCGGCTCGACCTCGATCGTGTACGGCACCGCCTCCCGCGGCCGCAGCGTCGCGCTCACCTTCGACGACGGCCCGGGCCCGGCGACCGGTCAGATCCTCGACCTGCTCGCGCAGTACCACGTGCGGGCCACCTTCTGCGAGATCGGCCCGCAGGCCACCGCGTACGCGGCGGTGGTCCGGCGGATCCTCGCCGACGGCCACCAGCTCTGCGACCACACTGTGCACCACCCGCAGCCGATGCACACCCTGCCGCACGACCGGCAGGTGTACGAGATCACGGCCGCCAAGGACATGATCACCACAGCGGGCGGCCCCGGCTCCAAGGTGGCGTGGTTCCGGGCCCCCGGCGGCGACTTCACGGCCGAGAACCGCCTGATCGCCGCCCAGGACGGCATGCGCCCGCTCGGCTGGACGGTCGACCCCCGCGACTGGGCCCGCCCGGGCACCCCCGCGATCGTCGCCGCCGTACAGCACCAGCTGAGGCCCGGCGGCATCGTGCTGATGCACGACGGCGGCGGCGACCGCGCCCAGACCGTCGCGGCCCTGCGCCAACTGCTCCCCTGGCTGGTCGCGCAGGGCTACACCTTCGACTTCCCGGCCCTCTGACCCGCCCTCCCCTGGCGGAAGGCGGCGGCCCGGCACCCTCCCAGCCGGCGCAGCGGCCGGCACGGCGGCTAGCGCAGCGGCCAGCGCCGGTCGACGACCGCCTCGGCGTCCTTGCCCTTGCGGAGCCAGGACTGCAGCCCCTCGGCCCAGTCCCGGTACCAGCCGGCCTGCAGCCGGTGCAGTTCGGCCGGCGCCAGGCCGCCGACCTGGGCCGGGTAGCGCTCGCCGAGGGCCACCGCGACCCGGACGGCGGCCAGGGCGTCGCTGCCGGCCTCGTGGGCGTCCGCCAACTCGACGCCGTAGACCGAGCAGACGTGCTGGAGCGTCCGGGAGCCCTTGCGGTACTTGTCGACCGAGCGGTCGATCACCAGGGCGTCCACCACCGGGCCGACCTCGCCGCCGAGGCGCTCGGACAGGCTCGGCAGCCCGTGGCGGTGCAGCTCGGCGTCGAGCAGCGAGAGGTCGAAGGGGGCGTTGAAGGCGACCACCGGCCGCCCCGCCGACAGCCGGGCGCAGAGCGCCTCGGCTATCTCCTCGACCGCCTCGGCGGGCCCCCGGCCCTTGGCCCGGACCTGGTCGTCGGTGATGCCGTGGATCGCCGCGGCCTCCGCCGGGATCGGGACGCCCGGGTCGATCAGCCAGTTGGTGACCAGCTCCAGATGGCCGCCGAGGGTGTCGACCAGCGCGGCGGTGACGATCCGGGACTCGGCCGGGTCGGTGCCCGTGGTCTCCAGATCGAAGCCGACCAGTGGCTCCTTCCACCAGCTCATGTGGGGGTGTCCTTCCGTCCGTCGGTCGTCGTATCCGGACCATCATCGCCGGTACCTGTGACAGGCCGGAAGAAAAGCAGCGCTCCGGCCCCCGGTCGTGACCGGGGGCCGGAGCCGTGGAGGGGCGGTCAGGCGGCGGCGAAGAGCCCGCGGCCGAGCCAGTCGGCGTCGTCCCGGACGCCGGGCAGGACGAAGAAGTAGCCGCCGCCGGTGGGTGAGATGTAGTCGACCAGCGGCTCGT
>NZ_BAAANT010000016.1:0-158867 GCF_039529945.1 Kitasatospora kazusensis | reverse complement strand
CCCAGTGATCACAGAGCGTCGTAACTCCATGATCACCGGGACCTGTGCCCGCCTTGTTTCCGGGTCTCCCCGCGCTGCCTATCTGCGCGAGCTCTTATTCGCACTTCGACGCGGCGCAGCACGGGCAACGGTCCGTCCCGCTGCCGGGGCCCGCTCCCCCCCGGAGACGCCGGGGGACCGGGGCTGCGCGCACCCGATCCGCCGACGGGTGTCCGTCGGGCCGCCGGCGACTTCGTACGCTGTGCCGTGGGGCGGTCCCTTTGAGGGGCGCCCGCTCGGACCGAGACAGTGACGAGACAGTGAGAGGTGCCTGATGGGTAGCGTCGTAAAGATCAACGTGCTGACCGTGCCGACGGAGATGCGGGAGAGCCTGGAGCAGCGGTTCGCCTCGCGCGCCGGGGCGGTCGAAGGCTCCGACGGCTTCGAGTGGTTCGAGCTGCTGCGCCCGGTGGAGGGCACCGAGCAGTACCTGGTCTACACCCGCTGGGCCAGCGAGGAGCACTTCAAGGCCTGGATGGAGGGCCCGATGCAGGCGGCCCACCGCCAGGGCCCGCCGCCCGCCGAGGGCGAGGCCCCGCAGCGCCCGGCCGCGTCCGGCTCCACCCTGTGGTCCTTCGAGGTCGTCCAGTCGACCGGCCCGAAGGCCTGACGGACCGTACGGCCCCGGCGGGGTGCCTCCACCCCGGTGCCCCGCCGACGGCCCGTCCACCGTTCGGCCCGACCCGGATGGGTGATCACCCTTCCTCCGACCGAATGACTTTCACACCCCACGCCGTCAGCACACCGCGCAGCAGCCGCGCCCCCGGAGTCCGCGTACCTACCATGCGCCGTGAGTGCCCTGTCAAAGGGGCTTGCGACTCCAGAAACGGCTGAACGAATGAGATCAAGGATCCGTGGTCGGCTTCGGGCCTGGGCCACCGTCGGCGTCACGCTCGCGGTCGTGGCCGGTACAGCTGCCGCCGCACCTGCGGAGAGCCCGCACAGCGACCTCGGGCCCGACATCACGGCGATCATGAACAAGCCCGCGTACAAGCACGCGCAGTGGGGCCTGCTGGAGGTCGACACCGAGAGCGGGCGAACCGTCCACTCCATGAACCCCGACCAGTTCTTCATGCCGGGTTCGACCGTCAAGCTGATCACCATCTCCAGTGCCTGGCACGCCCTCGGCCCGGACCACCGCTTCACCACGCCGGTGAACGCGATCGGCCAACGCAACGGATCGACCCTCACCGGGAACCTGGCGCTCCTCGCCCAGGGCGACCTCACCATGGGCGGCCGGACCAAGCCGGACGGGTCGGTCGACTTCACCCCCATCGACCACACCTACGCAGACGACATCCCGGGCGCCACCCTCACGCCGGAGGACCCGCTCGCCGGACTCGACGAGATCGCCCACCAGGTCCGCGACTCGGGCATCACCACGGTCGACGGCGACGTCGTCATCGACTCGCGGCTGTTCGCGCCCCCGCCGATCAGCCCCACGCCGACGCCCCTCATCATCAACGACAACGTCATCGACCTGCTGAGCACGCCGACCTCCCCCGGGCAGCCCGCCCAGCTGAGCTGGCGCCCGCAGGTCGCGCCCTACCAGGTCACCTCCGACGTCCGGACGGTGGCGGCCGGCGGCACCACCGACATCCAGGTCGCCGCGTCCCCCGACGGCACGAAGATCACGCTCTCCGGCACGATCGCCGCCGACTCCCCGCCCGCCCTGAAGATCTCCCAGGTCCAGGACCCCAACGCCTTCGGGCGCACGGCCCTGATCGAGGCGCTGGGCCGCGCCGGGGTCACCGTCACCGCCCCGCCGACCGGGCCCAACCCGGACGCCACGCTGCCCGCCTCGTACGCCGGGGATCCCCAGGTCGCAGCCTTCGTCTCGCCGCCGTACCGCGACTACGCCAAGCTGATCCTGAACGTCAGTCACAACCTCGGCGCCAACCTGGCCCTGTGCAACATGGCCGTGACCGTCGGCAGCAAGAACTGCTTCGACGGCTTCCCGGTCGTCCACGACTTCCTCACCAAGACGGCGAACGTCGACCCCACGCAGTTCCAGCAGGCGGACGGACGCGGCGACGTCCCCGTCGACCGCGTCACGCCCGAGGGCCTCAACCAGCTGCTCGCGTACTGGCTGCACACCCCCGACGCGGATGCCTTCCGCACCTCACTGCCGATCCTCGGCGTGTCCGGCACGGGCGCTCTCTTCTGCGCCACCGACTGCCCGGCCAAGGGCAAGGTCTTCGCCAAGCCCGGCACCATCATCGGTTTCGACCTGCTCAACCAGCAGCTCGCCATCAACGCGCAGACGTACGCGGGCTACCTGGAGGCGGACGACGGCCACCTCTACACCTTCTTCGTCGGCGTCAACGGCGCGGCGGCCCCGAACATCCAGGGGTTCTTCGACGTCAACGACGATGTCGACGAGATCGCCGTCATCCTCCAGCAGGAGGCGTGCGCCGAACGGGACGGCGGCCGCCCGCACCACAAGGCCTTCACCTCCGCGGGACGGCCCCCCGCCCGGACCGGTCGTCCGTAACGCGACCGTACCCGCCCGTCCAGCAGTGACCACCGGCGCGCCCGGCGGGATCCGTGACCCGCACGGACGACCTCGGCGACCACCGCGCCCGTGACTCCGGGCGGAGAGGCCGTGGGGGCTCGAATCCCGTAACCACGGTCCGGCAGTACGAGTTGAGGGCCCTACCGGAGAGACCCGGCAGGGCCCTCAACGGCGCCGGGCGGGCGCCGCCGTCAGACGTCCTTGAAGGTCACCGGTGCGGCGAAGGCCGCGCGGCGGCCGGCCCGGCGCAGGGCGCGCAGGATCGGCGCGCCGACGGTGAGGCAGAGGACGGCGGTCAGGGCGGCGCGGGGAAGGTCCCAGCCGAGCGAGGTGGTGAGGCAGTAGAGGGCGAACCGGGTGAGGTTGGCGGTCAGCGGGTCGCCGGGGACGAAGGCCACCGAGGTGGTCAGGCTGCCGAGGTAGGGCCAGCCCTGGAGGTTCATGACGGTGCCGTAGGCGACGGCGGCGACCGCTCCGTAGCCGGCCAGCAGGGCGAGTTCGCGGCGGCCGCGCAGGGTCGCCGGGCCCGGCAGCAGCCCGGCGCCCAGGCAGACCCAGCCCATGCTGAGCATCTGGAACGGCAGCCAGGGGCCGACCCCGCCGGTGAGCAGCGCCGAGGCGAACATCGACACCGAGCCGAGGACGAACCCGAAGCCCGGGCCCAGCACCCGCCCCGACAGCACCATCAGGAAGAACATCGGCTCCAGGCCCGCCGTGCCCGCGCCGAGCGGCCGCAGGGCCGCCCCGGCGGCCGCCAGGACGCCCAGCAGCGCCACCGACTTCGCGTCCAGGCCGACTTCGCCGCCGCCCGCCGCCCGGCCCTCCGAGATCTGGGCGATCACCACGGCGAGCAGCAGCGGCAGCAGCAGGGCGAACAGCCAGGGCGCGTCGGTGGAGTGGCTCGCCAGGGTGGAGGAGCCGGAGGCCAGCAGCGGCCAGCCGAAGGCGGCCACGCCGATCGCGGAGATCAGCACCAGGACGGTGACGGAGCGCGGGCCCAGGGGCACGGGCCGGGTGAGCGGGGGCTTCGTCACAGCGACTCCGGTGCGTGGGCGGCCGGTGCGTCGGCGGGCAGGGGTGTGTCGGCGGCCAGGGCGTCCGTGATCTGACGGACCGTCAGCCAGGGGAGCGGGGTGAGGACCTTGGCGACCTGCGGGGCGAAGGCCGGGGAGGAGACCACCACGTCGGCCGTCGGGCCGTCGGCGACCACCTCGCCCTCCGCCAGGATGACCGTGCGGTGGGCGAGTTCGGCGGCCAGCTCGACGTCGTGGGTGGCCAGCAGGACGGCGTGGCCGTCGGCGGCGAGGTCGCGCAGGATCTCGACCAGCCGGCTCTTGGCGGCGTAGTCGAGGCCCCGGGTGGGCTCGTCGAGCAGGATCACCTGCGGGCGGGAGGTGAGCACGACGGCGAGCGCGAGGGTCAGCCGCTGGCCCTCGGAGAGGTCGCGCGGGTGGAGCGCGTCGTCGATCCCCGGCAGCAGGCGGGAGACCAGCGCCCGGCAGGTGCCCGGACCGGCGGCGGGGGCCGCGTCCTGGTCCGCGGCCGCGCACTCGGCGGCGACGGTCTCCGCGTACAGCAGGTCGCGCGGGTCCTGCGGGACGAGGCCGACCCGGCGGATCAGCTCCTGCGGGCGGGTCCGGTGCGGGGTCAGCCCGCCCACCCGGACGGTGCCGGAGGCGGGCCGGTGCAGCCCGACCAGCGAGCCGAGCAGGGTGGACTTCCCGGCGCCGTTGCGGCCCATCAGGGCGGCGATCTCGCCCGCCCGCAGGTCCAGGCTGACGCCGCGCAGAGCCGGTACGGGCCCGCGGCTGACGGCCAACCGCTCGACGCGGAGCACCGGTTCGCCCGTCGCGACCGGTGCCGGGGGCGGCGTACGGCCGTCCAGGCGGGCCCGCAGCGGGGCGGCCCGGCGGCGGGCGTCGCGGACGGAGAGCGGCAGCGGCGACCAGCCGGCGGCCCGGCCCAGTGCCACCACGGGCGGGTGGACGGGGGAGTGGGCCATCACCTCGGCGGGTGCGCCGAGGACCGGCGGCGCGCCGCCGCCCGGCAGCAGCAGCACCTGGTCGGCGTACTGGACGACGCGCTCCAGCCGGTGTTCGGCCATCAGGACGGTGGTGCCCAGGTCGTGCACCAGGCGTTGCAGGACGGCGAGGACGTCCTCGGCCGCGCCCGGGTCGAGCGCGGAGGTCGGTTCGTCCAGCACCAGCACCTTCGGGTGGGTGGTGAGCACCGAGCCGATCGCGACCCGCTGCTGCTGGCCGCCGGAGAGCGAGCCGAGCGCACGGCCGCGCAGGTCGGCGAGGCCGAGCAGGTCGAGGGTCTCCTCGACCCGGCGCCGCATCACCTCCGGGGCCAGGCCCAAGGACTCCATGCCGTAGGCGAGTTCGTCCTCGACGGTGTCGGTGACGAAGTGGGCCAGCGGGTCCTGGCCCACCGTGCCGACCAGGTCGGCGAGGTCGCGCGGCCGGTGGGCGCGGGTGTCCCGGCCGCCGACCGTCACCCGGCCGTGCAGCACGCCGCCGGTGAAGTGCGGGACGAGCCCGCTGACGGTGCCCAGCAGGGTGGACTTGCCGGAGCCGGACGGCCCCACCAGCAGGCAGAGTTCACCCTCGGGGACGGTCAGGTCGACGCCGCGCAGGGTGGGTCCGGCGGTGTCGTGGTAGTGGACCGAGACCTGTTCGAAGGTGATCACGAGGCGCTCCGGGGCGGGTGGGGTGCGACGACGGCGGGCAGTAGGCCGATCAGCAGGGCGAGGGCGGGCAGCAGGGGCAGCCGGGGTGCGGCGGGCGGGACGACCGACGGCGCGAAGGCGGCCGGATCCAGCCCGGACAGCCACACCGTCAGCCCGGCGACGGCCACCCCCGAACCGGCGACCAGCCACTCCCGGACGGCCCAGGGGTCTGGCCGGTAACGGGATCTGACGGATCGTCGGCCACCGAGCAGCAGTCCGCCGGCCGCCGCCGCCAGGCCGGCCGGCAGCAGTGGCAGGGCCCAGGCGGAGCCGTCCGCCGTGAGCAGCCCGTAACTGGCGACGCAGACCCCGAGCAGCCCCGCCAGGGTGAGCACGGCGGTGGTCCGGGCGGTGCCGCGCGGCACGTCGGCGGTGCGGCCGAAGCCCCGGCTGTCCATCGCGGCGGCCAGGCCGATCGAGCGTTCCAGTGCCCCTTCGAGGACCGGAAGGCCCACGCTGAGCAGCGACTTCACACCGCTGTCGGAGCGTCCGCGCAGTCGCCGGGCGGCGCGCAGGCGCTGGACGTCGGCGACCAGGTTGGGCGCGAAGGTCAGCGCGACCACGGCCGCCACCCCCGCCTCGTACAGTGCGCCGGGCAGTGCCCGCAGCAGCCGGGCCGGGCTGGCGAGTGCGTTCGCGGCGCCCACGCAGACCAGCAGGGTGGCCAGCTTCAGCGCGTCGTAGAGCGCGAAGAGCATCCCCTCCAGCGTCACCCTCCCGCCGATCCGCACGCCCTGTGCCCAGTGCGGGAGCGGGAGTTGGGGGAGGTCGAGCAGGACGTGACTGCCCGGGACGGGCGAGCCGAGGAAGACCGCGAAGGCCAGCCGCAGGCCGAGCACCGCCAGCCCCAGCTTCAGGAAGGCCCCGTACGAGCGGGCCCACGGCGCGTCGCCGCGCCGGGCCGCCACGACGTACCCGGCGACGCCGACGACCAGCAGGAGCAGCAGCGGGTTGGTGGTGCGGGAGGCCGCGGCACCCAGGCCGAGCGCCCACAGCCACCACGCGCCGGGGTGCAGATGGCGCGGGCCGACGGGCGAGCGGGTGGTACGGAGCTTGGGCACGGGACTTCCTGGGGTGGGTTGCTGCGGCTGCCGGGGGGCGGTCGCTGCATGCGACGGCTGCGTGCGACGGCTTTGTGCGGCGGCTACCTGCGGCGGCGACGCGCCTGGTGGATCGCGGCGCCGCCGAGCAGGACGACCAGTGCGGCCCCGGCGGCCAGTCCGACGGCCGGGCCCGACCCGGTGGGGGAGCTCTGCCGGGCCGGGTGGTCGGACACGGTCTCGCCGCAGCCGGTGAGGGGGTAGCCCGCGATGGCGCAGAGCATGCCGTCCGTGCCGTAGCGCAGCGGCGGGGCCACGGCGGCGAGCACCTCGGCGGAGCTCGCGGCGGCCGGTACGGCGGCGCAGGCGGTGCGCGGTGCGGGCGGCGTCGCGCCCGACGGCGCGTCGGCCGGGACGCCGAAGTCCAGTACCACCGCGACCCGCTTCTTCCCGGGCGGGGCCGCCGTCGCGCCGCAGATCGCGCCGAAGTCCCCGGCGGCGGTGGGCCGGGCGGCGTTCTGCCCGCCGCCCGGGCTGACCGCGAAGCGCCAGCCGTCCACGCCGCCGTCCGGCGGGATGTAGGTGGCCGGGCCGGACTGCTGGTAACTCCAGCCGGTGCCGGCCGACTTCCAGAACGACCAGTAGCGGTAGCCGGTGGCGTACGCCGGAGTGGAGGCGAGCAGCGGCAGCAAGGCGGTGAGAGCGGCCAGGACGGCGGCGGCCAGGGTGGTCGCCGCCGTCCGGCTCGGTGCGGGTGTCACTTCCGGTCGTCGCCGTTGTCGGACTTGGCGGACGGGGTGGGCGTGGCGCCCTTGCCCGGCTGCTGCCGGTTGCCGCGCTTGCGGTTGAGGCTGATCAGCAGCCCGCCGCCGACGCCGATCAGCAGGCCCACGCCGATCACCCACTGGGTCGAGAGGCCGCTGCCGCCGGAGGCCTTGCCGGACGCCTTGACGCTGCCTTCGGTGGAGGGGGAGGCGGAGGGCAGCGACTTGGGCGCGGGGCCGGCGTCGGTCAGCAGCTGGACGAGGTCGTTGCCGCCGAACCGGTGCGGGTCCAGCTGGGCGGCCTGGGCGACCAGCAGCAGGTCGGCGGCGGCCGAGGCGTCCGTACCGGACTTGCCCTTGGCGGCCCAGGCGTAGCCGTTGGCAGCGAGCCAGTCGGCCGCGCCGGTGGCCTGCTGCGGGTGGCCGGACTGGACCAGGCTGAGCACCGTCCACGCGGTGCCGGCGAAGTCGGGGGTCGGGGTGGCGCCGGGGGTGGTCAGCATCAGGTGCCGGCCGTTGGCGGTCAACTGCCCGACCAGGTAGGCCGAGGCGGCCTCGGCGGAGTCGGCGCGCGGCACCGCGCCGACGGCTCCGCCGGCCGTGCAGGCGAGCGGCTTGGGAGCGGCGTCCACCCGGTTGGTGTTGGTGACCGGGATCTTGCCGCCGGCCGCACCCAGGGTCGCCTGAGAGGTGGCCAGCGCGTTGGCGGCGAGCGCGCCACCGGCGGCCGGCTGGAAGGCGAAGGCGCCGCGCTGGTCGGCGGGGGCGGCGCAGCCGAGCTGGAAGGCGCCCAGCGCGTCGTACCCGCTCCTGCCGTTGCGGCTCACCGTGGCCGGGTCCGTCCCGGTGGCGAGCAGGGCGCTGACGGTCAGCCCGGTGGAGTTCCCGTCGCCGGGGGTGCCGGGGTTGTAGGCCCAGCTGCCGTCCGCGTTCTGGTTGGTCTTGATCCACTGGACGCCCTTGGCGACCGCGTCCTGGTGCCCGCCGAGCACGGTGAGGGCCTGGATCGCGACGGCGGTGGCGTTGCTGTCCTCGGTCTTGGCGTCGCAGGCGGCGGCGGTGTCGGCGCGGTAGGACGGCCAGCCGCCGTCCGCGCACTGCTGGCCGGTCAGCCAGCCGACCGCCGAGTCGGCGGGGACGACCTTGGCACCCGCCAGCGCGGTGAGCGCCAGCGACTGGCGCCAGACGCCGTCGTACGTCGGGTCGCCCTTGCCGTAGAGCCCGGCGGGGACGGCGGCGGGGGCGGGGGAGGCGGTGGTGTCGGCCAGGGCCGGTGCGGCGGCGGCGCCGGCCAGCAGCAGGCCGGTCAGTGCGGTGGCGCCCAGGCGGGCAGCGGTGAGCATGGCGGAGGGTTGCCTTTCGGTGAGCGGTGCAGCGGCCCGTGACGGGCCGCCCGTAGACCTCGACGGGGCCGGGCCGGAGCCCGGCGTTGCCGCTCGCCTCTCCCCGGGTACTCCGACTCCTCCGCCGGAGCGCGTGGGCGCGGGGCGGAGTCACGGTTGCGGGTCAGCGCCGGAGTCGCACCGGCTTTCCCCGGGTGAGAAGCGGATGGAGCGGATCAAGTTCTTGTGCGGTGTACTGAGCGCTGACGACTCTATCCGGCCGTTCCGGGCGGGTCGTCCGGCCCGGGCCCGCGGTGCGTGGATTTCGGCCACCGGCGAGCTGGAACACGTACCAGTTTGTCGTCGGCCGCCCGGGCGCCGGCCGCGCGTCAGCCCAGGGTGAGCAGGCGGGCCGCCGTGTGCAGGTCGGTGCGGACCTCGGTCAGCGAGGTGCGCCCGGAGAGCCAGCCCAGCAGGGTCGCGTGCCAGGTGTGGCCGATCACCCGGAGGGCGGCCTGCTGCTCCGTGGTCGGCGGGGCGCCGAGCTGGGCGGCGTCCAGGATGATGGCCGAGGTGAGGCCGCTGACCTCGTCCACCTCCGCGCTCACCGAGCGGTCGGCGAAGGAGAGCGCCCGGACCATCGCCTCGGCCAGCCGGGGTTCGCGCTGGAGCGCCTGGAAGGCCGTGGTCAGCGTCTCCGCGACCCGGCCGGCCGGCTCCTCGCCGGTCGGCGGATGGCGGCGGACCTGCTCCTGGAGCCGGCTCAGCTGCACCAGCATCACCGCGACCAGCAGGTGCACCTTGGACGGGAAGTACCGGTAGAGCGTCCCGAGCGCGACCTGCGCGCCCTCGGCCACCTCGCGCATCTGCACCGCCTCGTAGCCGCCCCGGACGGCGAGCGTGGTGGCGGCGCGCAGGATCCGGGTGCGGCGTTCGGCCTGGCGCGGGGTCAACGGGGCGCTTGCCGTGATGCCCGCCGTGATGCCCGGCGGGGGCCCCGGGGGGCGGGCCGGGCTCGGCAGGGTGCCCGGTGCGGTCTCCGGTGCGGTGCCGGGGCCGCCTGGCGCGATGTCGGTGGTCAACGGGGCTCCCAAGGCGCGGCGTCAGGTGCGGGACGGTGGCTCGGCGTGGCGTGAATCACCAGCCCTGGCGCGGAAGGGGAAGCTACGGGCCGGTATCTTCGAGGTCTCTCATTGTTCACTTGCCCAACGATGAGCTCCGAACCACTCCGCACCACCATGAAACGTGATCTACTTTACCGCCGGTGTCCGCTCGGGTGAGGTAGGGACAGGAGCCCAGGATGACCGCGCTGCCGCCCCCGCTGCGGATCGCCCTGCTGTCCTACCGGGGTGACCCCTTCTGCGGCGGCCAGGGTGTCTACGTCCGCCACCTCTCGCGCGAGCTCGCCCGGCTCGGCCACCACGTGGACGTCATCGGAGCCCAGCCCTTCCCGGTGCTGGACGAGGTCGAGGGCCCCGGATCGGTCCGGCTGGTGGAGCTGCCCAGTCTCGACCTCTACCGCGCCGACGACCCCTTCCGCACGCCCGCGCTCGGCGAGTACCGCGGCCTGGTGGACGTGCTGGAGGTCGCGGGCATGCGCACCGGCGGCTTCCCCGAGCCGCTGACCTTCTCGCTGCGGGCCCGGCAGTACCTCGCCAGGCACAAGGGCCGCTACGACGTCGTCCACGACAACCAGACCCTCGGTTACGGCCTGCTCGGCCTGGAGCGGCACGGCTTCCCGCTGGTCACCACCGTGCACCACCCGGTCACCGTCGACCGGCAGCTGGAGCTGGACGCCGCGCCGACCGCGCTGCGACGGCTCTCGCTGCGCCGCTGGTACGCCTTCACCCGGATGCAGCGCCGGGTCGTCCGGCGGCTGGAGCACATCATCACCGTCTCCGGCAGCTCGAAGACCGAGATCGCCGAGCACCTGGGGGCCGCCCCCGGCGCGATCTCGGTGGTGCCGATCGGCGCGGACACCCGGCTCTGGTCACCCTCCGAGGAGATCGCCGTGGTGCCCGGCCGGATCGTGGCCACCTCCAGCGCGGACGTCCCGCTCAAGGGGCTGGTCTACCTGATCGAGGCGCTGGCCAAGCTCCGCACCGAGCGCGAGGCGCACCTGGTGGTGGTCTGCAAGCAGCGTGCGGACGGGCCGGTGGCGGAGGCCGTCCGGCGGTTCGGGCTGGAGTCGGCCGTCGAGTTCCGCAGCGGGCTGACCGACCAGGAGCTGGTGGACCTCTACCGCTCGGCGGAGGTCGCCTGCGTCCCCTCGCTGTACGAGGGCTTCTCGCTGCCCGCCGCCGAGGCGATGGCCACCGGCACCGCCCTGGTCGCCACCACCGGCGGGGCGATCCCCGAGGTGTCCGGCCCGGACGGCGAGACCTGCCTCGCGGTGCCGCCCGGCGACGCCGGCGCGCTGGCCGCCGCGCTCGGCAGGCTGCTGGACGACCCCGAGCTGCGGGCCGCGCTCGGCGTGGCGGGACGGGAGCGGGTGCTGGCCGGCTTCACCTGGCAGCGGGCCGCCGAGCTGACCGCCGACCGCTACCGTGCGGCCATCGCCACCGGGGCCGGGCGGCGCGCCCGGGCGGGGGCGGGCTGGCGCTACGTCGCCTGACGCAGCGTCAACTCAGCGGTACCGCAGGGAAGTGCGGCACCACAGTACCGAAGTGCAGAAGTACAGCAGCAACGAATGGGAGCCCCGCAGTGCTGACCGTCGATTTCTCCCGCTTCCCGCTCGCCCCCGGCGACCGGGTGCTCGACCTGGGCTGCGGTGCGGGCAGGCACGCGTTCGAGTGCTACCGGCGCGGCGCCGACGTGGTCGCCCTCGACCAGAGCGCCGACGAGATCGCCGAGGTGCGCAAGTGGTTCGCCGCCATGAAGGAGGCCGGCGAGGCCCCGGCCGGCGCCTCGGCGGTGGCCATGGAGGGTGACGCGCTGGCGCTCCCGTTCGAGGACGAGAGCTTTGACAAGATCATCATCTCCGAGGTGATGGAGCACATTCCGGACGACAAGGGCGTGCTGGCCGAGATGGTCCGCGTCCTGAAGCCGGGCGGCGTGCTCGCCGTGACCGTGCCGCGCTGGCTGCCGGAGAAGATCTGCTGGGCGCTCTCCGACGAGTACCACGCCAACGAGGGCGGCCACATCCGGATCTACCGGGGTGACGAACTGCTCGACAAGCTGCGCGAGGCAGGCCTGAACCCGTACGGCACCCACCACGCGCACGCGCTGCACTCGCCGTACTGGTGGATCAAGTGCGCGGTCGGCGTCGACAACGACAAGGCGCTCCCGGTCAAGGCGTACCACCAGCTGCTGGTCTGGGACATCGTCGGCACCCCGGTGATCAGCACCGTCCTGAAGGCGGCCGAGAAGGCGCTCAACCCGGCGATCGGCAAGAGCTTCGTCGCGTACGCCACCAAGCCGAACCGTCCCGCCGGCCACCTCGTGGACGAGGCCGGGGCGTGACCGCCGCCGTCCCCGAGGCGCTGCTGCTGGACGGCGTGCTGGACGCCGCGCAGGCCGCCGCCACCGTGCGCAGCATCCTCGCCGACCAGCAGGCCGACGGCGCGATCCCGTGGTTCCGGGGCGGGCACCTGGACCCGTGGGACCACACCGAGGCCGCGATGGCCCTGGACACGGCGGGCGAGCACGCCGCCGCCGAGGCCGCCTACCGCTGGCTGGCCTCCCGCCAGAACCCGGACGGCTCCTGGTACGCGGCCTACTCCTACGGCCACGGCGGACCGGACGGCGAGGTGACCAACGCGTCGAAGGAGACCAACTTCTGCGCGTACATAGCCGTCGGCGCCTGGCACCACCACCTCAGCTCCGGGGACGACGCCTTCCTGGAGTGGCTCTGGCCCACCGTCCGCCGTGCGCTCGACTTCACCGTCGCGCTGCGGCTGCCCGGCGGCCCGATCGCCTGGCGGCTGGACGAGGACGGCACCGCGCCCCAGGAGGCGCTGCTCACCGGCTCCTCCAGCATCCTGCACGCGCTGCGCTGCGGCCTCGCCATCGCCGAGTACCTCGAAGAGCCGCAGCCCGACTGGGAGTTGGCGGCCGGACGGCTCGGCCACGCGGTGGCCCTGCACCCCGAGCGGTTCCTCGACAAGGACCGCTACTCGATGGACTGGTACTACCCCGTCCTGGGCACCGCGCTGCGCGGAGCGGCGGCGGAGCAGCGGATCGAGCAGGACTGGGAGCGCTTCGTCGTGCCCGGCCTCGGCGTCCGGTGCGTCAGCGACCGGCCCTGGGTGACGGGCGGCGAGAGCGCCGAACTCGCCCTCGCCCTCTGGGCGGTGGGCCAGTCGGACCGCGCGGTGGAGATCCTGCGCTGGATCCAGCACCTGCGGCACACCGACGGCTCGTACTGGACGGGGTACGTCTTCGAGGACGACGCGATCTGGCCCGAGGAGCGCACCACCTGGACGGCCGGCGCACTGCTGCTCGCGGTCGCGGCGCTCGGCGGGGACCCGGCGACGGTCGCGGTCTTCGGCGGCGAGCAGCTGCCGAGCGGGCTGGTCGTCGGCGACTGCTGCTAGCGGCTCCGCCGTGCAGCCGAGCAACCACAGCAGGGGCGCGGGGAACGGCGCGACCGAGGCACGACGAAGATGCACGGTTGCGCGCGCAGTTCCTCGCGCCCCTGCTGTGGTTTCCGAACGCGTATGGGTAACGAAAAGGGGGCGCGGGGAACTGCGCGATCAGCCCTTTACGGCAGCACAGTTCTCCGCGCCCCCGATGTGGCGCTCCCCAGCCGGAGGCTAGCCGCGCTGGATGCCCGAGGTGTCGCTCAGCAGGCCGTGGGTGCCGTCCTGGAGCTGGGCGACCAGGGCCGCGCCGCGCTGCTCGACCGCGAGGTACCAGGTGCCCGGGACGAGCTCGCCGACCGGCGGGCCGGCCGGGTTGTCCTTCGGGGTCAGCTGACGGGGCACCGGCACGGCGAACCAGAACGGCGCGAAGTCGGCGGCCGGAGCGGGCGCCGGGGTGGGCGCGGGCGCCGGAGCGGGCGTCGGCGCGGGTGCCGGGGCCGGCGTGGGCAGCGGGGACTGGTGCAGCTGCTCGTGCGGTTGGCCGGGGGCGGGGTAGCCGTAGCCGCCCGCCTGCGGCTCGTACCCGCCGGGCTGCGGCTGCTGCGGCTGGCCGCCGTACGCCTGGGGCTGGCCCTGGCCCATCGGCGCGCCCTGCTGGTAGCCGTAGTCGTACTGGCCGGGCTGCTGCTGACCGGGCTGGCCCTGCTGGCCGGCGCCGGGGTAGCCGCCCTGGGCGCCGGGGTAGCCCTGCACCTGGGGCGCGGCGGGCTTGTCGCTCAGCAGCGGGGCCTTCAGCGCGGGCACCAGCGGGCCGCCGGCCGCGGCGCCGGCCAGCACCAGCAGCGCGAGGAACGCCAGGTAGGCGCCGATGCCGAGGTTGCCGGCGCCGAGCGACCAGACCGAGGTCCAGAGGGCGGCGACCGCGAGGGCGATGCCCCACTGGTCCAGCCGCAGGCCGAGCACCTGACGGGTGCTCGCGCTCTCGCCCTGGAAGTGCTGAAGCAGGGTCAGCGCGGCGGCGGCGAGCCCGAGCAGGAACACCGACGGGAGGATCGGCAGGAGCCCCGACGTCCAGGCGCTGGAGCTGACGGTGGTGCAGCTCTTCAGGATGCAGAGGGAGACGGAGCGGTAGGGCAGGAAGGAAGAGATGAGCAGTAGGACGGCCGCACCTGCGACGGCGGCGTCTCCCCTGGTGAGAGCGCGCAGATTCACGAACGTTCCCCTCGTTGGTGTGTCGTGGACGGCGGTAACGGGGCAAAAGCCTATGGCCAAGTCGCTGCCGGATGCACAGCGGCCTCCGGATCGGGCTCCGGGCGGGTCGGCTCAGCCCGCGGAGACACCGCCGGAACCGGTGCCCGCAGGGGCCGTTCCGGCGGGGTTCGTTCCGGTGGGAGCGGTGCTCAGGAAGGCCGCCAGCGCGTCGGCGATCCCCTGGGCGGCCCGCTGGCGCCACTGCGGGTCCGTCATCCGCCCGGCGTCGCCCGCGTTCCGCATGTTGCCGCACTCGATGAACACCTTCGGCACCCGCGAGAGGTTGAGCCCGCCCAGGTCGCTGCGGGTGTCGAGCCCCTGCTCGCCGAGGTAGTCCGAGTAGGGCTCGCCGGTGGCGGCCTTGAACCTGTCGCGGAGCAGCAGCCCGAGCCGGTGCGACGGTGCCACGATGGCCGAGGTGTCCGCCTTCCCGGCCGTCACCTCGGCGGGCATGATCACGTGGAAGCCGCTGCCGGAGGCCGGTGCGCCGTCGCCGTGCACCGAGACCGCCGCGTCGGCGTGCGCCGCGTTGCCGATCGCGGCCCGCTCGTCGACACAGGGCCCCCACGGCCGGTCGCCGTCCTGGGTGAACACCACCTTCGCCCCGAGCGCCTGCAGGATCGTCCGGGCCCGGCGCGAGACGTCGAGGGTGTAGTCGGCCTCGCTGTAGCCCGCGTCGGTCGACGTCCCGGTGGTGTCGCACTCCTTGTGGCCGTTGCCGACGTCCACCTGGCTGTTGATCTCGGCGGAGTGGTTCACGTTGCCCGGGTTGTGCCCGGGGTCGATCAGCACCGTACGGCCGGTCAGCGGGCCCGCCGTCGCGGTCCCGGCCGGGGCCGGGGACGCCGTCGGCGTGGGGGTCGGCGTGAGGGTCGGGGTGAGCGTCGGCGTGGGGCCGGCCGTGGGGCCGGAGGGCGCGGTGACCGGGGCCGGTACCGCGCCCGGCACCGGGCCGGCCGCCGTCCTGGCGGGCTGCTGTCCGGCCAGGGCCTGCCAGCCGAGCCAGCCCGCGAAGGACATCGGCAGGACGGCGCAGACCAGGACGGTCAGGCGGAAGCGGGTCGAGCGGCGGTTGCCGGGGCGCTCGTCAGTGGTGCCGGTCACGTGCGGTTCAGATCCTGTCCCAGGTGCGAACTGTCAGGTTGAAGGTGCCCGCCAGCGGGTTCCACTTCGCCACGAAGTCCTTCTTGGACTGGGTGGCCTGCGGGTTGAGGTCGTTGGCCCGCTTCAGGTCGGCGGTCTTCGGCACGGAGCCGCCCGCACAGCCCTGGCTGCTGACCGTGTGGGCCCACGCAGCGTACGCGCGGTCGATGTCCCCGGACTGCTGCCACGCGGCCTTCAGCGACTGCACGGCGTCGGCTCCGCCCTGGAGGTCGGCCAGGTTGAGCTTGGCGAGGTCGCTGATCAGCTGGTCGCGCTGGGAGGCGGCGTCCGTGAAGACCTGCGCGGCACTGTCCACCTCGGCCTTCGCCGGGCAGCTGTCCACCTTCGCCACCGCGTTGCCGATCGGCGCCTTGGCGCTCTCGCCCCGGGCGAGCAGGTCGTCCACGGCCTTCGCCTCGGTGGCGGCGTTCGCGCCGTTGGCCGAGGCGGACGCGCTCGGCGAGGCGGTCGGAGCGCTCCCGTCCGGCGTCCCCGGCTGCGACGGGGCGGGCTGGGCCGGCGCCGCCTGCGAGGCGGGACCGGCCGGGGCGGGCTTCGCCTGGGCGGTCGAGCCGCCGCCGCCCTGGAGCGCCCAGACGGTGCCGCCGCCGAGGACCACGACCAGCACCACACCCAGCGCGACGAACAGCGGGGTCCGGCTGCGAGGGCGCTCCTCCTCGTACGGGGCGAGCTCCTCGTACGGGCGGTACTCCTCTTCGGGCGGGAAGCCGTTGCCGGGCGGGAAGCCGTTCCCCGGGGCAAAGCCGGTCCCAGGGGCAAAGCCGTTCCCGGCCGGGAAGCCCGTGGGTGGCGGGAAGTCCGGGGCGGGTGCGAAACCGGGGGCCGGGGCGCCTGCGGGCGGGTACGCGGCGGGCGGGAAGCCCTGGTGCGGCGGCTGGCCGGGCTGGGGTGCGAAGCCGGGCGGGAAGCCGTTGGCGGGCGGGCCGGCCGGGGGAGCGGCCGGTGCCTGGGGGTAGCCGTAGCCGGCCGGGGCAGCCGGGGCAGCCGGGGGCGCCTGGGGGTAGCCGTAGCCCGCCGGGGCGGCTGCGGCGGCCGGGCCGGGCGGGGGCGGGAAGTACGGGCGGGCGCCCAGCGGCGGGCCCTGGTCACCCACGGCCCCGGCCGGGGGGCCGGGGAAGGCCGGAGGGAAGGCCTGGGCGGCCGCCTGCGGGGTCATGGGAGGCCCGAACCCCGGCTGGGGCGGCTGCGGCGGCTGAGACTGCTCCGGGGACGGCTTGCGCCGTACCCAGCCGCCCGCGCCGCCGCGCGCGGCGGGGTCCCAGACCGCTGGCGCGGTGTTGTCCTGGTCGGTCAAAGCCTGGCCCTCGCCCCCGCTGTCGTCCCGCGCCGTTGACGGCCGTCTCGTCCGGGTGTTCGCCGACACCGTACCCGGCCCGGGCGGGCGGACGGTACGGCGGCACCCGGAGGAGCGGTCGTCGCGGATCGACGTTAGAGCATCGGCGGGGCCGTCCGCAGGAGCCTGCGCAGCTTGGCCACGAGCTGTCCGTCACTCGCTGCTGCGGGCACCCGCCCGGCGCAGCACCCGCAGCGAACCGGTGACCGAGATCTCCTCGAAGCCCTCCGCGAGCGCCCGCAGGTAGACCCGGTACGGCGCCTGCCCGCCGTCGGCGGGGTCGGGGAAGACGTCGTGCACCACGAGCAGCCCGTCCTCGGCGAGGTGCGGCGTCCAGCCCTCGTAGTCGCCGGTGGCGTGCTCGTCGGTGTGCCCGCCGTCGATGAAGACCAGCGCCAGCTTGCCGCCCCAGACGGCCGCGACCTGCGGGGACCGGCCCACCAGCGCGATCACGTGGTCCTCCAGGCCCGCGTGGTGCAGGGTGCGGCGGAACAGCGGCAGGGTGTCCATCCGGCCGACCTCGGGGTCGACCAGGCCCGGGTCGTGGTACTCCCAGCCCGGCTGCTGCTCCTCGGAGCCCCGGTGGTGGTCCACCGTCAGCGCGACCGTCCCGGTGGCCCGGGCGGCGTCGGCGAGCAGGATCGCCGACCGCCCGCAGTACGTGCCGATCTCCAGCACCGGCAGACCCGTCCGCTCCGCCGCCCCGACCGCCGCCGCGTACAGCGCCAGGCCCTCGTCCAGCGGCATGAAGCCGGTCGCCGCCTCGAAGGCCGCGAGCACCTCGGGCGCCGGGCCGGTGCTCTCCCGGGGGATGGTCATGGTGCTGCTCCCTGCTGCTGTGTGCCGTGGGTTCCTCGCGCTGGACCCTACTGGACGGTAGGGCGGGCGTTGCTGCGGGTGGTTCTCCGGGGTGTTCTTCGGGTGGTTCTCCGGACGGGTCGTCCGTCCGGTCGGGCGGCTCAGCCGAGCAGCGCCGCCGCCAGCCGCTTGCGGGCCGGGGCGAGCTCGGCCTCGATCGCGGTGGTCTCGGCGTCGCCGAGCTCCAGGGACGGCAGACCCTTCGGCCGCTGGTCGAGCAGCTGCATCCGCAGGTGGGTCGGCGGGTGCGAGACGTCGACCGCGCCGAGGTCGCGGGCACTGAGCCGGCGCAGCCGCTCGCGCTCCAGCGGGGGGACGTCGGCGACCTGCTCGGCGAGCGTCGTCCAGAAGTCGACGGCGGGCGGTTGCGTACCGGAGCCGCCCGTGCGGCGGGGTCTGGGGGTGGCCCGCAGTCGCAGGCGGACGGTCTGCACGCTCTGCTCCAGCAGCAGCGTCTCCAGCATGCCCCGCGCGGCCTCGGTCGAGGCGAGTTCGGCGGCCAGGATGTCCGCCCGGTACTCGGCGCGCTGGCCGGAGCGGGAGGTGAGCCGGTGGAGCAGGCGCAGGACCACGCGGATCAGACGGCACACCAGGCCCTGCGCCACACCCGCGACGAGGGCGAACAGCACCATCGCGCCACGCTGCGACCCGCGCCGGTCGGGCAGCAGCATGGTGTGCAGGGTGCTCAGCGTACGGAGGGCCGAGTCCAGCCACAGGCCGCGCCGGGAGTCGCCGTTGACGCCGTGTCCGAACTCGTGCCCCAGCAGGGCGACCCGCTGCTGCGGTGTGAGCACCGTCCAGAGCTGCAGCCCGAGGGTGAGCTCGCTCCGGCGGAGCAGGCCCAGACGGCCGAACGAGGCGTTGAAGGCGCCGGTCACCCGGATCACGTCCACGGGCTTGCCGCCCACCGCCGCCGCGACCCGGTCGGCCAAGGCGTAGAGCGCGGGAGCCTCGTCGCGGCGCAGCGCGTTCGCGTCGTTCCGCACCCGTCCCAGGCGCGGGCGCAGCAGCACGGCGACGACCACCCCGATCACGCCCAGCACGCGGACCGGCCAGCGGTCGTCACAGACCAGCAGGACCGAGCCGGTGAACACGGCGAGCGTCAGCAGATGGACGGCGCCCGCGATGGCGGCGGCGCCGAACCAGTTCGCGTCGTGGCGCCGGGCCGGATCCTCGGTCAGCGACTCGTACAGCTTCTCCACCCGGGCCCGGACGAGGGCCTCGCGCGCGGCCCGCCGCCGTGCGGCGCGCAGGTGCCCGCGCTGCTGACGCGGCGTCCGGTGCGGCGCGGGTCCGGCGGCGGGCGACAGGTTCCACTCGCAGCCGGGGCACCAGGCGGGGAAGCGTTCGTCGACGTCCAGACTGCTCCCGCAGGAGGGGCAGTCGACGGCCTGGGCGGCGCTGGGTCTGTGCATGAGGGGTGATCATGCCAGCCTGGTGAAGGTCCGGTGGAACCGGGGTGGAGGGGCGGCATCCGATGCCCCGGCCGCACCGTCCCGGCGCCTCGGACGGGAGCTCCGGAACCCGTTCTCCCCGGCGCGGGGAGCCCGGCCCGCCCGGCCCGCCGACCCGCCTTCTCGACGGGGATCCCTTCGCACGACACTCTTGACGGGGCCGCAGCAAGCGGGCCGACGGAAGCGCCAGGCGCTTCCCTTACGTGATCCCGGGAGAAGCCAGATGCGCGCAGCGATCCTGCACGAGACCGGTCAGGACAAGCTGGAGGTCCGCGACGACGTCGAGACGGTCGGCTTCGGGCCCGGGAAGGTACGGGTGCGGCTGCGGGCGACCAGCCTGTGCCACTCTGACCTGTCGGCGATGAGCGGGGTGCTGCCGCAGCCCGCGCCGTTCGTACCGGGGCACGAGGGCGCCGGCGATGTGACCGAGGTGGGCGAGGGTGTCGCCGGGGTCGCGGTCGGCGACCGGGTGGTGCTCTGCTGGATGCCGCCCTGCGGGGTCTGCCCGCACTGCCTGCGCGGCCAGGGCCACCTCTGCGTCAGCAGCCTGCGGCGGCTCGGCGCGCCGGGGTTCAGCTTCGGCGACTCCGTGGCGGCGTCCGGCTTCTACGGGACCGGGACCTTCGCGCAGGAGGCCGTGGTCCCGGCGGGCAGTGTGCTCAAGGTGCCCGCCGACATGCCGTACGAGCTGGCGGCGCTGATCGGCTGCGGGGTGACCACCGGTGTGGGCGCGGCCGTGAACACCGCCCGGGTCGAGCCCGGCTCCTCGGTGGCCGTGATCGGCGCGGGCGGGGTCGGCATCGCCGCCGTCCAGGGCGCCCGGGTCTGCGGCGCGGCGCGGATCACCGTGGTCGACCCGGTGGAGTCCCGGCGCGAGCGGGCGCTCGGCTTCGGGGCCACCGACACCGTCGCCCCGGACGGGCTGAAGGCCGTCGCCAGGGAGCTGGAGGCCGGCGGGTACGACTACGTCTTCGAGGCCGTCGGCCGCGCGGCCACCGTACGGGCCGGGTACGACGCCACCAGGCGCGGCGGAGCGGTGATCGTGATCGGCGCGGGGGCACGGGACGACCAGGTCGGCTTCAGCATGGCCGAGCTCTTCTTCAACGAGAAGCGGATCCTGCCGTCGATGTACGGCGGCGGCGACGTCCGCCGGACGGCCGCGCTGGTGACCGAGCTCTGGCGGGCCGGGCGGATCGACCTGGAGGGCATGATCACCCACCGGGTCCGGCTGGCCGACGTGAACGAGGCGATCGCGCAGATGCGCAGCGGTGAGGCGCTGCGGACGGTGATCACGCTGGACTGACGGTGAACCCGCCGGGCCGAGGGGCCCGGCGCCGCTCGGCGGCGGTGGCCCGCCGGCCGGAGGACAGCCCCTCCGGCCGGCGGGCCGGCGACTCAGCGGCGGTGACGGCCGTGCGCGTCGACCTCCGTGGTGTCGTCGGACGCGGTCACGCCCCGGTGCCGGCCGTGCGCGGCGTCCACGGCTGCGGCCTCGTCGGCGCCGGACGTGGCGCTGTCGTGCTCGGTGGAGTCGGTGAGGGTTTCGGACATCAGGTTCGTCTTCTCCGTGCGGGTGCGGGGTGCTGATCAGCGAGGCCGGCGGGGCGGCCGGTCCTTCGGGCCGAGGCACGCCCGACGGTGTGGGACGTGCCTGTGCCGGGAGCGTCACGGCTTGTTCGGGGGCCACCATAGCGGCCGAGTCGGACGTGTGTGTAACGAGATCGTCAGGACCTCGGTCGAACGGACGCCCGGACGGGGGCCTGCGGTTCCGGCCCCGGTCCGGCTGTCGGACGGGCTTCCGGACGGGCCTCCGGGACGGATCCCAGCCAGTGCCCGACCAGTTCGCGGTAGAGCGGCGAGAGCACCTGGAGGTCGCCGTGCCGGGCGATCAGCCCCCGGCCGGAGTCCAGTAGCAGTACCCGGTCGGCCCGCAGCGCGGAGCCGATCCGGTGCGCGATCACCACCAGCGTGCCGGGCCGGGCGGCGAACGCCTCCTCCACCCGGGCCTCGGCGGCGCCGTCCAGATGACAGGTCGCCTCGTCCAGCACGACCACCGGCGCGGGCGAGAGGTACGTCCGCACCAGGGCGATCAGCTGGGCCTCACCGGCCGACAGCGCCGCCGGGTCCGCGATCACCCCGTCCGGACCGCCGAGCCGGGCGACCAGCTCGGCGGCGCCCAGCAGCGCGACCGCCTCGGCCAGCCGCTGCTCGCCGGCCTCCGGGTCCAGCCAGCTCAGATTCGACCGCACCGTCCCGGCGAAGACGTAGGCCTCCTGCGGCACCAGCGCCAACTGCCGGGCCCGCAGCGGGCCGGGGAGTTCGTGCGGCCGGACCCCGCCGATCGACACCTCGCCCAGCTGCGGCGCCAGCACACCCGCCAGCAGCGCGGCCAGCGTCGACTTGCCCGCGCCGCTCGGGCCGACCACGGCCAGGTGCTCGCCCGCCGCAAGCTCCAGCTCGAAGCCGTCCAGTACGGGCTGCGCCGCCGGACCGTGCGCGTGCCGCAGCCCGGTGACCCGGACGGCCGGGCCGGCTGCTCCGGGCCGCACCGTAGCACCGGCGTCGGTGGGATCGGCGGGGTCGGTGGGTGCGCCGGCTGTGGGTGCGGATGCGGGTACGGGAAGCGCGGCCAGGCGGTCGAGTACGACGGTGAGCTCCAGCACCCACCCGCCGACCGTGCCCGCCAATGTCCTTACGGCCGGCTCCAGTTGCTGGAGCAGGTAGGTCGCCACACCGAGCACCTGCCCGGTGGTCAGCCAGTGCCCGTGGACCAGCCAGGGCGCCGCCAGTGCCACGGCCAGTGCCGGCAGCCGCCCACCGAGTGCGACCGAGAGCGAGCGCAGTGCCGCCGCCCGGCCGAGCGCCCGGACGGCCGTGCCCTGCGCTCGGACGGCGGCCTCGACGGCGTCGCCGACGCGCTGCTGCGCGCCGCAGGCCGTGATGTCGCGCAGCCCCGCGAAGGCCCGGCCGGTCTGCGCCGCGACCTGCTCGTCGGCGAGCACCACGGCCCGCTGCCGCGCCACCAGCGGGCCGAGCAGCCGTACGAAGAGGTGTCCGCCGACCAGCAGCGGCGGCAGGACGAGCAGCAGCGCGACGGGTGCGAGCAGCGCCAGCCCGAGCAGGGCCGCCAGCAGTGTCACCCCCACGCCGCGCAGGGTGCGCAGCAGGGTGGCGGTCAACTGCCGTGCGGACTCGACCTGTTCGGTCAGCCGGGCGACGGCGGCCGGGTCCGGCTCGGGCCGGGCGAGCGCTCCGCGCACCACCCGGACGACCAGGGCGTCGCGCAGCGGCTCGACCACCGCTGCGACGTGCGGGAAGGCCGCGCGGGCGGCGTAGGCACGGACGGCGTAGGCCGCGCCGAGCGCGGTCAGCCAGAGGCAGCCGACGCCTGGCCGGCCGGCCAGGAAGCCCTGGTCGACGGCGGCCGAGACCAGCAGGCCGGAGAGCAGTGCGGGCAGCGCCTCCACCCCCGACCAGCCCAGCACCCGGATCAACGAGCTTCTGGTGCTGGTGAGTTGGCTGGCGAGCAGGGCCCAGCCCGGCGCCCGGGTGGACTCGCGGTGGCGGGCCATCAGCGGACCTTCGGCGGAGCGGACGGGTGACCGGGCGGGAGGTTGGACAGATGACCCGCTGCCGTGCCGACCAGGGCGGCCCGGTAGTCGGGGTCGGTGGCCAGCTCGGCGTGCGGGGCGAGGGCGCGCAGGCGGCCCGCGTCCAGCCAGGCGACCAGGTCGGCCCGGGCCGCCGCCTCGGCGCGGTGGGCGACGATCAGCCGGGTGTGCCCCCGGGTGGCTTCGGCCAGTGCCCGGGTGACCTGGTGCTCGGTGGCCAGATCGAGGCTGGAGGTGGCGTCGTCGAGCACCATCACCCGTGGTCGCTGGGCCAGCAGCCTTGCCAGGCCGAGGCGTTGCAGTTCGCCGCCGGACAGCCGCAGCTCGTCCGGAGGCGTCCGGGGGCCGTCCGGCAGCAGTGCCAGGAAGCCGTCGGCGTGTGCGGCGCGGGTCTCCGGCGGACCGGCGCCCTCCAGCGCCTCGGCGACGGTGGCGCCGACCAGCACCGGGCGCTCGAAGGCGAAGCCCACCGCCCGCCGCAGCTCGGGGACGCTCAGCTCGTCCACCCGGACGCCGTCGACCAGGACGGACCCGCCGTCCGGTTCGCGGAGCCGCCCGGCCAGCGCGGCCAGCAGCGACTTCCCCGACCCGGACCGGCCCACCAGCGCGACGGTGCGACCGCCGGGGACGGTGAGGCTCAGCGGTCCGAGCAGGGTGGCACCGCCGTCCCGGACCACGACCTCGGTGAAGACCAATTCACCCGGGCCGTCCGGAAGTTGACGGGTTCCCGGGCGCGGTGCCGGTCGCGCGAGCGCCTCCTCGACCCGCAGCAGCCCCGCCCGGGCGTGCGCGACCCCGGCCAGCGCCTCGACCTGCTCGAAGAAGCCCACCCCCAGCGCGGCCCAGCCGGCCGCCGCCGCGAGAGCGCCCGGCGGCAGGGCGCCGGACGCCACCTGCCATCCGGCGGTGCCGAGGACAGCCAGCTCCACCACGGCCACCAGCAGCGTCGCCTGCCAGACCGTACGACGCTGGGTGGACCACAACGCGTGCCCGGCGGCCGAGAGTTCGGGCAGCGGGCCGAGCACCTGGGCGGCCTCCCGCTCCTCGGCGCCGGCCGCGTGGATGCTCCGCAGGCCGCCGAGCGCGCCGGTCAGCCGGGCGGCGAGCTCGGACTGGACCTCCTGGTACCGGGTGAAGACCTGCCCGGCCTGCCGGAGGAAGAGCCGGATCAGCACGATGCCGGGCAGCACCCCGGCGAAGAAGGCCAGTGCCAGCCAGGGCGAGAGCACCCCGAGCCCGACGACGGCGCCGAGCGAGGTCAGCAGGGCGGTGAACGTGCCGAGCCGGGCCGGGAAGGCGCCGCCCGCGTCCGCCGCCGAACCGACCAGGCGGGAGGTCAGGTCCCCGCTCGGCAGGCCGTGCGGGGCGGGCCCGACCGCCAGCACGTGCTGCAGCAGCCGGCTGCGGAGCGCCACCGTGGCGTCGGCGGTGCAGGCGGGGCCGGCCGCCGCGGCCAGTGCCCCGGCCGCCGCACCGGCCAGCAGGACGGCGCCCAGCAGCACGGCGGGCCCGGTCGCCTCACCGCCGAGCGAGGCGTCGACCGCGCCCGCGACGGTACCCGGCAGGGCGAGCGTGGCGGCGGCCTCGGCGGGAACGGCCAGGGTGAGTACCAGGGGCCAGCCGCGCATGACGTATCCCCTTTTTGTTGTCGAGTGTTGTCGAGTCGAGGTGGGTTGCGCTTCGCCGGGTGCTGCACGGCGGGCGGTGCTGAGCGGGCGGTGCTGGGTGTGTGGCGGGTGGTAGCGGGTGGTGTTGCGCCGGGGCCGTGCCACCCACCCATGGCGAGGGTGTGTGGCACGGCCCGAGGTGCCGGTCTGCCTGCCTGCGGCTACTAGCTGATGGTGAAGATCAGGCAGGTCAGGATCAGACAGGTGTACTGGCAGCCGCCGCCCTGGCCGGTCAGCTCGACGGACTCGGTCTCCGGCAGGTCCTGCAGCGCGGCGAGGTCGGTCTCGAAGTCCATGATGTTCTGCATGATTGGGTCCTCCCCTTGTTGTCCGCCGGCCGCACGGTGCGGCCGACGGTGGTGATGCCACTCAGGAGTGGCGGCTGCGGCGGAACCCCTCCACCGCAGGTCTTGCTCCCGGGCCCGGTGGCAGCGTCAGCGGCTGCCGTCCGGCCGGGAAGTCTCAGGTGGGCCGTCCGGTGCGGAGGAAGGCGGCCAGCACTTCGTGGAGCACGGCCGCCCCTTCCTCGGCCAGCACCTCGTGCCCGGCTCCGGCGGCCTCCACGTAGCGGAAGTCGGCGCCCTCGGCCCGCCCCAGGCGCAGCAACTCGTGCCGCAGTGAACGGGACTGGCTCACCGGCACCACCTCGTCCCGGTCGCCGTGCAGGACCAGCAGCGGTGCGTTCAGCAGGTACGCGAGTTGCAGTGCGTCCCGTGGGCCGAGGGCGTCCTCGATCGGCTCGGCTCCGCCCAGCCGGGTGGTCAGTGCCCGGACCGGCGGTGCGGCCTCGGCCAGCAGCCGGGCGCCGGACAGGAACGGTGCCACCACGGCGCAGCGGCTGACCTGCCCGACCGGCGCGTGCGCGGCGGCGAGCAGGGCGAGGAACGCGCCGTAGCTCACGCCGAACAGCGACGGTGGTTCAAGTCCCAGCGCTGCACGCTGACCTGACAGGTCGTCGAGAAGATGCAGGATGTCTGCGAGGTCGGGCCCGCCCCAGGCACCGCGAATGGCCATCGCGTGCTCGACGCCGTACCCGGTGCTGCCGCGCTGATTGGGCGCGAGCACCGCCAGGCCCTCGGCCGCCATCCGCTGCAACGCCGGGTCGAACTCCAGCCGCCAGGCGTCCGCCGGGCCGCCGTGCAGGGCGAGCACCAGGTGCCGGGCGCTCAGCCAGGCTTCGCCGCCGTACACCACGGCCTCGATCGGACCCGCCGGGCCGGACAGGTCCAGGCTCCGGGCGGGGTGCCAGCGGCTGCCGTCGGCCGGGGCGGCGCTACCGTCCAGCCGCCAGCCGGGTGGTGCATGGCGGACCGGTCCGGCCTGGGGCTCACCACCGGACCGGACGGCCGGGCCGCCGCCGGGCCCGCCGACCGGGTCGTCCGTACGGACGGGCCCGAGCGGTCCGAGCGGCGCGAGCCGCAGCGGGACCGGGCCGCTCGCGCCGGCCCAGGCCGGGCCGAGGGCGAGCAGGGTGTCCACGTCGAGGGTCGCGAGCGCCGCCGGGTGGTCGGGCGCGGAGTAGGGCATCCGCAGGCCGGTGTCCGACCAGTGGCCGACCGCACCGAGCCGGCCCGGCGGCACCGGCAGCGGGTCGAGCCGGTGCCCGGCGGGGCTCCAGACCGCGAGCGCCGAGGCGGCGCCGTGGTCGATCTGGAGGACCACCCGGAGCGCCTCGGGCACCGCACCGGCCCCGCGCACCGCGCTGATTCCGGGCACCGCACCTGCTCCCGACGGCGCCGCAGCGGTTCCGGTGGCCGGCCCGAGGGCGACCGGCCGCAGGAACATCCCCGGCACGTGCAGGCACTCCGGGAAGCGCAGTGGCTCCGCGCCGCCCAGCACACCCCAGCCGAGCCGGTCCGCGCCGGGGGCGTCGCTGCGGACCATGGCGAGCCGGGTGTCGGGATCGAAGAGCACCAGCCGGTCGTTGCTGCGCTCGGCGATCTCCAGCAGCGGCGTCACCCGGCCGAGGTCCAGGTCGAAGGCGACGGACTTGACCACCCCCGAGGCGACCCGGTCCAGCGCGAGCAGCCGTCCGGTGTGGTCGAGCCAGACGCCGCCCCCGTGCAGTCCGGGCAGCTCGGCGATCTGCCGGGGCTCCGAGCCGTCGGCGTAGACCAGCCAGGCCGTGGTGACCGGCTGGGTGTCGGTGCCGAGTGCGAGGGCGATCGGGAGGTTGCCGGCCCGGCCGGCACCGGGCATCGGCAGCAGCCGCAGCCCGGGCATCCGGAGGGTGGCCAGCAGCTGCTCGGCGCCGGGCGCAGCTCCGCCGTCGGGGTTGCCAGGGACGTTGCCGGGGGCCCCGGTCAGCAGGACCAGGTCGTGCCGGTCGCCGTCGTGGCGGCAGACCAGCACCCGCCCGTCCGGCAGCGAGACCAGCTGCGAGCGGAGGCTCTCCGAACGGTTGCCGGGCAGCGGCAGTGCCGTCGGCCGGGCCGGTCCGTCGGCGGGCAGCCGCCAACTCTCCACGTACCAGCCGCCGTCGGCGCCTGCCGCCAGGCAGGCGGCGTGCGAGCCGTCGGAGGCGAAGGTGAAGCTCAGCCGGCGCAGCGCCTGGGCTGTGGTGGTGCGGGTGGCGATGCTCATCGTGGGCTCACCTCCTGGGAGTCGGGTGGTGGAAGGGACGGGGTACGGGGACGAGGGGGCTGGATGCCCCGGGGTCATCGCCGGTCCGGTACCGGCAGCGGTACCGGCAGCGGTACCGGCGCCGAGAGCGGGTCGAGCCAGAGCCGGGGGCCGCCGTGGCGGAGCCGGAGCAGGAAGGCGAGCGGGCCGGAGGTGCCGGTGCCGTAGGCCGGTGCGCAGCCGGTGCCCGTCTCGTCCGGGAGGACGAGCAGCCCGTCCCGGAGCGCCGCCCGAGCCGTGACCAGCTCCGCGAGCTGCTCGGCGCCGTCCCGGAACCGGCTCTCGCCGGTGGCCTCCGCCAGGTCCAGCAGGTACTCGCCGTTGCCCGCCAGGCCGTGGCAGGCGCAGACCCCGCTGTGCCACCGGCCGTCGAGCACCGCCTGCCCGGCGGCGAGCGCCAGCCCGTGGGCGTCACCGTCGCCGGTCGACCGCCAGAGCCGGATCAGGAAGCTGCCGATGCCGGACGAACCACTGCACCAGTGCGCCAACTTGACGGCCGCCGGATCGTCGGCGCTCTGCGGCCACCAGGCACCCGCGCCGTCGTACCGGACGGTCGCGGCCAGCGTCGCGGCGCCCTCCCGGGCAGCGGCGAGCAGGGTGTCGCGGAGCTTGGTGTCGCTGATCCTGGTGTCGCCGAGCGGGGTATCGCTGAGCACGGATTCGCTGCCCGGCAGGGCATCGTGGACGGCGAGCAGGAAGGCGCTGACGCCCGCCACCCCGTGGCCGTGGCCGAGGTGGGTCGCACCGGCGAGACCGGAGTCGAAGGTCTTCGGCACGGGCCAGACCACGCCGTACGGCTCGCGCTGCGCTGCGTCCAGCAGGCCCCGGGCGCACTCGACCGCCCGGTCGAGGTACTGCGCCGACCCGGTCGCGCGGTACAGCCGCAGCTGGAGCAGGCCGCTGCCTGCCGCGCCGTGGCAGATGTCGGGGTTGGGCCAGTGCAGCGGCACCCGGCGGGCCATCGTGACGGCCCGGTCGGCCAGTTCCTGCTCCGCCAGCGCCTCGGCGGCGTCGAGCAGCGACCAGGCGGTGCCGGACCGGCCGAAGTGCAGCCCGGGCAGCACCACGGGTTCGGCGGCGCAGCGCCGTTCGATCCACTCGGCGGCCGACCGGGCCGCCGACCGGGCGAGTTCACGCTCGGGCTCGGGGAGAGCGGGGGTGACGGCGGCGCGGGCCAGCAGGGCGAGCACCCCGGCCGCGCCGTGCTGGACGTTGCACGGATCGGTGAGCTGTCCCGCCGGCACGACCGGCCAGAGCCGGTCGGACCGCTCGGGCGTCGCGCCTGCGGCGAGGTGCCGCAGGCCGTCGCGGATCAGGCGGCCGACCACGTCCTCGGCCGGGGTTCCGCGCTCCGCCGGGGTGGTGCCGGTGGCAGGTGGTGCGGTGTCGTCTGCGGTCCGTACGGCACCGGAGGCGGTCGGTACGGCAGCGGGGTCGGCCAGCGCGTCCCGGACCTGGGTGAGGCTCCAGCGGTGTTCGGGCTGCTCGGCGCGCAGGGCGAGGACGAGCGGCGCCAGCCGTTGCGCCGTCCCGCCGCTGCGGGCGGCGAGCTCCAGCCAGCGGCCCAGGCGTTCGGCGACCGGGCGGGCCGCCGGGAGGTCGTCGGGCAGCAGCGGGTCGTGTCCGGTGGCGAGCAGGAACAGCAGCCCGCCCAGTGCGTACAGGTCCGCGCTGTACGCGGCGGTGGTGGAGGTGCTGGCCGGGCCCTGCTCGGGGGCCCGGTAGCCGGGCGTACCGGCCGAACCCGCCGTGCCGCCCGCCGGGGCGGCCAGCTCCAGGTCGACCAGCCGGAGTCCGCCGTCCGGCCGGACCATCACGTTGCCGGGGGACAGGTCGCGCAGCACCAGCCCCTGTGCGTGCACCCGTTCGACCAGGTCGACCAGTGCCAGCGCCATCGGGCCGGCCTCGGCCCAGTCCACGTCCGGTGTGCCGTCACGGCGCAGCCGGGACGCGACCCAGGTGCCCAGCGGTTGGCCGGGTATCCGTTCCTGCACGAGGAAGAGCGAGTCGCCCTGCTCCACCAGTTCGACGGGGTGCGGTGCCAGCTGCTGCCCGTCGAGCCGGGCCAGCAGCGCGGCCTCGTGCCGCAGCGCGGTCCGGGCCTCGGTGCCGGAGCGGTCCACCTCGATGTGTGCGCGGGCCTGCTTGACCACGACCTCCGTCTCGTTCACGGTGTCCCGGCCGAGGAAGACGCCGCCCTTGGTGCTGTGCCGCACGGCGGCGGTCAGCGCGTACCGGCCCCCCAGCAGCACACCGGCCGTCCGGGCCCTCGGTACCGCGCCGGAGCCGGTCGACCCCCTCCCCTCGACGGGGTCGACCGCCCACGGCGGACAGCGGTAGCTCGCGGAGCGGACGTCCTCGGCCCTGGTGCCGTCCGGTCCGGTCAGCATCGAGCGGTAGGCGCCGTCGTTGCCGAGTTCGGCGCGGCCGGTGAAGGCTCCGTAGCGGTAGTGCACCCGGCTGCCCGGCGCGTACGCCCGGTCGGAGAGCACGGTGGGGCCGGGCAGGCCCTCGGTGGCGAGGTGCAGCCGTTCGGCGATCCGCCGGAACTGCGCTTCGTCCGCCGGGTAGACGGTGATGAACTTCCCCGCCGAGCCGCGTTCGCTGTTCCGGGAGTTGATCTCGTGGAGCTTCTCCCGGTCGGCGGTGAACTTGAAGGGGCACGGGTCGGCGGCGAGGACGCCGGCGACCGCCGCGAGCACCTTCGAGGCCGCCGCGGAGGCCGCACTGACGTGCAGCTTCCAGCCCTGCTCGGGTGCCGGCGGCTGTGGCGCCGGGCCCGGCGCCGTCTCGGGTGTGGACGGCCGCACCGTGCACCAGAAGCCTTCGACGGTGAACCCCCACCCGTCGACCTCCCCGGTCCCGGCACCGGCCACGGCCGCCCACGCCACCTCCACCAACGTGCCGTCCGCATCCGGCGCGTCGGCCACCGATCCCGGCCCCCCAGCCATGCGCAGCGGTGTGCCCGCCCCCATCTGCTTCACACCCCTTCGTCGCGTCGCCGGTGCTGCCCGCTGCGCGGACACCCGGCTGGATCGGTCTTCGGAAGTACGGGAGCCGCCCCGGGCACGTCCGCCGGTCGGGCCCTCGACCGGCGCTCCGCGTGATCGGCGCAGCGCCCGGGGCCCGGACGGATGAAGCTCGGCGGAGTGCCTTCCCGACCCCCCTGGTCCGGGCAACTCTCGTTCGCACCACTGAAGTTACTTTCGGGACGGGTGTTGCTCAACGCCCAGCCGGTCACTTCACTCGTAAGGGTGATCTGGCTTCGTTTTCGAATGCGCGGGACCCGTCCGGTGTGGGCAGGAGCCCCATGGCGGGCCTGCCGACCGAGGGCCTGCGCAGCCCGCCGTCCGGCTCCGTCGGGCTCCGCGCGGCTCCGCGTGCCGGTTGACGCGCAGCTGTACGGGGCGTCGGCGCGGCACCCCGGCACGGCCGCCGCGTGGCTTCCGTGCGGCTCCGGTGCGACCCCCCGTACGACGTCGGCGCGATCCCGGCGCGGCCCCGGCGCGGCCCTGGCCCGGTCCGGCGGCGGATCGCCGAGGCCCGTCCGGCCCGCTGCGCGCGGTAGTCTCAGCAGGTGCCGAATCTGTCCGACGTCATCAGCGCGCTCGAAGAGCTCTACCCACCGCGGTGGGCGGAATCCTGGGATGCCGTCGGCCTGGTCTGCGGGGATCCCGAGGCCCAGGTCAGCCGGGTCCTGTTCGCCGTCGACCCGGTCCAGACGGTGGTCGACGAGGCCGTGGAGTGGGGCGCCGACCTGGTGGTCACGCACCACCCCCTCTATCTGCGCGGCACCACCAGCGTCGCCGCGACCGGCTTCAAGGGCCGGGTGGTGCACGGTCTGATCCGCGCCGGGATCGCCCTGCACGTCGCGCACACCAACGCCGACCACGCCGACCCGGGCGTCTCCGACGCCCTCGCCGAGGCGGTGGGCCTGCGGGTCCTCGGGCCGCTGATCGCCGACCCGACCGACCCGTCGGGCCGCCGGGGCACCGGCCGGATCGGTGTCCTGGAGCCGCCGCTGACGCTCTCCGCGTTCGCCGCCCAGGTCGCCGCGGGGCTGCCCGCCACCGCTGCGGGCGTCCGGGTGGCCGGCGACGCCGACCGGCTGATCAGCCGGGTCGCGGTCTGCGGCGGCTCGGGCGACAGCTTCTTCGCGGAGGTCCGGGCGGCCGGCGTCGACGCCTACGTCACCGCCGACCTGCGCCACCACCCGGCCTCCGAGGCCACCGAGACGGCTCCCGTCGCGCTGCTGGACGCCGCGCACTGGGCCACCGAGTGGCCGTGGCTGAAGCTCGCCGCCGCCGGGCTCGGCGCGGCGGCGGACAAGCACGGCTGGCAGCTGGAGACGCGGATCTCGCACCGGGTCACCGACCCGTGGACGGCCGTCGCGCCGATGACCCGCATCCCGCTGGCGGGCACCTCCGCCGCCGACGCCGTTGCGGCCGATGCCCTTGCGACCGGTGGCGTTGCGACCGAAGCGGCTGCGACCGCGACCGGTGCACCCGTGACCAGCAGTACCCCCGTGGCCGGTGACGGCCCGCGTGGTGAGGACGTACCGCCGCTCAGATGACGCCCAGATGATCTGACGCCGTGCGCCGTCGTCACCGCGCACCCCTCGAACCCGACCTGAACTGACCGATTCACAGGAGCTCTCCGCTTGAACGCCGCGCCCGCCGACCAGATCCGCCTGCTCGACCTGCAGGCCATCGACTCCCGCCTCGACCAGCTGGCCCACCGGCGCCGCAGCCTGCCCGAGCACGCCGAGATCGACAAGGCCAACGCCGACCACACCGCCCTGACCTCGCTGGTGGTGGCCGCCCAGGCCCAGCTCAGCGACACCACCCGTGAGCTGGCCAAGGCCGAGGGCGACGTCGAGCAGGTCGTCGCCCGGGCCGCCCGCAACCAGCAGCGGATGGACTCCGGCGCGGTCGGCTCACCCCGCGACCTGGAGAACCTCCAGCACGAGATCGGCTCGCTCTCCAAGCGCCAGGGCGACCTGGAGGACGTGGTCCTGGAGATCATGGAGCGGATGGAGTCCTCGCAGACCCGGGTCACCGAGCTGACGGCCCGTCTGGACCACTCCACCGTCGTCCTCCAGGAGGCCGAGGCGCGCCGCGAGGCCGCCTTCGCCGAGATCGACGCCGACGCCGAGAAGGTCAAGCGCGACCGCGAGGCCGTCGCCGCCGTCATCCCGGCCGACCTGCTGAAGCTCTACCTCCGCCTGCGCGAGCAGCAGGGCGGTGTCGGCGCGGCCCGCCTGTACCAGCGGCGCTGCGAGGGCTGCCGGGTCGAGTTCGCCGTCTCCGACCTGAACGCCATCAAGGCCGAGCCCAAGGACGAGGTCGTGCGCTGCGACAACTGCGGTCGCATCCTGGTCCGCACCGCCGAGTCGGGCGCCTGACCCGATGGCCGGTCGGAGGTTCATCGTCGAGGCGGACGGCGGCTCCCGGGGCAACCCGGGCCCGGCCGGCTACGGCGCGGTCGTCCGGGACAGCGACACCGGACAGATCATCGCCGAGACCGCCGAGTTCATCGGGCACGCCACCAACAACGTGGCGGAGTACAAGGGCCTGATCGCAGGCCTGCGGGCCGCCCGCGAGCTGGACCCGGACACCGGTGTCGACGTCCGGATGGACTCCAAACTGGTCGTCGAGCAGATGTCCGGGCGCTGGAAGATCAAGCACCCCGACATGCAGCCGCTGGCCGCCGAGGCCCGGACCGTCCTGCCGCGCTCCCAGGTCACCTACACCTGGATCCCGCGCGAGCGGAACAAGGACGCGGACCGGCTGGCCAACGAGGCGATGGACGCGGGCAGGCTGGGCCGCCAGTGGGAGCCCAAGGTACGCGCCGCCGCCGTGTCCGCTCCCGTGCCGGAAGAAGCGCTGCCCGCACCGGCCGCGCCCAAGGCGGGCTGGGCCGGGCCCGCGGACCTGGGGACGCCCACCACCTTCGTGCTGCTCCGGCACGGGGAGACGCCGCTCACGCCGGAGAAGCGCTTCTCCGGGAGCGGCGGCAGCGACCCGGCCCTCTCCGAGAAGGGGCTCTGGCAGGCGGCCCGGGCCGCCGAGGAGCTGGCCGCACGCGGCACCATCCAGGCGATCGTCAGCTCGCCGATGCAGCGGACCCGGCAGACCGCCGAAGCGGTCGCGACGCGGCTCGGGTTCGACGTACGGATCGAGGAGGGCCTGCGCGAGCTGGACTTCGGCGACTGGGAGGGGCTCACCTTCGCCGAGACGCAGGAGCGCCACCCGGAGGACCTGGCCGCCTGGCTGGGCTCGGCGAAGGCCAAGCCGACGGGCGGCAGCGAGAGCTTCACCACCCTCACGCACCGGGTCGGGGTCGCCCGCGACAAGCTCCTCGCCCGGTACTCGGGCAAGACGGTGCTGGTGGTCTCGCACGTCAGCCCGATCAAGACGCTGGTCCGCCTGGCGCTGGGCGCCCCGCCGGACTCGCTGTACCGGATGGAGCTGTCGGCTGCGTCCTTCTGCGCGGTCCAGTACTACGCGGACGGGAACGCCTCGGTGCGGTTGCTCAACGACACGAGCCACCTGCGCTGACGGGTGGCGGGGGAGCGCGCAGCCGACGGCGGGCCGGTGGACTCACCGGCCCGCCGTCGGCTGTTGTCGGCCGGCTGACCGACGACAGCTGCTCGGTATCGGTCGACGGACATCAGGTATCAGATGACAGATTTCAGATTCTGTCATCTGATACCTGATGTCTGATATCCGTCGCTGGGCACCCGTCAGTGGATCCCCGTCAGCGGATCCCAGTCAGTGGATCTCCGTCACCACGACATCCAACAGCCACGGCTTGCGTGCCGACCCCTCCGCCGAGACCTCGACGCGGTAGTTCAGCTCCCGCAGCGCGTCCACCAGCTCGCCCGGCGAAGCCGGCTCCAGACCCGCGACCAGCAGGTCGCGCACCAGCCGCCCCTTGGTGGCCTTGTTGAAGTGGCTCACCACCGAGCGCTTCAGCACCCCGTCCACCTCGCGCTCCTGCAGCACCCGCACGCCGGCCGTCCGCGCTGCGACCTCGCCCGCAGGCTTCCAGGCCGCCGCGTACGCGGCACTGCGCAGGTCGAGCACCAGTCCGTCCGCGATGTCCGGCAGCACCTGGGCCATCTCCCGCCGCCAGTAGGCGCCCAGTGCGCCCAGCGGCGGCAGCTTCACCCCCATCGAGCAGCGGTACGGCGGAATCCGGTCCCCGACCCGCAGCGCGCCCCACAGCCCCGAGAACACCAGCAGCGAGCGCTCCGCCCGCGCGTAGGCCGCCTCGTCCAGCTTGGCCAGCCCCAGCGCGTCGAACAGCACCCCGGTGTAGACCTCGCCGGCCGGCCGGGCCCCCGCCGCCCGCAGCCCGGTGTTCCGGGCGATCTCGCCACGCAGCCCCTGGCTCAGCCCGAGCACCTGCTGCGCCGTGTCCGTGTCCGCCGAGCAGAGCTCGACCAGCGCGTCCAGCACCGCGGCCCGTGCCCCGGACAGCCCGGGCAGTGAGAGCTCGTCGAGCGCCAGCGGCACCCCGGCCTCGGAAGCAGCCTTCCCCTCCGACGGCGGCAACAGGACCAGCACAGCGGCACTCCTCAACACTTTGTGGCATTGGACCCTGCCACCTTACTCACCCGCCCGGTCACCCGTCCGCGCGCTCGCGCCTGCGTACGTACGGCCTCCGGCACACCTACGGCCTCCGGCACACCTACGGCCTCCGGCACACCTACGGGCACCGGCACACCTACGGGCACCGGCCGCGCGGCCGCAGGGCGGCCGCGCACCCGGTGCCCGCCTGTCGCGGGAGCCCCGGTCAGGACTCCTCGGTGCCCCCGGGCTGCGCCACTCGTTTCCGGCGCCCGAGCAGCACGCCGCCGGCGATCAGGACGATGCCCAGCAGCGCAGCGATCCCGGGCAGGGTGGTGCTGTAGAGCTCGATCGCCTTCCGGCCCTTCTGGGCGTCGTGCACCGCGTCCCGTACGGCCTGCGGAGTCTGCTGGTAGCCGACGTCGCTCACCGGCAGCAGCTCGATGAACGCCCCGCCGTTCGGGTTCTTGATCCCGGCCGTGCGCTGCTGGGAGCGGTCGACGTCGACCACCACGCCCGTCTCCGGTTCCACCCAGAAGGTGTCGTTCCCCTGCTGGGTGTACGAGAGCGGCACCGGGTCGCCCAGCGCCGGGAGCAGCGCGCCGAGTTGCAGCTTCGCGGCGGGGGTCAGCGGGCCGAGCTGGACGAGGAGCTTCAGCAGGCTCTGCGGGAGCGCCTTGGGCAGCCCGGCCAGCACCTGTGCGTCGGCGATCGGGGCGGGGCCCGCCTTCACCTCGTACACGTAGGTGTAAAGTCCGGCGTGGGTCTCCGACCGGGAGTACGTCACCGGTGTGGTGCTCGCCGTCTCCGGCACCCAACCGGTGTAGTTCTGCTTCTTCGCACCGAAGGGCCAGCTCACCGTCAGTCCCTGGGCGTCGACCACGGACCAGCCGCCCGGATGCTTCGTCACCGGCTCCAGGCTGCGCCGGTCGAGCGCGTACTCCCAGGTGGTCTTCTCGACCGTGGCCCCGGCCGCACTGGTGGTCCGGGCGTCGCTGGTCAGGGCGGTGTTCCCCGAGGTCTGCTCCACCCGTACGCGTCGGTCGACGGACATCGGCACGTTGTGCTTCAGCGCGCCCACCAGATCGCCCTTGGCCACCGCCAGCGGGTCGAGCAGAGTCCGGAACGCGCCGGCGTAGGAGCGCTGGGCGTCGGTGTCGCTCGGCAGCCGGGCCACGTACCTCGGCGTGACGAAGAACGCCGTGACGGCGGCCGCCGCGATCAGGACGACGCCGAGGACGACGGCGGTGAGGACGACACCGCCGGAGCGGAGGACCTTCGCTCCTTGCATGGGCTGGCCCCTTTTTCTGTTGTGCGGTCCACCGGCCTGCCGCTGGACCTCTGTCGAGTACTCAGTTCCACCTGTATCCCCGGTGGCCGCACTCCTGCGGCCGCCCCGGGGCCGAACGGGCGCAGGAGTTCAGCCGCCCGGAGTCGGCCGCCGTCCCCGAGAAGCGCGAAGTAAGGTGCAAACGTGGTGGTATCCGTTCTCAGCCAGGAGGCACAGGCCCCGCCGGGCCGCCGTCGGCGTCTGCTGATCCTGGCGATCTGCTGTCTCAGCCTGTTCATCGTCGGGCTCGACAACACGGTGGTGAACATCGCACTGCCGTCGATCCAGCGCGACCTGCACGCCCCGGCCTCCGGCCTCCAGTGGACCATCGACGCCTACACCCTGGTGCTCGCCTCCCTGCTGATGCTCTCGGGGTCGGTCGCCGACCGGCTCGGCCGCCGCCGGGTGTTCCAGGCCGGCCTGCTGCTCTTCGTCCTCGGCTCGCTGCTCTGCAGCCTGGCGCCCGACCTGGAGCTGCTGATCGCCTTCCGGGCCCTGCAGGCGGTGGGCGGGTCGATGCTGAACCCCGTCGCGATGTCGATCATCACCAACACCTTCACCGAGCCGCGCGAACGGGCCCAGGCGATCGGCGTCTGGGGCGGCGTGATCGGTCTCAGCATGGCGCTGGGCCCGCTGATCGGCGGATTCCTGGTGGACGCGGCCGGCTGGCCGTCGATCTTTCTGATAAACGTCCCGGTCGGCCTGGCCGCCTGTGCGCTGACCTACCGCTACGTACCCGAGTCGCGGGCGCCCAGGCCGCGGCGGCTGGACCCGGTCGGGCAACTGCTGGTGGTGGTCCTGCTCGGCGCGGGCACCGCCGTGATCATCGAAGGGCCGGGGCACGGCTGGACCTCGCCGGTGATCCTGCTGCTCGGCTCCCTCGCGCTGCTCGCCCTCCTACTGCTGCCCTGGTGGGAGCGCCGGGTCGCCGAGCCCCTGATCGACCTGCGGTTCTTCCGCAGCGTCCCGTTCGGCGGCGCCACCGTCACGGCCGTCTGCGCATTCTCGGCGCTCGGCGGGTTCCTCTTCCTGAACACCCTCTACCTCCAGGACGTCCGGCACTACACCCCGGTGGTGGCCGGGCTGTGGACCCTGCCGATGGCCGCCATGACGCTGGTCTTCGCGCCGCTCTCCGGCCGGATCGTCGGCCGCCGGGGGCCACGGCTGCCGCTCCTGGTCGCCGGCACGGCGCTGGGGGCGAGCGGGCTGGTGCTCACCCGGCTCACCGCGGACTCCCCGGCGGCGCTGCTGCTCCTGGCGTACGCGCTGTTCGGCGTCGGTTTCGGGATGGTCAACGCACCCATCACCAACTCCGCCGTCTCGGGCATGCCCAGGGCGCAGGCGGGAGTCGCCGCCGCGGTGGCCTCGACGAGCCGTCAGGTCGGCCAGTCGCTCGGCGTCGCGGTGATCGGCACCGTGGTCACCACCGCCGTCGCCGGTCCGTTCGCCACCGGCTTCGCGGCAGCCAGCCACGTCGGCTGGTGGATCGTGACCGGCCTCGGCGCGGTCATCGCGCTGCTCGGCCTGGCCACCACCACTCCGTGGGCCGCCCGGACGGCCGCCGAGGTCGCCCTCCGGCTCGACCCGGAGCGCGGGGCCCCGTAACCGCCGCCCCGTAACCGCCGGGAGTACGGAGTGGCCCCGGCGAGCGGCTACGATGACCAGTACGGCGGACGAGCCGGCCGGGCGGTCGCGTCGGGTCCCTTTCGGGGCCCGCCGAGGAACGTCCGGGCTCCACAGAGCAGGGTGGTGGGTAACGCCCACCCGGGGTGACCCGCGGGACAGTGCCACAGAGAACAGACCGCCTGCGGCTCCGGCCACAGGTAAGGGTGAAACGGTGGTGTAAGAGACCACCAGCGACCGAGGTGACTCGGCCGGCTAGGTAAACCCCACCCGGAGCAAGGTCAAGATCGGTGCCCTCGGGCACCGTGCGCGGATGACCGAGGGCTGCTCGCCCGAGTCCGCGGGTAGACCGCACGAGGCTGTCGGCAACGGCAGCCCTAGATGGATGACCGCCTCCCCGGGCCGCGCAAGCGCCCCGGGAGACAGAACCCGGCGTACAGGCCGACTCGTCCGTCGGCTATCCGAAGGAAGGCCCCCTGGCCAGCGTAACTGCAGGCCAGGGGGCCTTTTCTGTGTCCTCCGGAGGGCATACGGACTCCCACTCGTTCGGGCCTTTCCGGTCCGATTCCGGGTGCCCTGCGGCGGTCGTGTGGCGGTGGCGCGCTCCTGACCAGCGACCGCACCCGGGTGCGGGCGGTGCCGGCCGACGGTAGCGGCGTACGCACATCGGGTCCGCTCGGAGAGGGCCCGCTCGTCCTTCCGGGAGCCGGCCACCGGCCGGTGGCGCGCTGGGGAATGTGCTTCGGGCCGTCGAGGGGGCCTGGCAGGCTGTGCCTGGCTCATATCCACCCCGTAGAAATAGGAAGCACCATGACCTCGGTACAGCTGAGCACCAACTTCGGCGACATCGTCATCGAGCTCGAAGACGCCAAGGCGCCCAAGACGGTGGAGAACTTCCTGTCGTACGTGCGCAGCGGGCACTACGACGGGACGGTCTTCCACCGGGTGATCAACGGCTTCATGATCCAGGGCGGCGGCTTCACGCCGGAGATGGCGCAGAAGCCGACCCAGGCGCCCGTCGAGAACGAGGCCGACAACGGGCTGAAGAACACCGCCTACACCGTGGCGATGGCCCGGACGAACGACCCGCAGTCGGCGACGGCGCAGTTCTTCGTCAACGTCTCGGACAACGGGTTCCTCGACTTCACGGCGAAGAGCCTGTCCGGCTGGGGCTACGCGGTCTTCGGCCGGGTCACCGAGGGCCAGGACGTCGTCGACCGGATCAAGGCCGTCCGTACCGGTTCGCGCGGCGGGCAGCAGGACGTGCCGACCGAGCCGGTGGTGATCGAGAAGGCGACGGTCGCCTGACCGGCTGTCGCCGCCCTCGGCCGGCTAGGTGCCGCCCGGGCACGTGCGCGGCCGCCCGGTGAGGCGGTCGCGCCCTGCGGGGTCGACACCCCGTCGGCCGGTCCGTCCGTTCGGGAACTTCCGGGCACGGGGTCACCTGAACGGGCGACAGGTGCGTGCCAGGGGCCCGGGGAGCCGGAATGGTTCGGATACCCTGCTGTCTCCGTACCCGTTCAGGGGCCTGCCCGTCGGGGTGGGCCGGGCGGGCTGTCCAGGGGGTGCCGGTGGGTGGCGGGCTCAGGGTCGATGCGGCCGAACTGCGGGCGTCGGCCGGGTTCGCCCGGACGGCCGGTGAGGAGCTCGGTGGTCCGGTCGACGCCGCGCTGCGGGACAACTCCGTTGCCACGGCCCGGCTCGCGGGCTGGTCGATCGGCCCGGCCCTCGAACGGATCGGTGCCGACTGGGCGCCCGCGCTGGCCGCTCTGCGCGCCCGGTTGGCCGACACGGCCGCCAGTCTGGAGGCCGCCGCGCAGGGGCACGAGTGGACCGACCACTCGGTGGCGGAACTCATGACGGGCACGGCCGCCCGGTGAGTTCGCGCTACTCGCTCCTGCTGGCGCTCGACCCGGAGGAGCTGCACGCGGCGGCGAAGTCCTGGCGCGCGCTGTCGCGCCAGCTGGAGGAGACCCTCGCCCAGCACCGGTCGAAGGTCAACGGGCCGCTGCGGCAGGCGGACTGGCGGGGAACCGACGCCGATGCGGCGTTCGCCTCGCTGGACCGCGACGAGCAGCAGTACGACGTGGTCCGGGTCGAGGTCGAGGCCGTCGCGCTGGTGCTCGACACGGTGGCCGACCGGATGTCCCAGGCGCGGACCAACCTCGGCAACGCGGTCCTTTTCGCCGAGTCCAACGGCCTCCAGGTCTCCGGCGAGGGGCTGGTGGCCGGACCGGTGCCGCCGGCGGCAGACCGGCACGACCCGGACGCCCGGGCGGCGGCCGACGCCGTCCGGGCCGTGCGGCGCGCCGCGCAGGACCGGATCGACGCGGCGGTCGCGGCGGCCCAGGAGGCGAGCGACGAGGGCCGGAACGCCCTGGGTGACCTGCGGTCGAGCGTCCTCACCCGGCCCCGCGCCTTCGGCGCGGCCGCCGAGTCCGTCCGGGACGCCGCGAACGCGCAGCGGGCGCTCGGCCTGGCGGAGCCGTACATCCCGGACAACGGGGATCCGGGGAGGAACGCCGAGTGGTGGAAGTCCCTCACCCCCGAGCGGCAGGAGGACTACCTGACGCTCCACCCCGGCCGGATCGGCATGCTCGACGGGCTCCCCGCCACCGTCCGCGACCAGGCCAACCGGCTGACCCTGGACCAGCAGCTCGACGCCCTGCACGCCGGGACGCCGACCGGGTCCGGGTTGACCGCCGAGGAGTACAGCGTCCGCGAGAACGCCCTGCGCGCACTGAGCGAGCGGCTCGACCGGGCGGACGGGCGGGACGGCTCGCGGCGGCTGCTCCTGCTCGGGCTCGATCCGGCGAAGGGCAAGGGCCGGGCCGTCGTCGCGGTGGGCGACCCCGACACCGCCGACCACACCGCGATCCTGGTGCCGGGCACGGGGACGACCCTCGCGAGCATGCCGGGCCAGATCGAGCGGATCGGGAGCATCCAGAACGCCGCCCTGGACAGGGCCGACCCGGGTCAGCGGGTGGCGGTCGTCTGCTGGCTGGGCTACGACGCACCGGAGATCGCGCCGAGTGTGGCCACCACCGGCCGGGCCGAGGGCGGGGCCGAGGACCTGCGCAGGTTCGTGGACGGCACCCGGGTCGCGCAGGGCGGCCGCCACGGCCATCTGACGGTCGTGGGCCACAGTTACGGATCGACGGCCGTCGGGGTGGCCGCCCGCGGCGGCGGACTGCGGGCGGACGACATCATCGCGGTGGGAAGCCCCGGCATGGGCAGCGAACACGCCCGGGACCTGAACATCGACCCCGGTCACGTCTGGGTCGAGGCGGCCGGTGACGACCCGGTCGCCGACTACGCGAGCGGGCTGACCCTGGGTCCGAGCCCGTCGCTGGACGGCTTCGGGGGTACCGCCGTCGAGGTGGACACCCACGGCCACAGCGGCTACTGGGACCCGGGGAGCGAGAGCCTGCGGAACCAGGCGCGGATCATCGTCGGCAAACGGCCCGGCACCGTCGCGCGGATACCGGGGCCCGGTTCCGCGCCGTCCCACTGACGCCCGTCCGTCCGCCCGCTCCATCGGCCTCATCCACCCCGCCTGTCCTGTCCACCCGACGAGCCCGCCCGACGAGTCCGGCCGAGGAGCCCGCCCGATGGACCAAGCCCGCCTCGGCGCCTCGCCGCGACCGTGCCCCGCGTCCGGCGGAACCGGGCGCCACCGGCGTGCCGGTACCGTCCTGGCTGCCGTCCTGCTCCTTGGAGGCTGCATGTCCCACTCCGCCGAGAACGCGCCTCTGCCCGTCATGGCGAAGAGCGCCGCGCAGGACTGGGCGCAGCACATGACCGCGTACATGGCTCAGCGGGCCGGCTTCCGGCTCACCGAGTCCTCGGTCAACCCGCACTTCAGTCCGTGCGTCGGCAGGCGCGACGAACTCGCGAACGACGGCCGCTACAGCCTGAGTTACTCCGTCTCCGGCTCCGTCCCGCTGGCGCAGCACCCGGATGCCGTCCGGCGCATCCGGGATCTGCTCAAGGAGCGGGGCTTCGAGGTCGGCAGCTACCGGGAGACCGCCGCCGACGGGATCGACGCGCTGCTGGACGCCCGTGAGCCGACGAGCAGGTACCTGGTCAGCGCGGAGACCGCCGGTGGCCCCGACCGGCTCCTGCTCACCGTCAGCACGCCCTGTCTGCTGCCGCCGACGGCGGCGGGTGCGGCGGGCACAGGCTCCGCGTCTTCAGGACCCGCAACGGGCTGAGCAGGGCGGTTCGCGGTGTGCCGGGTGTCAGAACAGCAGGATCGGCTCGGCCGGCTCGGACTCGTCCTGGGGGAGCGGCAGTTGGAAGTCGAGTGCCTCCAGCTCCACCGGGCGCAGGCTCGCCGAGCAGGAGACCAGTTCGGCGCGGCGGGCGCCGTCGTGCGGGGCGTCGTGGCGGCTCAGCCGCCACTGGCCGGGGCCGCCGCCCGGCAGGGCGGCGATCGTCCGCCGACAGGTGCCGCATGTCGTCCTGGGCATCTTCACGGTGTCCAGCATGGACCCGGGGTCTGACAGCTGCGGCCCGGGCCGGCTGGTCCGGGCCGCAGCGGGGCGCCCTGCCGCACCGCGCGGGGAGGCGGGTGGGGCGGCGGGGCACCGGGGTGCCACCGAGCCGGGCGGTGCGGTCCGTAGGCGTGCTCGGTACGGGCCGCCCGCGCGGTGGTTCATTCGGGCCGGAGCCACTGGCCCCAGTGCGTGGGGCTCTCCACCTCGCGGCAGCAGGGCCGGGGGCAGTCGTCCTCGTCGTCCTCGGGATCGGTGACGAAGGTGCTGGTGCCGGCGATTGTTCTCGGGATCTTCTCGCGGTCCATCGGATTCCCCTCCGAGTTGGCAGAGGCTGACACTACCTTGGGTAACCAGTCGTGTACACGACGAGTTCGTGAAGGTCGTGTGGAGGCCGAAAATCAGCGGTTTCGGAAGGTGCCCACCGTCGAACCTCCGTACGAGCGACCCGGCCGCCCGCCCTGCGCGGGCCGGCCCTGTCCCCGGCCCTACGCACGAGCCAACGCACGGTCCTCCCCCCGCCCGCCGACGGCGCGAGGGCCAGGCTGCGCAGCGGTGACAGTCGCGCGCCGCTGCCGCTGAGCGCTCTCGGTGCGGGCTCCGGTCAGGGCTGGTCGGCCGCCAGCTTCTGGAGCGCCGCCAGGGCCGGCTCCGCGTGCTCGGCCGCGACGAAGAGGTGGTCGTGGTGGAAACCGGCCACCACGTTGCAGCTGATGCCGACCTCGGCGAGGCAGCCGGCCACGGCGGCGGTGAGGCCGACCGCCTCCAGGGCCGAGTGGATCTCCAGGGTGATCCAGGCGGCCACGTACTCGTAGGGCAGGCCCAGCGAATCCGCCTCCTCCTGCGCCACCACCACGGTCGGGCCCTCCGCCTCCGCGACCGTCACCACCGGCCGCAGCCCGGCCGGGACTCTGCCGGAAAGTGTGCAGTACACGTACCGCCCGGGGTTGAGGACGGGGCGCATCCCGCTGAGCAGCTTCTGAAGATCTCGTTCGCCGGCCATGGCCGTCACGTTAGCCGCGCACCGCGCGGGTGTCCCGTCCCGTCCGGGATCGCCGCCCCGGCGTGTCGCCGGGCCCCGGCCCGGGGCGCGGCGGGAGATCCCGGGCCGGGCCGGCCGGTCAGGCGGGCGGGCGTTCGTCCAGTACCTGCTGGAGCTTGCCGGTGCGCGGGTTGGTGACCAGCTCGGAGCGCGGCACCCACTCGACGGTGAGGTGGTGGATCGCGCCGAGCTCCACCTCGGCCGGGTAGAGCGGGCGGGCGGTGTAGACGGCCTCGACCAGCCGCTCGCCCAGGCCGGCGGGCGGCTCCTCGACGTACCCGAGGCGCAGGATCAGGCCGTCCCGTCCGTCCCAGCGGCGCTGCACCAGCTGCATGCCGGAGATGTGGTGCTCCGGGTCGGCGGTGATCAGCACCGCGCGGATCTCCTCGGTCGGCATCGCGACCGTCCCGACCCGGGCGCCCTCGGCCGACCGGCCGACCAGCCGGAACCGCCGGCGCTCGACGTCGACCCACTCGGCGCGGTCGCCGGTCGGGTACCGCAGGATCGGCATCAGGGTGCGGAACAGGTTGGTCACCACCAGCCGGCCGGGCACGCCCGTGGCCGTGACCGGCTCGCCGGTCACGTCGTCGACCAGCTCGACGTACGTCCGGTCCGGGAAGGCCTCGTGCACGCGGACGTCGTCGCCCGGCACCGGTGCGCCGACCAGCCCCGCGTCGATCGAGGCGTAGCCGACGGAGGAGACGGCCGCCTTCGGGAAGGCGCGGGCGAGGATCGGCCGCAGGTCGTCGAAGAGCAGGTCGCCGCCGAAGAGCAGCAGTTCCACGGAGTCGGCGACCTGGCCGCGCCGGACGAGGCACTCGGCCACCGAGCTGAGCTTCATCGGCTCGCCCGCCAGCACGTGCACGCCGAAGCCGGCGATCAGGTCGGCGACGTACTCGTCGGACGCGGCGCCGCCGACCGGCAGGCGGACGTTGTCCACCGGCGCGTGGTGCAGGGCAGCCTCGATGTAGAGGAACCCGCCGTAGAGCTCGCCGGCGCAGAACAGGTTGGCCACCCGGTGGCCCGGCTTCAGCCCGGCCCGGACCATGCCAGCGCCGAACGCGGTCACCGAGTCGGCGTGCTCGCTGCGCGTCCAGGGGGAGAACTTCGGGACGCCGGTGGTGCCGCCGGTCCGGTAGACGCCGGCGTCGGTGAGCGGTCCGGTCAGCAGCCGGTTGTCCGGCCAGGTGTTCGCGGCCCAGAAGGCGCCCTGCTCGATGACGGGCAGTTCGGTGATGTGCGAGACGGTCTGCGGCACGTCGCGGTACGCCTGTGCGTAGAACGGCGAGTTCCTCCGCGCGTGGTCGACCAGGTCCTGAAGCGGTTTCGCGGGCACTGCTCCTCCTGTGGTGTCAGCCTGTGTGGTCAGCGGGACTGCGGCCGGTGGGGTTGCGGGGGGAGGGGGCCGGGTTCGGGCTCCGGCCTGCCGGTCCAGGTGCGGGCCAGTGTCTGCACGGCCGAGCCGTCCCGGTCGGCCAGCTTGTGCCCCAGGTACTCGGCGGCCCACCGGTTCGCCGGGATCCGGAAGGCCGGCCGGTCGGCGCGCAGGGCCCGCACCACGACCTCGGCGACCTCCCGGGCCGGCTGCCCGGCCGCCTCCCAGCCCTGGCCGCCGATCCGGTCGAGGTAGTCGGCGAAGACGGACGCGTACGGGCCGGAGGCGGCCTGGACGGTCGCCCGGTCGATGTCCGGGAAGACCCCGAACGAGGTGTCCGGCACGAAGCCCGGCACCACGACGGACACCCGTACGCCCAGCGCCCCGGCGACCGGGGCCAGGCTCTCCATGAACCCCTCGACGGCGAACTTCGCCGCGCAGTACGCCTCGTTGAACGGCTGGCCGACGACTCCGTGCACGCTGCCGATGGTGACCAGCCGCCCGTGGCCGACCCGCAGCAGCGGCATCGCGGCCCGGCTCACCGCGACCACGCCGAAGAAGTTCACCTCCAGGTTGGCCCGCAGCGCCGCCGTCGTCGACATCTCCATCGTCGGGTCGGAGTTGGAGACACCGGCGTTGTTGACCACCGCGTCCAGCCGCCCGTACGTCCGCGCGACACCGTCGACGCAGGCCGTCACGGAGTCGGCGTCGGTGACGTCGAGCCGGCGGACGTCCAGCGTGACACCGGCGCGCTCGGCCGCCTCGCGCAGCGCCCCGGCCCGGGCGGGCTCCCGCATGGTCGCCACCGTGGTGAACCCGGCCTCGGCCGCGGCGACCGCGGTGGCCAGGCCGATCCCCGAGGACGTGCCGGTCACCAGCACGATCCCGTGCTCCGCCGTCATGACGCACTGTCCGTCAGCTCGTCCGGCACCCGGTCCACCGCCGCGGCCGTCCCGGCGCGCTGCCGTTCGGCCGCGTCGAGCAGCGGCTGGATCCGGACGGCCGGCAGGAAGGAGCAGGCCGCCAGCAGCGTACCCACGGCCATCACCACCCGCGCCGCGTCGAGGACCCCGAGCGAGCCCGTCAGCAGGGTGACGCCCAGACCGCCGGCGAGGGCGGCCAGCGGGATCACGCCCCAGGTCGCGGTCCGGAACGCCGCGTGCATCACGCCCTGGTTGCGGGCGGACATCCGGGACTGCCTGGCGGGCGCGCTGCACACGTTGATGCACGACATGAAGAAGCCGTAGCAGCCCATCGTCACGGCGATCACCGGCCCGGCCGCCAGGGCGGGCGCGGCGAGCACGCCGAGGCCGGCCAGGCAGTGCAGCAGCAGCGCCCAGGCCAACGTCCTTCCGACGCCCAGCCGTTCGCTGATCCTCGGCGCGACCACGGCGCCGGCCAGCGCCCCCACGGCCGCGACCGACATCGCCGCACCGAAGGCGCCGACGGAGAGGCCGAGCCCCCGGTACGCGAGGACCGGCAGCACGGTGACGAAGACCGGCCCGCCGCAGTTGAGCGTCACCGCGGCCACCACCACCCGCCGCAGCACCGGGTCGGCCCAGTTCAGCCGGAAGCCGAGCGTCAGCCGCTGCCGGACCGAGCCCGGCACGACCGTCCGCTCGCCCCAGGGCCGCATCCGGCCGAAGCACACGGCCGAGACCAGGTAGCTGGCCGCGTCCACCAGCAGCGCGCCCACGCCCAGCGCGCTGTAGAGGCCGGCCGCGATCGACGGCCCGGCCACCTCGGACACCGAGCCGCTGCCCTCCAACCGCGCGTAGGCACGGACGATGTGCTGCTCCTCCACCACGGCGGGGACGGCGACCAGGTAGCCCACGTTGAAGAAGATCGTCGCGCCGCTGACCACCGCCACGCAGCCGAACAGCAGCGGGGTGGACAGCAGGCCCAGCCAGTACGCGAGCGGGACGACCCCGACCGCCGCCAGCCGGACCAGGTCGCAGACCAGCATCGTCCGGCGCTTGTCCCACCGGTCGACCAGCACCCCGGCGACCGGCCCGAGCAGCGGGATGCCCAGGTACTGGGCCATCGCCACGACGCCCACCTGGAGGGCGCTCGCGTGCAACACGAAGATCATCAGGGTCGGCACCACGAACACGGTGACCCGGTCGCCGACCGTGCTGACGCTCTGGCCGAACCAGAACAGGTCGAACCCGCGCCCCAGCGAGGCTGGGCGGCGCGGTCTCAAGGCTCCTCCCGGACGACGGAGTTCGAGGTCTTGCCGGTCCGGTCGTTGCTGATCAGCGCGTCGACCGCGCGCAGCCGGAAGGACTCCGGATCGTGCAGGAAGGCGGTGCTGAGCGTGAAGGTCGCGGACAGCAGCTCGCCGCGCAGCCGCTCGACGTCCACCGCGGCGCCCCCTGCGGTCAGCAGCAGGACGTCCACCCCGCTGACCCGGCCCTGCTGCCGGGTGATCAGGACCTGCGCCCGGGAGACGCCCGGCTCCTGCTCCACCCGCGCGACGAGGTCGTCCACGTGCAGCCCCAGGCCGCGCACCTGCACCACGCCGTCCCGGCGGCCCAGCACCCGCATCGCCCGGCCCGGCCGTCCGCACGGGCAGGCGACCAGCCGCCCGGCGTCGCCGGTCCGGTACCGCAGCACGGGGTTCAGCATCTCGGGGTCGAGCGTGGTGAAGTCCAGCAGCTCGTCCGGGCCGACGTGCACCAACTGCTCCGGCAGCGGGTGGAAGGTGTCGTCCGGGCAGTCGGGGGTGTTGGTGCCGACGACCCAGGTCTCGGTGCTGCCGAACATGCCCCAGCGGCGCGCCTGCGGCGCGACCACGGCCATGTCCTGCTCGATCCGGGGCTGCCACGCCTCGCCGAGCCAGAGCACCTTGCGCAGCGCCGGCAGGCTCAGCCCGGCGGCGCGCGCGTGCGCGAACCACAGCCGCAGCACACTCGGCGTCCCGCCGATCGCGGTCACCCCACGGGCGGCGAAGAAGGCCAGCCACTCGGCGTACTCGCCCTCGGAGACCGAACCCAGCGCGATGACCTGGCACTGCGCCAGGTCGGCCAGGGCCGCGACCAGGAAGTGCGCGCCCCACATCCGGCCGGCGCCCCAGGCGTTGACGAAGACGTCCGCGCGGTCCAGCGGCTGCCACTGCGCGTGGACGCCCGCCATGTAGAAGCCGGTGGGCGCGTAGCCGAGCTTGGGCGCGCCGGTGCTGCCGCCGCTCTGGAAGAGCCAGGTGGCGCCGTGTTCGGCCTTGGGCTCCAGGTGCGCCAGGGCGGTGTTCAGGTCGTCCTTCACCAGCGGCGCGAGCGCGGCCAGGTCGTCGAGGTCGAGCAGCTCGCCCCGGCCGGCGTAGCGCTGCGCCAACTCCGGTACGGTCTTCAGGCGTTCGAGCGAGCGGCGGGCGACGTGCAGGTGCGGGCCGGCGGCCTCCGGTGACAGGGAGAACGGCTCCGTCATCTCGGTCTCGTCTCTGAACTGTCGGCTCTGGAAACGATGTTCGTGCCGCTCGTGGCGAATGTGCCGACGGTGCGGGCGACGCCGTCGGCCAGCCACTTCGCGTGGGCGTCCCGGTAGGCGGCGAAGCGGGCACGGGTGATGTCCCGTTGCACCGCGCGGTGCGGATCGTCGAAGTCCGGGGCGATCACCCCGTCCGGCTCCAACTCGGAGAACCAGAACCGCTCCCCGTCGAACAGGAAGTCGACGCAGAAGAACGGGATCGGCAGCCGCTCGGCGAAGTAGGCGGCCGCCTCGGCGAGTTCGTCCGGGATGGCGGCGAACTCCATCGTGCCGCCCCGGCTGGCGTTGGCCACCGGTGAGCCGGCCTCCGGGGTCCGCTTCAGCACCGCGTACGGCTTGCCGTCGATCACGTACACCCGGTAGTCGACCGTGCCGTCGCCGAGGTACGGCTGGACCACCAGGGTGGTGTCGCCGCCCTGTGCCAGGCTGGCCAGGCCCCGGACGTCCTCGGGGCCGTGCGCCAGGTTGATCCCGCCGCCGCCGCACCATCCGGCCGGCTTGACGATGGCCGGGTAGGTCATGTTCGCCAGCGCCACCTCGTAGACGTGCTTGCCGACGTCCCGGCCGGTGCCGATCCGGACCGACGGGATCGGGGGCACGGGGGAGCCGTCGAGGTGGAGCAGGGTGGCCAGCTTGTCGTTGCCGATCAGCGACATCTGCGGCGGGAAGGGCAGGTAGAAGCCCGCCTGCTCCAGCACCGCGTACAGCTCGTACTGGTTGAAGACGTCCATCGACTGGTAGGGCAGCGAGTACAGCGCGGTGATGAAGAGCGTGTCCTGCGGGGTGACCGGCTCGTCGTCCACGTAGACCAGCGGCCGGCCGCGCACCGTGGCGTCCACCGTCACCGCCTCGGGCGCGTGCCTGGTCCAGCTCATCCCCGCGTCCGCGGCGACCTCCGCGTAGAGGTCCCAGAAGTAGTGCCGCCACATCGCGGCCGTCCTGGTGGACTCCCGGTCGGGGAAGATCCAGCACATGCGGCGCAGCGGACCGCCGGGGACCGGCGTCGGACCGCCGCGCTCCCGTGTCATGGGTAGGGTCATCGTCGTCCTCACAGAGAAGCGGTCGAAGGCCGGTCGGCAGGGGTGGCGCTCCGGCCGGGGACGCTGCGGCAGGCCGCCCGGCCGGACGCGGGAGGGTCGTCCCCGTCCGATTCCACGAGGGGCAGCACGGCGTCGGCCGACGGGGGAGGCCGGCCCGTGCGACGCCGGGTGTCCGACAGGTGCGGATCGCGGGTGTCGGGGGTCGGATCGACTCGGCGCCGGGCCGGGGCGTCGCATCGGTGTCGGGGCTCGTCCGGTCCCGTTTCTCCAGCATGGCTCGGGCGCGTCGCTGGAGGGCCGGCCGGTGCTCTCGCACCGGCCCGCTCCGGACGGGCCAACTCTGGCAACGGCGCCGAGGCGTGTCAATGCTCCGGACTTGACGTGACGTGGTGTCAAATCACGGGACGTCAAGCCGGTACGGGGTCACCGCCGGAGGGTCGGCGCGCCTCGGGGGCGGCCTCGGGGCGGGACGTACCCCCGGGCCGTCCGGCCCGCGGGTTCGACGGTGACGTACCCGCCCCTCGGTGGGCCGTCAGTCGTCGCTCTCGGGTCCGGCGAGGTTCTTGGTCAGCCATTCGAGGGCGTTGGGGATCAGCTTCTTGAAGTCCGAGGTCAGGTGGTTGCCGCCCGGCTGCTCGTAGTACTCGACGGTGGTCGGGGCGACGGCCTTGGCGACCCAGTGCTTGACCACGCCGACCTCGTACGCGCTGGCGCCGCCGGCGGTGGCGAGCATCTTGACGTCGGCCTTGCTGGTGGAGATCAGCTTGTCGGGGCCGTTGGCCTCCTGTTCGGCCGGGTGGCCCTTCCAGAGCAGGGAGTCCGCCTTGAAGTCGCCGTCGATCGGCACGGCGGCCGCGTAGATGTCGGGGTGCTGCATGGCCAGTTTGGCGCTGCAGTCGGCGCCGCTGGAGGCGCCCATCAGACCCCAGCTGTCGCGGCCCTTGAGGGTGCGGAAGTTGGCGCGGACGAAGTCCGGGATGTCCTGGGACATCCAGGTGCCCATCTTGGGCTGGCCGGGGATGTCGGAGCAGTCCAGGGCTCGGTGCTCGTCGCCCGTCAGGTTCTGCACCGGCATGATCATGATGAAGGGGTGCGCCTTCTGCTCCTGGGCGAGCTGGGCGTCGATCTCCTGGATCGGCAGCTGGTTGTCCGTCCAGGTGTTGTAGCCGTTGCTCTGGCCGCCCGCGTAGAGGGTGAGCACCGGGAAGCCGAACTTGGCGTACTTCGGGTCGCTGTACTGCGGCGGCAGCCAGACCCAGACGGCGGCGGAGACGCCGGACTTCTTGCCCGCCAGGGTGGTCATCATGATCGGACCGGCCTTGGTGTCCCGGACCTTCTTCAGAGCGGCGGCCGGACCGGTCGGCAGCACGACCTTGGAGTTCTTCGGCGGTGCGCTGCTCGCCGGGGTGGTCGGGGCGGCCGCCGCGCTGCCGCCCGCCCCGGCGTCGGTGGCCGGCTTGCCGTTGCTGCTGCAGGCCGCCAGGGCGGTGAGGAGCGCGAGCGCGGTCATACCGGCCAGGACCGGACGGGTGCGGGTGCGGGTGGGCTGCGACTGCGACTGCTGCACGGTGGGGAATCTCCGATCGAACCGGGCGGCGGCCCCCGGGTGAGGCCGTCGGGGAGGTCGCGAGCGGCGTTCCGGCGTACCGGCGGCGCGCTGCCGTCCGAGGCACTCCCCCGACCTCAGGGCGGCGCGCCTGCCCCGGGTGGAGTGGCGCGCTGTCCTTGATCCATGACGTTGCTTCAGCCCTCGGCAGTTGCCGGGTTTCGCCCTGCTGTTCGGGAGACCGCCCCGGGATCGGCCGCCGGCCCTTCCAGCGGCCGGGCTGTCGGGATCTGGGGGCGCAGTAGGGGCCGAGGCCACGGAGAAGGTGGCCGGGACTGCACGTGCGGTGCGGCCGCGGTGGGCGGGCGCAGTCAGCCGGAGACGGACCGGTCGTACTCGTACCGCCAGCGCGAGCGGCCCTTGCTGTCGTACTCCTTCGCCTTGCGGTAGATCAGTGTGGTGCTGGGCACATCCCCGTGGGCCGGGACGGGCACCTTGTAGAGGTTCGGCACGCCGTTGAAGGGGCCCAGCGGGATGGGCAGGACCTTGCCGTCCAGGGGGCCGCCGATGAATTCGGTGTCTGCGCTTCTCACCTGGCCAGCCTATGCCCGCCCGGTGTGCGGCGGCCGGTGTGACCTGTGCGGCACCGCCCCCGGTCGGGAGGACCCCGCCCGCACCCTTATCCTGCTCTGTACGCCCCCGGGGTTCTCCCGGGCAAGCGGGCCCCGTACGGGCCGGGCCGGGCGCGCATCGGTGCGCCTGCCCGCCGAGCTTCAACTCTCGTACTCCGTCACGTGACCCCGGGCGTCGGCCGTCCGGCAACCCCGGCTCCGGCCCGTGGCGGACGTGTCGGACCGAGCCGGACCCGGGAAGCAACGGGCGGGCTCGGGCGTTGCGTCGGATGTTGCGTCGATTGCTGTGCCGTACCGGTACAGCAGGTCACAGCAGGTGCGGAAGGGGCCCGATGGAAGCCAGCAGTAGGTGGACGACCTGGTGGCAGCGGCGTGACCGGCGTCGGGTCGGACCCGCGGCCGGTCCGGACGCGGCCGTCCGGCTGGATCTGCTGCTCGGAGCGGTACGGGCGGGATTCCCGGTGGCGCCCGCCGCGCACCCCGCCGGTCACCGCTGTTCCTGCGACCGGGTCGGCTGTCCGGCCCCCGCCCAGCACCCGGTCTCGTTCGCCTGGCAGTCCCAGGCGACCACCGACCCCGAGCAGCTGGCCCACTGGCTCTCGCGGGACTCGCAGGCGAACTTCGTCACCGCCACCGGCCGGGCCCACGACGTCCTCGACGTCCCGGCGGAGGCCGGCCGGCTGGCGCTGGAGCGGCTCGACCTGCTCGGCGTGGGCGGTCCGGTCGCGGCCGTCGGCGAGGACCGCTACCTGTTCTTCACCGCCACCAAGGGCACCCCGGCCGACGAGGACGAGTGGTGGCCGAGCGTGCTCGACAGCACGCCCGACACCATGTCCGAGCACCCCGGCCTGCGGTGGCACTGCCGGGGCTCGTACACGCTCGTCCCGCCGGCCGCACTGCCGGACGGCTCCGAGGTCCGCTGGCTGCGCGGGCCCGAGCAGCCGCTGCCCGACGCCCTTCGCGTCCTGGACGTCCTCACCGACGCCTGCACCGAGGTCGGCGCGGTCGCCGAGGAGCAGTGGCTGATCGGCTGAGCCGGCGCCGACCGGGGGACAAACCCCTGGGGGCGTGGGGCGCGACCGCTCAGGGGAGGGTGAGGATCTCCGCGCCGTCCGCGGTCACGAGCAGGGTGTGCTCGAACTGGGCGGTGCGCTTGCGGTCCTTGGTGACGACCGTCCAGCCGTCGGCCCAGATCTCGTAGTCGTAGGTGCCGAGGGTGAGCATCGGCTCGATGGTGAAGGTCATGCCGGGCTTGATGACCTCGGTGGCCCGGTCGCTGTCGTAGTGGGGGATGATCAGGCCCGAGTGGAACGACGTGTTGATGCCGTGCCCGGTGAAGTCGCGGACCACGCCGTAGTCGAAGCGCTTGGCGTAGGACTCGATCACCCGGCCGATCACGTTGATCTGCCGGCCCGGCTTGACCGCCTTGATCGCCCGGTTGAGGGATTCGCGGGTCCGCTCGACCAGCAGCCGGGACTCCTCGTCCACGTCGCCGCACAGGTACGTGGCGTTCAGGTCCCCGTGCACGCCGTGGATGTAGGCGGTCGCGTCGATGTTGACGATGTCGCCGTCCTGAAGGACCGTCGAGTCCGGGATGCCGTGGCAGATCACCTCGTTGACGGAGGTGCAGATCGACTTCGGGAAGCCCCGGTAGCCGAGGTCCGACGGGTAGGCGCCGTGGTCGCACATGTACTCGTGGGCGACGACGTCGAGGGCGTCGGTGGTGACCCCGGGGGCGATCAGCTTGGCGGCTTCCGCCATCGCCCGGGCGGCGATCCGGCTCGCGATCCGCATCTTCTCGACCGTCTCGGCCGTCTGCACCTCGGGCCCGGTGTACGGGGTCGGCGCCGGCCTGCCGACGTACTCCGGGCGTGCGATGTGCGCGGGGACCTTGCGGACGGGGGACTGGATGCCGGGAACGAGAGCCATGCCGGCGATTCTATCGGCCGGGTGCCCGGCGCCCCGGCTGTGTGTACGAGCCGGGGCACGGGAAAGATCAGTACGTGTGAGCGCCGGAGGACGGCGCCGGGCGAGGACGGGAGAGACGGCCATGCCACTGGGGTTCGGCAGCAAGCCCACCGGTAAGCCGGGGGAGTGGTTCTACTGCATCAAGCACGCCAAGGTCGAGGAGGGCCCCGAGTGCCCGGCCAAGGACCGCCTCGGCCCGTACACCACCCGCGAGGAGGCCGGCCGCGCGCTGGAGACCGCCGCCGAGCGCAACCGCGAGTGGCGGCGCCAGGACGAGCCCGCCGAGGGGGACGAGGACTGACGGGCCGGGCGGGCCGGGCGAGGTTGTCGGGGCCCGGCCCCGGCCCCGGCCCGGTCCGGCCTCAGGCCGCGAGTGCGGCGGTGTCCTCGCGCTCGGCGCGCACCGCCGCCGCGTGCGGGTCGGTCCGGTCGTCGTAGGCGAGGAGTCTCGGGAGCGCGGCGGTCAGGCCGATCACGCCGACCACGCAGGCCAGGCCGCCCGCCCAGACCGAGCCCCGGACGCCGATCAGGGCCGCCGTGCCGCCGGCCCGGACCTGGCCCAGCTGCGGGCCGACGGAGTAGCTGAGCAGCTCGACCCCGGCCAGCCGGCCGCGCAGCCCGTCCGGGATGGACTGGTTCCACATGGTCGAGCGGGCGACCCCGCTGATCTGGTCGGCGCCGCCGGCCAGCGCCAGGCAGAGCAGGACCAGCCATATCTGCCCGGCCAGCCCGGCCAGCGCCATCGCGGCGCCCCAGCCGAGCGCGGCGAGCACCAGCACCCGGCCGTGCCGGTGGATGTGGGAGGTCCATCCGCTGGTCACCGAGACCACCAGCGCGCCGACCGCCGAGGCCCCGTACATCAGGCCGAGCGCCCAGGTCGCGTGCAGGTCGGCGGCCAGGAAGGGGAAGATCGCGACCGGGTACGCGAAGAGCATCGCGCAGGTGTCGATGGCGTACGTGCCCAGCAGGTCCTTGCGGCTCCAGGCGTACCGCACCCCGTTGCCGATCGCCCGCAGCGAGGGCTTCTCGGCGCCGGTGGACGGCGGGACGGCGCGCATCCGGGCGAGCAGCAGCAGCGAGACGGCGAAGGTGGCCACGTCCAGCGCGTACGCGCACCGGACGCCCGCCGCCACCACGATGACGCCCGCCAGGGCCGGGCCGGCCACCGAAGCGGCGTTGCGGTAGAGCGATTTGAGGGCGAACGCGGCGGTCAGCTGGTCGTGCGCGACGATCCTGGGGGTGAGCGAGTCCAGCGCCGGGCGCTGGAGCCCGTCCACGGCGGCGACCAGGCCCGCGACCAGGTAGATCGGCCACAGCAGCGGGGTCGGCAGCAGCGCGTTGAGCAGCAGCAGCCCCGAGAGCAGGCCGAGCCCGGCCTCCGAGAACAGCACCAGCCTGCGGCGGTCCAGCGCGTCGGCGAGCGCTCCGCCCCACAGGCCGAAGACGATCAGCGGCAGCAGCTCCACCGCCCCGACCAGGCCGACGGCCAGCGAGGAGCCGGTCAGGTCCTTGATCTGCAGCGGCACCGCCACGTAGGTCAGGAAGCTGCCGAAGGCGGAGACGCACCCCGAGCTCCAGAGCAGGCGGAAGTCCCGCGAGGAACGCCAAGGGGCCAGATCGGGGCGGATCTTGCGGATCAGTGCGCGGAGCCGGGGCAGGCCAGGGGGTTCGGAAGTCATCGGGGGTGATGATCCGCTCTGCGGGCGCGGCGCCGCAATCGAATTAACGGTGGTCCGAGCCGTGTCACCAGCCCGATACAGTCTCGTGCGATATCGCACACAAGTGCGGACCAGAGTGCTTGTGGGGGAACGCCGTGAAGTCCGAGAAGTCGAGCGCGCCGGAGGCCGGGAGATCCGGGGCCGACCCGTGGGCCCCGCCGGACCCAGGCCCTGACCCGGACCAGCCGCCCCGGCCTCCGCAGGACTGGCACGCGGAGCCGCCGCTGCCCGCCGCCGCTTCGGGGAGCAACCGGTTCGCCATCGCCTCGCTGGTCACCGGCCTGCTCTGCTGCGTCTGGCCGTTGGCCCTCGGCTTCGGCATCACCGCCCTGATCCAACTCCGGCGGCGGGGGCAGCGCGGCAAGGCGCTGGCCGTCGCCGGCGTCGTGCTCGGCGGCCTGGGCCTGTGCGCGACCGTGGTCGGAGGCGTGACGGCGCTGCTGCTCGGCGGCTCGGTGTTCGGTTCGGTGAAGGTTTCCGCGCTGCGCACCGGCCAGTGCTTCGACCGCGCCCCGAAGCTGATGACGGACAGGTTCCTCGTCGTGCCGTGTGGGCAGCCGCACTTCGGCGAGGTGACCGGCACCACCGAGCTGTTCGGTGATCACTTCCCGGGTCGGGACGCCGTCTCCACCATGGCCGCCAAGCTCTGCGGGACGATGACGGTGAGCTACGCGGCCGACCCCTGGGGAGTCCCGGCCCGCCTGCGGAGAGTCCACTTCGCCGCAGGCGACCAGACCGCGTGGGACCGGGACCCGCACCTCGCGGTCTGTGCCTTCGTCGACGACTCCGCCCGGATGCGGGGGAGCCTGCGGTTCGACTCGTCGACTCTGACCCACGACCAGAACGCTTATCTGGACGCCACCCGCCACCTGGACTGGAAGTCGCCGACCGACTCGCCCGGTACGGACCCGGCGGCCTGGCACGACTGGGCCCAGCAGCGGGTGTACGGACTGACCTACGCTCTGCTCGAACTGCGGGCCAGGACCTGGCCCGGCGGCACCGCCCCGGCGATGGAGGACCTGGAGCGGGCCCTGCAGAGGGAACTCGACTCCGCCAAGGCCGTGCTGGCCTGGCCGCCGACCGGGGCCGAGCGGGACGCCAAGGTGGCGGATGCGCAGGCCACGCCCTCCCTCGAGGACCAGGCGGCGGTCCGACAGCTGCTCTCCCTGCGGACCCGTCCGAGCTGAACGGCCACCCGCCCGGCGGCCGCGGCCGCCAGGCGGCTACCACCGCACCGCCGTCGGCGCGGTGAGCCGCTCGGCGAGGCGGGCCAGCCGGGCGCGGAGGCCGGGCGCGGAGCCGGCGGCCGCGCTGACCAGGTGCTGGACCAGTTCGAAGGGCTCCTCCCCGGCCCCCGGCACGGCCAGCCGTTCGTGCGCCAGGCCGGCCAGCTCGCGGTCACCGGTGTCCAGGGCCAGGACGGTGGCACCGCCGCGGCGGGCGTCCTGCACCCGCTCCAGCAGCGGCACCCCGGCGGTGGCGGGCGCCACCACCAGCACCGTCACGCCGCGCCGCACCTCCGTCAGCCGTCCGAGCCCGTACCCGAGGTGCGCCGGTGCGCCCTCCGGTACCTGATGGCGCAGCAGGGTGGGGGCCAGTCGGGGGACACCCGACCAGCGCGCCTCGTCGTCCAGATGAGCGGCCAGGTGCCACGGTTCGTAGCGTTCGGTGCCGACCAGCAGCAGGCCGTCGGCGGTGCGGCGGCTGACCGAGTGCCGCAGCGCGCCCGCGAACACCCCGGCCGACTCCGGCCAGCCGGTGCCGGCCAGGGACTGGCGTAGTGCTGAAACTCTCACGGCGTCCATGCCGTTCAGGATGGAGCCGCCATCCACGCTTTGGCAGGATCTCCCCATGAGTACCCACGATTCAGTGACCAACCCGGCCCACCAGCTCCCTGACGTCTCACAGCTCGTGGTCGGCGTCCTGGGCGGCACCGGCGACCAGGGCCGCGGCCTGGCCTACCGGCTGGCCAAGGCCGGCCAGCAGGTCGTCATCGGCTCGCGTACGGCCGAGCGGGCCGAGGCGTCCGCCGCCGAGCTGGGCCTCGGCGTACGCGGCGCGGACAACGCGACCACCGCACGGGAGAGCGACATCGTGATCGTCGCGGTGCCGTGGGACGGCCACGCCGCGACGCTGTCCGCGCTCCGCGAGGAGCTGGCGGGCAAGATCGTCGTCGACTGCGTCAACCCGCTGGGCTTCGACAAGCAGGGCGCCTACGCGCTGAAGCCCGAGGAGGGCAGCGCCGCCCAGCAGGCCGCCGCGCTGCTCCCGGACTCCCGGGTCACGGCCGCCTTCCACCACCTCTCGGCGGTGCTGCTCCAGGACGAGTCGCTCGCGGAGATCGACACCGACGTGATGGTGCTCGGCGAGGACCGCGAGGCCACCGACACCGTGCAGGCACTGGCCGCCCGGATCCCCGGCATGCGCGGCGTCTTCGCCGGACGGCTGCGCAACGCCCACCAGGTGGAGTCGCTGGTGGCCAACCTGATCTCGGTGAACCGCCGCTACAAGGCCCACGCGGGCCTTCGCGTCACGGACGTCTAGGACCGTCGGCCGGCCCGCCGCCGGTCTGCCCGGAAGCCCCCCCCGCCGTCGCGAGCGGGGGCTTCCGGGACAATGGATGCCGACCGCCCCCGCACCTAGGAGCCCCCGCATGCCCCGCAACGCCCTGATGGCCTCGATCGTCTTCGTGCTGGCGGTGACCGCCGCTGTGGTCTCGTTCGTCCAGGGCAACTGGTTCGGGGTGGTGTGGGTCCTGCTCGCGGGCGTCTCCAGCAACATCGCCTGGTTCTACATCCGCCGTGAGCGCCTGGCGAAGGCGTCGGCATCCTCGGGGAGCTAGAAACCGGAGAGCCGTAAGCCGGAGAGCCGGAGAGCCGGAGAGCCGGAGAGCCGCAAGCCGGAGCCGGAGAACTGGAAGCCGGAGTAGGGGCCCGGCCGCAGCCGGGCCCGGACTCCGGCCACCGGTCGCGCTACGGCTTCACGTACAGCCGCGTCGCGTCGATGTTGCAGAAGAACTTGTTGTAGGCCGCCCCGCCGACGCGCGAGCCGTACATCTGCAGCTGCTTGTAGTAGACCGTCGGGACGGCCGGGACCACGTCCTTGGCGATGTAGTCGCTCAGCTTCATCCACGCCGCCGCGGCCTTCTGCGGGTTGGTGACGGTCTTGGCGCGGTCGATCCGCCGGTTGACCCCGGGGTCGTCGATCATCGAGTGGTTGGAGGCGCCGTCGGCGACCGTGCGGCCGTCGAAGAGCGGCGGGATCACGGTCAGGCCGCTGGGCCAGTCCGCGCCCCACGCCGAGCCGTACATGTCGAAGCTGTTGTCGGTCCGGCCGATGGTGTCGTAGTAGTTGCGGCCCGGGATCGCGACCCGCTCCACGTCGAAGCCGGCCTTGTCCAGCGCGGCCTCGACGGCGGCCGAGTACTGCTGGGCCGCCGGGCTGTCCACGAAGGCGTAGCGGATCTTCATGCCCACCTTGTGCAGGCTCTTGAGGATCCGGCGGGCCTTGTCCGGCTCACCGGCGGGGTGGGCGACCTTGCCGAGCGGGTCGCTCTTCTTGTAGCCCGGCAGGGTCGGGCTGATGAAGCTGCCGGCCAACTCGGCGCCGTACGCGCCGCCCTGGGCGTCGTACACGGCCTGGGTCGGGACGGCGTAGGCGAGGGCGAGCCGCAGGCGGCGGTCGGTGATCAGCTTGGTGTTGAAGTTGATCTGCGCGACGTACGACTGGTAGCCGGCGAGGGTCCGCCCGGCCTGCTGCGGGTCGGCCATGACCTGGGCGATGTCGGCCGGGTCCACCGAGTTGGTGAAGGTGGTCGCGGTCCGGTCGTCTCCGCTGTCGCTCATCAGGCGGTGGGTGGCGTCCACGCTGGAGACGTTGAAGGAGATCTGGAACCGGTCCGGGTACTGGTGCCGCGCCGAGTCCGTGGCCGGGTCCCACTGGGTGTTGCGGACCAGGGTCATCGAGACGCCCGGCTTGAACTCCTGGATCCGGTACGGGCCGGAGGCCACCGGCGCCAGGTCGTACGCCTGCTTGGTGTCCTTGGCCAGCGGGACCGCGCTGTACCCGGCGAGCGCCAGCGCGTAGGGCAGGTCGGGCTGCGCCTGCTTGAAGTGGAAGACGACGGTCCTCGCGTCCGGGGTGGCGAGCACGGAGTCGGGCAGGTGGCTGCCCGTGTAGGGGCCGTCGGGCAGCAGGTTGCGGTAGTCCGTGCCGCTGGTGTCGGCCAGCCACCGCTGGAGGTAGGTCGGGCCGTTGGTGATGAACGGCGCGAACAGGCGCTCGACGGACTGGCGGATGTCGGCCGAGGTGATCGGCGTGCCGTCCTCCCAGCGGATCCCGTTCTTGAGCGTGTAGGTCCACGTCCGGCCGCCGTCGGTCATCCTGCCGCTGTCGGTGGCCAGGTCGCCGACGACCGAGTACGCGCCCGCGTTGTCGAGCTTGTAGGTGGTCAGGCCCCGGTCCAGCAGGGTGGCCAGCTGCGCCTGGTTGTTGACGTAGACCTGGGCGGGGTCGAGGTGACCGAAGGTGTCCTGCTGGAGCACGTTCAGGGTGCCGCCGCCGGTGGCTCCCGGGATCGGCTGCGCGGGGCCGGTGGAGCCGGCCGCGTCGGCGAAGGTGATCTGCGCCGGGTTCGCGAGCGCGTCCTGCGCGGCCGCTGTCGCGGAGGTGCCGGCGGCGGTGCAGGTGAGGATCAGTGATCCCACGGCGAGGGCCGCCAGCGTGGATCTGCTTCTCGCCGTACGGAACATGTCGTTCATACGAGTCATCAGGTGTTTCCCCAGAGCTCGGAGTGAGAGTGTGTGGTGCACGGACGGCGGGCATCGGCGGCGGGCGTCCTGCCGGTCCGGACGTGCGCGCGGATGCTCCGCGCCGGCCGTGCTTCCGGCCGTGCTTCCCGCCGTGCTTCCCGGCGGTCAGGTCGTCCTCGGCCGACAGCCGGCGCCTGCCGGTTCGTGCGACTGAACTCCCTTGGACACAACGTGCGTTGCCTTTCGAGGATGTCTCGAAATGCATGTTTGGCTGACTGGTTCACGACTCTCCGGCCAGCTCCCGCACCCGGTCAACCGCGTTGGGTACGGCGTTGTCACCTTGCCCGGCGGACAGGCACCCCCGGAACGCCGAACGGCCCCCGCACCGCCGCCCTTGAAGGGCGGCGGTGCGGGGGCCGTTCGGGCCGGGGGCTGTGGTGCCGGGGGCCGTTACTGCAGCGGGACGGTGGTGAGGGACTGCGGGCTGGTGCCGTCGAGGGCGCCGCTCATCGCGTCGCGCCAGATCGGGCCGGCCAGGGTGCCGCCGAAGGCCTGGTCGACGGTGTGGCCGCCGATGCTCTGGCCGTCCAGGGAGGTGGGGGCGGCGACGTCGCTGACGACCGTGGCGGCGGACAGCTCGGGGGTGTAGCCGACGAACCAGACCTGGCGGCCGGCGTTGGTGGTGCCGGTCTTGCCGGCGCTGTCGCGGTCGCTCAGGCCGGCCTGGGCGCCGGTGCCGTCCTGCACCACGCCCTTGAGCATGGTGGTGATCGAGTCGGCCGTACCGGTGGACATCACCGGGCGGCAGTCGGGCGCCGGGACGGACAGCGACTTGCCGTCGGCCGTGGTGACGGAGCTGATCGCGGTCGGGGTGCAGTAGGTGCCGTGCGCGGCGAAGGCGGCGTACGCGCTCGCCATCTCCAGCGGGGTGAGGGCGTTGCTGCCCAGCGTCATGGACTGCACCTGCTGGAGCGTGTCACCGCCGGCCTGCTGGCTGATGCCGAGCTTGTTGGCCATCTGCACCACGTTGCAGAGTCCGGCGTCGCCCTCCAGCGAGACGAAGTAGGTGTTCACCGACTGGGCCATCGCGGGCCCCATGGTGAACGGCCCGACCAGGCTGGTGGAGTCGTTGTGCACGTCGCCGCTGGTGTGGACACGGGTGCCGCTGCAGCTCTTCATGTCCGGCCACGGCATGCTGTACGGCGAGGGGTACGACTGCGAGGGCGTGATGCCGTTCTCCAGCGCGGCGGCGGCCACGATCGGCTTGAAGGTCGAGCCGGTCGGGAAGCCGAGCCCGCCGCCCATCGCCTTGGTCACGTTCAGGTTGATCGTGGTCTGATTGTCGTTGACGCCGTACGGGCGGCTCTGGCCCATCGCGATGATCTTGCCGGTGCCCGGCTGCACCACGCTCATCGCGGTGGCCGCCTTGTCCGAGGCGTAGACGTGGGTGCTGACCGACTGCTGGAGGGCCTGCTGCGCCTTGGGGTCGAGCGTGGTGTGGATCTGCAGGCCGCCGCGCTTCCACAGCGCCTGCCGGTCGGCCGAGCTCGCGCCGAAGGCCGGGTCGGTGGTGACCACCTTCTTCACGTAGTCGCAGAAGAAGCCCTCGCCCTGCGCCGCCGTGATGCAGCCCTGCTGCGGGCGGCTCACGTTGAGGGTGATCGGGGAGGCGATCGCCTGGTCCGCCTGGGCCTGGGTGATGGTGCCGTACTGCGCCATCTTGCGCAGCACGGTGTCCCGGCGTTCCTTGGACTGCTTGGGGTTGACGATCGGGTCGTACCCGGTGGGCGACTGCACGATGCCGGCCAGCAGGGCGGCCTGCGGGAGCGAGAGGTCCTTGGCGTGGACGCTGAAGTACCGCTGGGAGGCGGCCTCGACCCCGTACGCCTGCTCACCCATGAACGTGATGTTCAGGTAGTTGGTGAGGATCTGGTCCTTGGTGAGGGTCTCCTCCAGCTTGATCGCGTACTTCATCTCCTTGAGCTTGCGGCCGATGGTCTGCGCCTGGGCGGCCAGCACCGCCTGCTGGTCGTCGCCCGCCTCGTCGACGAAGACGTTCTTCACGTACTGCTGGGTGAGCGTGGAGGCGCCCTGCGAGACGCCGCCGCTCGCCGCGTTCTTGTTGATCGCCCGCAGCACGCCCTTCAGGTCGATCGCGCCGTGCTCGTAGAAGCGGTTGTCCTCGATGTCCACCAGCGCCGACTTCATCAGCGGGGATATCTGGTCGCTCGGCACGACGGTGCGGTCCCGGTTGTACACGGTGGCGATCACGCCGCCGTCCGCGTCGTAGACCGTGGACGCCTGGGAGAGCGGGGGAGCGGTGAAGTCGCTCGGCAGGCTGTTGAAGCCCGAGACGGCCTCCTTCGCGCCCAGCCCCGCGCTGCCTATCGCGGGCAGCGCCAGCCCGGCGGTGACCACACCGGCCACCGTGCTGATGCCGACCAGCTGGACGGCAAGCCTGATCATGCGTGCGGAGGAGCGAGAGCGCGACGGAGACATGCCTCTGAGCGTAAGTACGCGGAATGAGAAATCGGACAGAACGGCAGGCGTCTTCCGTCACAGGATTGCGACAGATTCCCCCCGGCGGGCCGGCGCCGTGGACCGGCCCGACCGGCCGCCCGGCCTTGCCGGGCAAGGCTCGATCGTGTCGGATCCAAACAGGCCCTAGTTCTGCCAGAACTGGAACAGGTAGTGACCGAGCTGCGCGTAGCCGCCGTCGACGCCGAAGAAGCCCATGAGGTCGTAGACCAGGCCGAAGAACCACTGGTTGACCGCCGACTGCCACAGCACGATGAACACCGCGAGCATCCCGTACGGCGCGAACGGTGCGACCGCGCGCCGGGCCTGCGGCGAGAGCCACGGCTCGATGATGCCGTAGCCGTCCAGGCCCGGGACGGGCAGCAGGTTCAGCAGCGCGGCGCTCAGCTGGAGCATGCCGAGGAAGCCGAGCGCCACCGCGAGCGGGGAGACGTTCAGCTCCTGGCCCTCGTAGAACGCGTGCACCGTGGAGTCGTCCAGCCAGCCGGCGCCGACCGGGATCAGCAGCAGCGCCGCGAAGACCACGTTGACCAGCGGGCCCGCCGCCGAGATCAGGCTGTGCTTCAGCCGGCCCTGGATGCGGTGCCGCTCGATGTAGACCGCACCGCCGGGCAGGCCGATGCCGCCGAGGATCACGAAGATCACCGGCAGTACGAAGCTGAAGAGGGTGTTGACGTACTTGAAGGGGTTCAGGGTCAGGTAGCCCTTGGCGCCGATCGAGATGTCGCCGCTGTGCATCGCCGTCCGGGCGTGCGCGTACTCGTGCAGACAGAGCGAGACCATCCAGCCCGCCACCACGAAGAGGAACACCCCGAAGCCGGCGTTGCCGTAGCCCGACCACACCGCCCAGCCGGCGGTGGCGAGGGTCGCGAGCAGCACCCAGAAGACCGGGCTGATCCGGCGGTCCTCGCTGCGCGAGCGCTGAGTATCGGCGAAGGTCATGGCGGTGGGGCTCCGAGCGTCGGGGGCGGGGGCGGCGGGCAGAGGTCCGATCATGCCGGGCCGGGACGGGCCCCGACAAGCGGCCCCTGGTGAACGCGTGGTATCCGGCCCTGGTTCCGCGCGGCCCCCGCACCCCGCGACCGGGCGGGTGTACGGGAGCCGCCGCCCCCTGACCGTCGCCCCGGCACCGCGTGACCGGCGGGCCGGGCGGTAGCGGTACGGGCGTGGATCCCGCGGCGGGAACCGCAAATCGCCGGTCCGGGCCGGGGGAGCAGTCAAAATGGTGCGGTGTACTACAGCATCCTTGGCACCACCAGCGCCCGGCAGGACGACGGCACCCCGATACCGCTGGGTGGCGCCCGCCTGCGCGCGCTGCTGACCGCGCTGGCCCTCCGGCAGGGGCGGCCCGTCCCGGCCGACCTGCTGGTCGACGAGGTCTGGGGCGCGGACCCGCCGCAGGACGCCTCCGCGGCCCTGCAGACGCTGGTCGGACGGCTGCGCCGGACCGTCGGCCGGGACGAGGTCGGCTCGGGCCCGGCGGGCTACTGGCTGACGGGGGGCGCCACCGACCTCGGCGAGTTCGAGCGGCTGACCGCCGAAGGGCGCAAGGCACTGGACGCCGCCGACCACGGCCTGGCGGCCGAACGGCTGGGCGCCGCGCTGGCACTCTGGCGCGGCCCCGCCCTGGCCGACCTGCCGGACCGGGCCGGCCCCGCGACCCGGCTGGAGGCACAGCGCGAGGACGTCCGGCGGCAGCGGATCCGCGCCGAACTGGCGCTGGGCCGGGCCGCCGGGCTGACCGCCGAACTCGCCGAACTCTGCGAACTGCGCCCCTCGGACGAGCAGGCGCAGGTCCTGCTGATCCGGGCCCTGCGCGACAGCGGCCGCACCGCCGACGCGCTGCGCCAGTTCGACACCGCCCGCCGCGCCCTCGCGGACGAGCTCGGCGCCGACCCGGGCACCGAACTGCGCGCGCTCCACCAGGACCTGCTGCGGCCGGCCGGCTCTCCCGGTCTCCTCCCGGCCCCGCCGCCCGGCCCCCGTCCGCCCGGCCCCCGTCCGGCGGGCAACCTGCTGCCGAGGCTGACCAGTTTCGTCGGCCGGGACACCGACCTCGCCGCGCTGGGCGTCGCGCTGGCGGCCGGCCGGCTGACCACCCTGACCGGTCCGGGCGGCTCCGGGAAGACCAGGCTCTCGATCGAGGCCGGCCGGCTGGCCCAGGCGGCCGGGCACTGGCCGGACGGCGTCTGGCTCGCCGAACTGGCGCCGCTGGACGACCCGGCCGCCGTCCCGGGCGCGCTGCTCTCCGCGCTCGGACTGCGCGAGACCGTCCTGCACACCGCCGGCGCGGTGGCCGAGGCGGTCCGCACCGACGACCCGGTACAGCGGATCGTCGAGCACTGCGCGCACCGCCGGCTGCTGCTGGTGCTGGACAACTGCGAGCACCTGATCCAGGCCGCCGCCGAGCTGACCGACCGGCTGCTCGCCGAGTGCCCGGGGCTGACCGTGCTGGCGACCAGCCGGGAGCCGCTCGGCGTCCCCGGCGAGGTGGTCGTCCCGGTCGAGCCGCTGCCCGGGCCGGCCGCCCTGCGGCTGTTCGCCGAGCGCGGCGCGGCGGCCCGCCCCGGCTTCGACCCGGCCGAGGACCCGGCCGCCGCCGAGATCTGCCGCCGCCTGGACGGCCTGCCGCTGGCCATCGAGCTGGCCGCCGCCCGGCTGCGCGGGCTGACGACCCGGCAGATCGCCGACCGGCTGGACGGCCGGTTCGCCCTGCTCACGGCGGGCTCCCGTACCCTGCTGCCCCGTCAGCAGACCCTGCGCGCGGTGGTCGACTGGAGCTGGGACCTGCTGGGCAAGCGCGAACGCACCGTGCTGCGCAGGCTCGCCGTCTTCGCCGGCGGCTGGACCCTGGAGGCGGCCGAGCAGGTCTGCGCGGACGGTACCGAGGTGCCGCGCGAGGAGGTCGCCGACCTGCTGCTCTCCCTGGTCGACAAGTCCCTGCTGGTCGCCGGGCTCGGCGCCGAACCCCGGTACCGGATGCTGGAGACCATCCACGAGTACGCCGCCGAACGCCTCGCCGAGGCGCCCGGGGACGGCGCCGCGGCCCGGCACCTCAGCTGCTTCCGCGAGCTGGTCCGCACCGCCGAGCCGGGTCTGCACGGCCCCGGACAGCTGCACCTGCTCGCCGTGCTGGAGCGCGAACAGGACAACATCCGGGCCGCGCTGCGCCGCGCGGTGGACGGCGGCGAGGAGCAGGAGGCGCTGGCCGTCGTCCTGGGGATGAGCTGGTTCTGGACGCTGCGCGACTACCACCAGGAGGCGAACGGCTGGTACCGGGCCGTCGCCGCGCTCGGCCCGGACCCGTTCGCCGACGGCGCCCCGGCTCCGGCCCCGCTGCTCACCGGCCCGCTGGACGCGCCGCTCCCGATGCACCCCGACATGCTGGCGGAGGCCCGGCGGCACCTTCGGATCCACCTGCTGGTGGGCATGTTCGACGGGAACCTGGCGATGCTGGGGGACACCGAGGCCGTCCGCCTGGCCGCCGCGGTGGTGCGGACGTACACCCCGGAGCTGCCGCAGTCGTACCGGTTCCCCGTGCTGATGCGGGTGTTCGCGGGCTTCCTGACGGGGGAGACGGACCGGCTGCGCTCGATGCTGGACAAGGCGGTGGCGGGCTGCCGGGTGCACGGCCGCGACGTCGACCTCGCGTTCATCCTGCAGGTCCGGTCCCGGATGCTGAACGACTGGGTCGGCGGGCTGGAGCAGGCCGTCCGGGACAGTGACGAGGCGTTGGCGCTGTTCACCCGGGCCGGCGACCGCTGGGGGATGTCCGAGGCGCTCGCCGCGGGGGCGGAGAGCGCGGCCAAGCGCGGGGAGTACGTGCTCGCGGCGGAGTCCTACCGGCGGGCGATCGACCTCGCCGAGAAGCTGGGCGCCGCGCACGAGGTGCCGATGCTCCAGGTGCGGCTGGGTGAGGCCCTGTTCGAGAGCGATCCGGAGCAGGGCGAGCGGCTGGTCCGCGAGGCGCTGGAGGCCGTCGACCTCGGCACCCACTCCGCCGAGGGCGCGGACCTCTACGGACGGATGGTGCTCTGCACCCTGCACGTCGGACGCGGCGAGTACGCCGAGGCGCTCGGCCAGCTGGACCGGCTGGAGCGGAGCCAGCGGTCGTTCGGGCAGGTGGTGCCGCAGGTCTTCCGCGGGGTCGTGACCTGCATCCGCGGCTGGGCGACGGCGCGCGGCGGCGACCCCGGCCGGGGCGTGGAGCTGGTGGCCGAGGGCCGCCGGCAGATCCGCTCGGCGGACGATTCGGCGTCGGTGTTCGCCGAGCACATGACGGTGATGCTGTTCCTGCCCGCCCTCGGCGTCCTGCTCGCACTCGCCGAGCGGGACGGCGACCTGCGGCCGGCCCGCCGGGCGGCCGTCCTGCTCGGGGCGCACCACGGGCTGCACGGCCAGGTCGGGTCCTACCTGGAGCGGCGCGAGCGCGAGTCGGACGACCGCGCCCTGCGTTCGATGCTCGGCGCGGAGGCCTTCGAACAGGCACTGGCCGAGGGCGGCCGCCTCTCGCTCGCCGAGGCGACCGCCCTGCTGGACGATCCGGGGTCGTTCTGACGCCGCCCGCACCCCTGGTCCGGGCCGGGCGGGCCGGGGGGTGGGCGGGGCTTCAGGTCCGCTTGCGGAACCTCGCCACGGCCAGCGGCGCGGTGACCGAGGTGATCGTCACCGACCAGATCAGCACGATGAGCACCGAGTGGGTCAGCGGCCCGCCGTTGATCAGGTTGCGGCAGGCGTCGGCCAGTGCGGAGAGCGGGTTGTACTTGGTGAAGGCCTGGAGCCAGCCCGGCATGGTGCCGGTCGGCGCGAAGATCGAACTGCCGAACTGCAGCGGCATGATGACCAGCATCGACACCCCCTGGACGGCCTGGACGCTGCGCAGCGACATGCCCAGCAGCATGGAGATCCAGACGATCGACATCCCGAACAGCAGGGACAGCCCGACCGCCGCGAGCAGGTGCAGGGCGTCGGTCCTGACCTGCAGCCCGAGGATCATCGAGAAGCCGATCAGGATGGTGAAGGAGACCAGCCCGCGCACCGTCTCCGCCGCCAGCTTGGAGAGCAGCACGGCGGAGCGTGCGATCGGCAGGGTGCGGAAGCGGTCCATCACCCCGGTCTGGAAGTCGCTGTTCAGGCCGGTCCCGACAGCCATCGCCAGGTTGAGACCGGTGGTGCCGAGCAGGCCCGGGACCATGTACTGGATGTACTCCTGCTGGCTGCCCTTGACGGCGCCGCCGAACACGTAGACGAAGAGCACCGTGAAGACGATCGGGACGAGCAGGGCGTCGAGCATCGACTCCGGGTCGGCCTTGATCCGCATCAGGTTGCGCCGGGTCAGCGCGCCGACGTGGCGCAGGTTGCCGCGCAGGCCGATCCGGGGATCTGCCAGGTGGCCGGGGGCGAGGGTCGCGGCGCTCATGCCACGGCCTCCTTCCGCAGGGTCGGGACGGCGGCGACGCCGGGCTTGGCGGTGATGGCGAGGAAGACCTCGTCCAGGCTGGGCAGTTTGGTGTCGATGCTCGCGATGCCGAAGCCCCGGGTGCCCAGGACGCCGACCACGGCGGTGAGTTCGGCGTCCTCGGTGATCTGCACCGAGAGCAGGCCGGCGTCCTTGGACACGGTGGCGGTGGTGATGCCGGCCTCGCGCAGGCAGCGGGCCATCTCGGGCAGCTCCGCCGGCCGGACCGGCCGGACCTGCACCGTCCGTCCGCCGACCTGCGCCTTCAGCTCCCGGACGCCGCCCTCGGCGATCACCCGGCCCTTGTCGATGACCGTCAGGCTCTGCGCGAGCTGCTCGGCCTCCTCCATGTACTGGGTGGTGAGCAGCACGGTGGCGCCCTCGCCGACCATCCGCTGCACCTCGTCCCAGACCTCGTTGCGGGTGCGCGGGTCGAGGCCGGTGGTGGGCTCGTCCAGGTAGAGCACCTTGGGCCGGCCGATCATGCTGGCGGCCAGGTCGAGCCGGCGCCGCATGCCGCCCGAGTACGTCTTGGCCGGGCGCTTGGCGGCCTCGGTGAGCGAGAAGCGCTCCAGCAGCTCGGCGGCGCGGGCCTTGGCCTCCTTGCCGGAGAGGTCGAGCAGCCGCCCGATCAGGTACAGGTTCTCGTAGCCGGAGAGCAGTTCGTCGACCGAGGCGTACTGGCCGGTGAGGCCGATGGTGCGGCGCAGCTGCTTGGGCTGGCGCAGCACGTCGTACCCGCCGACGAACGCCGTCCCGGCGTCCGGCTTGATCAGTGTGGACAGCACCCGGACGAGGGTGGTCTTCCCGGCGCCGTTCGGGCCGAGCACCCCGAGCACGGTGCCCTGCGGGACGGTGAGGTCGACGCCGTCCAGGGCCTTGGTGTCCCCGTAGTGCTTGACGAGGCCGCGGACCTCGATGGCGTTCCGGGTGGCGCTCCCGGCCGCGTCCGCCGTGCTGAGCGGTCCCCGGTCGTTCGGGGCGGTGGCGATTCGTGTCATGCCCTCAGGCTGCCGGGCGCCGCTGTCGGGCCGCTGTCACCGCCGCCGCGCCGCTGTCGCGCCGGTGTCATCCCGCTGACAGTGCCCGCCGGGCGGCAGGTGAAAGGGCGGCAGGCGAAAGGGCGCGGGGGACGGCGGGGGCCGGAGGGTGTGCTGTGCCGCACCCGCCGTCCCGCGCCGTCCGCCGCGCCCCGGGGCCGTCCTACTTGAAGCTGTGCGCCGCCGCCGGGAAGGCGCCCGCCCCGACCTCGGTCGCGAACTCCCGTGCCGCGTCGCCGAGTACGGCCCGCAGGTTGGCGTACTGCTTGACGAACTTGGGCATGTGCCCGGCCGTCATGCCGGCCATGTCCGTCCAGACCAGCACCTGGGCGTCGGTGCCGGCTCCCGCGCCGATGCCGACGGTCGGGATCGCCAGCTGCTCGGTGACCTGGGTGGCCAGCTCGGCGGGCACCGCCTCCAGGACGACGGAGAAGGCGCCGGACTGCTGGACGGCCTTGGCGTCCCGCAGCAGTTGGTGGGCGGCCTCGTCGCCGCGTCCCTGCACCGGGTACCCGCCGAAGGCGTGCACCGACTGCGGGGTGAGGCCGATGTGGGCCATCACCGGGATGCCGGCCTCGACCAGCAGCTCGATGGTGCGGGCGCTGCGCTCGCCGCCCTCCAGCTTGACCGCGCCGACGCCCGCCTCCTTCATCAGCCGGGCGGCATTGCGCATGGCCTGGGAGGGGGACTCCTGGTACGAGCCGAACGGCATGTCACCGATGACCATGGCGCGCTTGGTGCCACGGACGACGGCTGCGGAGAGCATCACCATCTCGTCCATGGTCACCGGCACGGTGTTCTCGTAGCCGAGGTGGCAGTTGCCGGCCGAGTCGCCGACGAGCAGCACCGGGATGCCGGCCTCGTCGAAGACCCCGCCGGTGAGGGCGTCGTACGCGGTGAGCATCGCCCACCGCTCGCCGCGCTGCTTGGCGGCGGCCAGGTCGCGGACGGTGACGCGGCGGTTGGTCACACCGCCGTAGAGGGTGCTGCCCTGCTGGGCGGAGGGGCGCTCCGGCGTCTGGGCAGGCGAAAGCGGAGAAGCGTTCATCGAACAGGCTCCTGAAGGGTTGTCGTCTCGTGGCGCCGTACGGCGTCCCCGGATCTCCTCCATGCTTGCACGCGCGCGGCCACGCGCAAAGAGCCGGGTACGGGTAGATCGTCCACCCGTGTCCTTTGCCCCGACTTTACGATACGATACCGACTCGTATCGAAATCGGGGCTACCCTGGAGCCCAAGGGGTTACGAGACGCATTCGGCTCGTAAGTCCGCGCACACACGTACGGACGGGAACACAGCACATGGCCACCCACACCGCGCCCGGCGCGCCCGCACCCTCCCGGATACCCGAGGCGGTCCACCGCCGCCGCTGGGCGATCCTGGGCACCCTGATCCTCGCCCTGCTCGTCGTCGTCCTCGACAACTCGATCCTCAACGTCGCGATGAAGACCATCGCCTCCCCCGCCCCCACCGGGCTCGGCGCCAGCCAGAGCGACCTCGAATGGGCGATCAACTCCTACACCCTGGTCTTCGCGGGCCTGCTCTTCACCGCCGGCCTGCTCGGCGACCGGATCGGCCGCAAGTGGACGCTGCTGGGCGGCATGGTGGTCTTCGGCCTCGGCTCGCTGCTCTCCGCGATGGCCTCCTCGCCCGGTGAACTGATCACCTTCCGCGCGGTGATGGGCCTCGGCGGCGCGTTCGTGATGCCCGCCACGCTGGCCATCATCATGAACGTCTTCGAACGCCACGAGCAGCCCAAGGCGATCGGCATCTGGGCCGGCGCGGTGGGCCTGGCGATCGCGATCGGCCCGATCACCGGCGGCGTGCTGATCGAGCACTTCTGGTGGGGCTCGGTCTTCCTGGTCAACGTCCCGATCGTGATCGTCGCGCTGGTCGCGATGACCCTGCTCGTCCCGGACTCCAAGGACCCGAAGCCCGGCAAGCTGGACCCGGTCGGCGTGCTGCTCTCGATCATCGGCCTGGTGGCACTGATCTACGGCATCATCAAGGGCGGCGAGCTGGCCGACTTCACCAGCGTCTCGGCCTGGGGCCCGGTGCTCGGCGGCGTGCTGGCGCTCACCCTGTTCGTCCTGCACGAGCGGCGCACCGACCACCCGGCGCTGGACGTCACCTGGTTCCGGAACAAGCAGTTCAGCGGTTCCGTCGCCGTGGTCGGCCTGGTCTTCTTCGCGCTGATGGGCGTCTCGTTCTTCGGCGTCTTCTACACCCAGAGCGTGCGCGGCTACAGCGCCCTGCAGGCCGGCGTGCTGATGCTGCCGCTCGCCGCCGCCCAGCTGGTCTTCGCCCCCCGGGCCCGGCTGGTGGTCGACCGCTTCGGCGTCCGCGCCACCTGCGCCGGCGGCATGGCCCTGATCTCGGTGGCCTTCCTCGGCTACCTGCTGCTCGGGGTGCACACCTCGATCTGGCTGCTGGTCGCGATCGGCTTCCTGATGGGCACCGGCATGGCCCACGTGATGCCCCCGGTCACCGTCGCGATCATGGGCTCGCTGCCCCGCGAGAAGGCGGGCGCCGGGTCCGCGATCAACAACACCTTCCGTCAGGTCGGCGGCTCGCTCGGGGTCGCGGTGCTCGGCGCGGTGCTCTCCAGCGTCTACCGCAACGGCGTCTCCGGTCAGCTCGCCCAGCTGCCGGCCGCCCTGCGGGACAAGGCGGGGGAGTCCCTGGAGGCCACCCTCGCCATCGCCGGCGGCACCCACCGGGACGGCCTGGTCGACCCCGCCAAGGAGGCCTTCGTCCACGCCATGCACGTGGTGGCCGGACTCTCCGCCGGGCTGGCCGCGGTCGGCGTCCTGCTGGCCGTGCTGCTGCTCCCCGGCCGGGTCGCCCAGCCGGCGCCCGCACCCGGTGCCGCCGACCGGCCGGCCGCCGAACCGCAGCCCGCCGAGGCCTGAGGACGGCGGGAACGTGCAGCTGACAGGCTCGGCCGCCGGGCGGCCCGGGAGGCCGCCCGGCGGGCCGCCCGAGCGCCGGGCCGCCGGGCCGCGCCGCCCGGCCGCGTCGGCCGCCGTGGAGAATGGGGCCATGCAGACCGAGATCCCGGCTCCGGTGGCCACCGCCGACCGCGACTGCCGACTGTCCGGGCAGCCCGGGGCTCCCCGGCGGGGCCGCCCCCGCAGCGAGGCCGCCGAACAGGCGATCTTCGCGGCCGTCGAGCAGCTGATGGCGGACGGCGCCGCGCTCAGCAGCCTCTCGATCGAGGGGATCGCCGCCGCCGCCGGGGTCGGCAAGGCCACCATCTACCGGCGCTGGCCGAACAAGGAGGCGCTGCTCGTCGACCTGGTCGCCCGGCTCGACGCACTCGAACCCCAGGTCCCCGGCGCCGACGTCCGCGCGGACCTGATCGCGATGGTCGAGTCGATGCGCCGGCGCGGGCTGGCCAAGCGCTCGCGCTGGGTGCTGAAGGCGGCGCTCGGCCAGATGAGCGCCTGGCCGGAGCTGAAGGCGGCCTACCAGGAGCAGGTGATCAAGCCGCGCCGCGAGCGGGCCCGCGAACTCGTCCGGCGCGGCGTCGCCGAGGGGCTGCTCCGTTCCGACCTCGACCTGGAGCTGCTGGTGGAGGTGGTGCTCGGCCCGATCCTGGTCCGCACCGTCCTGTGGGACGACACCGCCCTGGACGACCCCGACCTCGCCGAGCGGATGGTCGACGCGGTGCTGCTCGGGGTCGGCACGGCCCCGCCCGGTGGTGAATCTCACTGATCGGGGGCGCGTCGCAACCCCGCCGCGGCCCGGCCGCGTCTGTCCCGTCATAGGCTGAGCCGAGAATCCGACTAAACCGGGATCGGTCAGGTGAAGCGGGACAGTTCGGAGGATCGCGGGATGACGCAGACGGACAGGACAGTCGTACCGGAGGACAGCTCCGATCCGGCCGGCCGCCCGGCCCGCCCGTCCACCCCGGCCCGGGCCGACTGGCGGGACTGGCGGCGCGGCTGGATCCTCGCGGTGCTCGCGGTGCTGGTCGCCCTGCTGCTCGGCCTGCACGCCTCGCTGCCCAACGAGTTCGGCAACCTGGGCAGCCTGCTGGAGACCTTCCTGCCGTGGTTCGGCCTGGCCGTCCCGGTCCTGCTGCTGCTCGCGCTGCTGCGCCGCTCGGCCACCGCGCTCTCGGCGGTGCTGCTGCCCGCGATCGTCTGGCTCAACCTGTTCGGCGGGCTGCTCACCGACAAGAGCACCGGCAAGGGCGACTTCACCGTCCTCACCCACAACGTGGCCGCCGACAACGCCGATCCGGCCGGCACCGTGCGGCTGCTGAACGGCTCCGGCGCGCAGATCGTCGCCCTGGAGGAGCTCGCCGGCGCGGCCCTCCCCGCCTACACCAAGGGCCTGGCCGCGACGTACCCGTACCACGCGGTCGAGGGCACCGTCGGCCTCTGGTCGAAGTACCCGCTCGCCGACGTCTCGGTGGTGGACATCAGGATCGGCTGGACCCGGGCCTTCCGCGCCACCGTCACCACCCCCGAGGGCCCGCTCGCCGTGTACGTGGCGCACCTGCCGTCCGTCCGGGTGAAGTTCGACGCGGGCTTCACGGCCGGCCAGCGCGACGTCAGCGCCCAGGCCCTCGGCAACGCCATCCAGGCCGAGCCGCTGAAGAAGGTCCTCCTGCTCGGCGACCTCAACGGCACCGTCAACGACCGCAGCCTGGCCCCGGTCACCTCCCAGCTCCGCTCCGCCCAGGGCGCGGCGGGCGACGGCTTCGGCTTCAGCTGGCCGGCCGCCTTCCCGATGGCGCGGATCGACCAGATCCTCAGCAAGGGCGGCCTCCGGCCCACCGACTCCTGGGTCCTCCCGCGCGACGGCAGCGACCACCTCGCCGTCGCGGCGGCGTACCGCTACTGACGGTGGGGCAGACTGGCCGGGTGATGGACCACCGAGACGTCGACCGAGCCGTGGCCGAGCTGCTGCGGGTGCTCGGCCCGCACACGGGCCTGGACTGGCGGGCCCGCGCGGGATCGCTGGAGTGGAGCTGCCTGGACACCGCCGTCCACGTCGCCCACGACCTGCTCGCCTACGCCGGGCAGTTGGCGGCCCGCCCGTCCGTCGCGTACCTGCCCTTCGACCTCACCGTCGACGCCGGAGCCCCGCCGAGTGACGTCCTCCAGGTGGTCGCCGCCTGCGGCGGACTGCTGAGCAGCGCCCTCGCCACTGCCGACCCCGCCACCCGCGCCTGGCACTACGGCCCCTGCGACCCGTCCGGCTTCGCCGCGATGGGCGTCGCCGAGACCCTCCTCCACACCTACGACATCAGCCAGGGCCTCGGCCTCCCCTGGCTACCGCCCGAGCCGCTCTGCGCGGCGGTGCTGCAACGGCTCCTTCCCGACGCCCCGCCGGGCGACCCGGCCGACGTCCTGCTCTGGTGCACCGGCCGGGCCGAACTGAACGGCCGCCCCCGCCCCGCCTCCTGGGTGTGGCGGGCCGCCGTCTCCTGAAACCGTCGGGCTCCAGGGAGTCCGGCCGTCCATGTTCAGCCCCGGCGCCAGGCGTTGGTGACGGGGAGGCGGCGGTCGCGCCCGAAGCCCTTGGCGGAGATCTTCGGGCCCGGCGGGTACTGGCGGCGCTTGTACTCGGCGCCGTCGACCAGGCGGACGACGCGGTCCACCACGGCCGGGTCGAAGCCCGCGGCGACGATCGCGTCGCGGCCCTGGTCGCCCTCGACGTAGCGGTCGAGGATGCTGTCCAGCAGGTCGTAGTCGGGCAGCGAGTCGGTGTCCACCTGGCCCGGCCGCAGCTCGGCGGACGGCGGCTTGGTGAGGGTGTTCGCCGGGATCGGCGGAGCCTCCCCGCGCTCGGCGGCGGCCTCGTTGCGCCAGCGCGCCAGCCGGAAGACCAGTGACTTGTAGACGTCCTTGATGGGCCCGTAGGCGCCCACCGAGTCGCCGTACAGCGTGGAGTAGCCGACCGCCAGCTCGCTCTTGTTGCCCGGGGCGAGCACGAGGTGCCCCTCCTGGTTGGAGATCGCCATCAGCAGCGTGCCGCGCAGCCGGGACTGCAGGTTCTCCTCGGCCAGGCCGCTCAGCCCGAGCGCGCCCACGTACGCGTCGAACATCGGCGCGATCGACACCGTACGGAAGTGCAGACCGGTGCGGCGGGCCAGTTCGGCGGCGTCGTCGCGCGAGTGCTGCGAGGAGTACCGGCTCGGCATCGAGACGCAGTGCACGTTCCCCGCGCCGACCGCGTCCACCGCGACGGCGGCGACCAGCGCGGAGTCGATCCCGCCGGAGAGGCCGATCAGCACCGACTCGAAGCCGTTCTTGCGGACGTACGCCCGGGTGCCCTCGACCAGCGCCCGGTAGATCTCCGCCTCGTCGCCCAGCCGGGGTGCGACACCGGCCGTCAGGGGTTCGCGGGGGCCGGCGAGCGGTGCGCCGCCCAGGTCGGTGCGGGCCAGGCGCAGCCCGTCGGCGAGCAGCAGGCCGTCCGTGTGGTCGGCGGTCGCGGCGGGCAGCTCCAGGTCGAGCACCAGCAGGCTCTGCTCGAACTGCGGGGCCCGCGCGAGCACCTCCCCGGCGGGGGAGACCACCAGCGAGTCGCCGTCGAAGACCAGCTCGTCCTGCGCGCCGACCATGTTCAGGTACGCGAGCGTGCAGCCGGCCTCGGCGGCCCGGCGTCGCACCAGCTCCAGCCGGGTGTCGCCCTTCTCGCGCTCGTACGGCGAGCCGTTGACCACCAGCAGCAGTCCGGCCCCGGCCTCGCGGGTGGCGCTGACCCGGCCGCCGTCCTGCCAGATGTCCTCGCAGATCGCCAGCGCCACGTCGACGCCGTGCAGCCGGACCACGGCGAGCGTGTCGCCGGGGACGAAGTGGCGGTACTCGTCGAAGACGCCGTAGTTGGGCAGGTGGTGCTTGGCGAACCGGGTGACCACCTCGCCCCGGTGCAGCACGGCGGCGCAGTTCTGCGGGGAGCCGGCCGGGCGGCCCAACCCGGAGGGCTCTCCGCCGGTCCGGCGGCCGGGAGCGGTACCCGGCTCGGAGCGGCCGAGGTAGCCGACCACGACCGGCAGCTCGCCCAGGCCCTCGGCGGCCAGCCGGCCGGCCAGCTCCACCAGGGCGGTCCGGCTGGCCTCGACGAAGGAGCCGCGCAGCGCGAGGTCCTCGACCGGGTAGCCGGTCAGGACCATCTCGGGGAAGGCCACCAGCTGCGCACCGGCCTCGGCGGCCCGTCCGGTCCAGCGCACCACCTCCGCGCAGTTGTGCGCGAGGTCGCCGACGGTGGGGTCGATCTGGCTCAGGGCGAGGCGGAGACTGGGCATGGCCCGAGTCTAATCGTCTAACTGACGTTATGTCTCTGCCGGGTCTCCGCCGGGACTCCGTCAAGATCTCTGCCGGGACTCTGCCGCGATCTCCGTCGGGGGCGGGACGGGTGCGCTCCGGGAGGTCCGGGGCAGTTCGGGTGTCGGCAAGCAGCGGAAGATCAGCCATGATGGGAGCAGTCGCCTTCGGGCCGCTTCCGGAGCGCATCCGACCGGCCTGTGAGCCGCTCCCGGGCGTAACACGAACGTAAAGAGCAGAGGTGAGACTGTCCCCATGGGCAAGCAGCAGGAGTTCGTGCTTCGCACGCTGGAAGAGCGTGACATTCGGTTCGTCCGGTTGTGGTTCACCGACGTGCTCGGGTTCCTCAAGTCGGTGGCGGTAGCCCCGGCCGAGTTGGAGCAGGCCTTCGAGGAGGGCATCGGCTTCGACGGCTCGGCGATCGAGGGGTTCGCCCGGGTGTACGAGTCCGACATGATCGCCCGGCCCGACCCGACCACGTTCCAGATACTGCCCTGGCGCTCGGAGACGCCGGGCACCGCGCGGATGTTCTGCGACATCCTGATGCCGGACGGCTCACCCTCGTACGCCGACCCGCGCTACGTGCTCAAGCGCACCCTGGAGAAGGCCTCCTCGCTCGGCTTCACCTTCTACACCCACCCGGAGATCGAGTTCTTCCTGCTGAAGAACCTCCCGGGCGACGGCACCCCGCCGATCCCGGCGGACCAGTCCGGCTATTTCGACCACACCCCGCGCGGGGTGGGCCACGACTTCCGCCGTCAGGCCATCACCATGCTGGAGTCGATGGGCATCTCGGTGGAGTTCTCCCACCACGAGGGCGCGCCGGGCCAGCAGGAGATCGACCTGCGCTACGCCGACGCGCTCTCCACCGCCGACAACATCATGACCTTCCGCCTGGTCATGAAGGAGGTCGCGCTGGAGCAGGGCGTGCACGCCAGCTTCATGCCGAAGCCGTTCTCCCAGCACCCGGGCTCGGGCATGCACACCCACCTCTCGCTGTTCGAGGGCGACCGCAACGCCTTCCACGAGTCCGGCGCGGAGTACCAGCTCTCCAAGACCGGCCGCTCCTTCATCGCCGGCCTGCTGCGGCACGCCGCCGAGACGGCCGCCGTCACCAACCAGTGGGTCAACTCCTACAAGCGGATCTGGGGCGGCTCGCAGCGCACCGCCGGCGCGGGCGGCGAGGCCCCCTCGTACATCTGCTGGGGCCACAACAACCGTTCGGCCCTGATCCGCGTCCCGATGTACAAGCCGGGCAAGCAGGGCTCCACCCGCGTCGAGGTCCGCTCCCTGGACACCGGCTGCAACCCCTACCTCGCCTACGCCGTCACCCTCGCCGCCGGCCTCAAGGGCATCGAGGAGGGCTACGAGCTCCCCCCGGGCGCCGACGACGACGTCTGGGCCCTCACCGACGCCGAACGCCGCGCCATGGGCATCCAGCCGATGCCGCAGAACCTCGGCGAGGCCATCGACCTGATGCAGCGCAGCGAGCTCGTCGCGGAGACCCTCGGCGAGCACGTCTTCGACTTCTTCCTGCGCAACAAGCGCCAGGAGTGGGAGGAGTACCGCTCCGAGGTCACCCCGTTCGAGCTGCGGAAGAACCTCCAGGTGCTGTAACCGCTGGTCAGCGGGTTTCCGCCGTACGACGAACGGGCCCGGTCCGGCGACTCACCGTCGCCGGACCGGGCCCGTTCCCGTCACTCCGGGCCGCCTGTGGGCCGTCAGCGAGGCGGGTGTTCCCTGCGGCCTCCGCGCAGAGGTCGCCCCATCCCTTGGCTGCCTCGTTCGTGGCGAACCGAAGTCGTCACTCGCCGCTGATGGGTGGCGGCGGGACGTCGTCACCGCGCTTGGGGCTCATGGAGCGAGCACCTCGCCGTGGTCATCTCCGGGGAGAGGCCCGGTGAGCTGTGCGGTCGGTTCGGGGTCTGCCAGGATTCTCGCGGTGGCGCGCCATTCGGCGATGACGCGGTGCAGGTTGGCATGCACGTCGAGTTCCACGGCGTCACGAGTGGTGTCCACGAGGTCGACGACGAACTGCCGCACCTCGTCGGCCGACAGGTGCCGGGTCCAAGGGAAGACCGTGGGTAGTGCGACGAGGACTGCCTGTACGCCTTGGTCGTTGCCGATCAGTGCCGCGAACAGGCGCGCGGTGACGTCCGCGGTCTCCTCGCGCTGGCGGTCATGGCGTTCGGTCGTGAGGTAGAGGTCCTCGCCGTCGCGACGCGTGATGTGGACGCGCTGGGTGTGTTCAACGGTCTCGGCGACTCGCTTGGAGTTCTTCGACAAGTCAGAGAACGACACGGTGAGTGTGGACATGGATCGAGGCTGCTTCGGAACACATTCCGAAGTCAAGGTGGGGTTTCGGTGTCGGGTGGCGCGATGGCGCCCTCCCGTCCGGACGTCGTTCGAAGTGATCTCGTCGTGGACCGGGTTCCCGCCCCGCTAGGAGAGTGCCCCGAAGCCGGTGCAGAGCAGGCGGACGCTCCGCGTGAACTTCTCGTCCTGGTTCAGGCGCGGGATCAGCGGGCCCATGACCAGGGGGAACCGCTCGCACAGGTCGGCGTGGAGGGTGGCGGTGACGGGCGGTGGGGTGGCCGGCTGGCTCTGCTCCTGGAGGACGAAGCCGGTGACGTGGCTGAGCAGGATGTCGGCGGCGATGCCGCAGTCGCCGACGGTCCTCCGGCGCCTCCTGGCGCCCCCGCACTGACCGCAGCACGACGATCACGGGAGGGGGCCGTCAGCCCGGCTCGCAGTCGGCGGCGGTCACCAGGCGGACGGTCGAGTGCAGCAATGCCATGCGCACCACGCCGCCTTCACGGAGCAGATCCGCGGTGGGCCCGGGCGAGCGGGAGTTCACCCTCCCAGGGGGCCTGATCAGCCCTGATACCAGTACGGACGGTGCGATGCCGACATGGTCTTGGCCAGCGGTGCGGGGTGCGTGATGGGCTGGCGGCATGATGGAGACTGCAAACCCGACCGGTGCGGTGGCACTGGTGACCGGGGCGAACAAAGGCATCGGATTTCAGGTCGCCGTCCAGTTGGCCGAGCGCGGGCTGACCGTGGTGGTCGGCGCTCGTGACCCCGAGCGCGGACGGGCTGCCGCCGACGAGATGCGGGCCGCCGGGGCCGACGCCCACCCGGTGACGCTGGACGTCACCGATCCGGCGACCGTGCGGCAGGCGGCGGGATGGATCGAAGAACGGTTCGGGCGGCTCGACGTGCTGGTCAACAACGCCGGCGCGGCCGAGCACCCGGGACACCGGCCCAGCACCGCCGACCTCGACCTGGTCCGCGAGGTCTTCGCGACCAACGTCTTCGGCGTGCTGACCGTCACCAACGCGGTGCTCCCGCTGCTGCACCGGTCGCCTGCCCCACGCATCGTCAACGTGTCGAGCGGCATGGGGTCGCTGGCCACTCAGAGCTCACCGGACAGCTACCTGGCCCAGGTGCCCGCCATGGCCGCCTACCCGGCCTCCAAGTCCGCGCTCAACGCGCTGACCGTCCAGTACGCCAAGGAACTTCGCCGGGGCGGCTTCCTGGTCAACGCCGTGTCGCCCGGCCCGTGCGACACCGACCTGACCAAGGAGTTGCAGACAACGGGCTTCCCGATGGCGCGCACGGCGGCTCAGGGCGCCGCGGTCGTCGTGCGGCTGGCGACTCTGGGACCGGACGGCCCGACCGGCGGCTTCTTCGGCGAGGACGGCCCGGTGCTCTGGTGACGGGCCGTAGCGGCGGCCGTACCTGAGCCGTGATGGTCCGGCAGCCCGGCAGGCTATCGTGCCGGGCATGGATCTACGCCGTCTGCGGTACTTCGTGGCCGTGGCCGAGGAGTTGCACTTCGGCCGCGCGGCGGCCCGGCTGCACATGTCGCAGCCGCCGCTGAGCCGGCGGATCCGCGAGTTGGAGGACTGGCTGGGGACGCGGCTGTTCGACCGCTCCGCCCAGGGCGTGCGGTTGACCGAGGCGGGGCGGGTGCTGCTGGCCGAGGCCCGGGAACTGCTGGAGGCGGCGGAGCGGGCGAGCGAACGCGTCCGGCAGACCGCCGGACGGCGCACCATCGTGGTGGGCACCGTGGCCGGGGCCGGTCGCGGCCTCGGCCCGCGCGCCGCCGAGCTCTTCCGGTGCAGCCACCCGGAGGCGCTGGTCCGGCTGCGGGAAACCGGGATCAGCGATCCGACCGCAGGACTGCGGGCCGGTACGGCGGATGTCGCGCTGACCCGGCTGCCGTTCGACACCACGGGACTGGCCGTCCGGGTGCTGGCGAGCGAGCCGGTGGTCGCGGTCGTTCCGTCCGGTGACCCGCTGGCGCGGCGGACGGAGGTGGCGGTCGCCGACCTCGCCGACCGGCCGTGGATGCGACTGCCGGAGGAGGCGGACCCGGCCTGGCGGCGCTACTGGCTCGGCCAGGCGGGCAGCGCCGCCTCCGCTCCGCTCGACCGGGCGGAGCCCGAGGCCGGGCTGCCCCGGGCGCACGACGGCGGGGGGCCGGTGGTCCGCGCGGTGGCCGAGTGCCTGCACGCCGTGGTCTGGCAGGGCGCCGTCGGCATCCTGCCGGTCGGCGCCACGCAACACCACCGGACCGAAGGCGTGACCTTCGTCCCGCTGACCGATTACCCGCCCAGCCGCGTGGTGCTGGCCTGGCCCGCCGAGAACCCGGACCCGGCCGTCGTTGCCTTCGTCGAGGCCGCGGTTGCCTCGGTCTGAGGCTCCGGAAGCAGAGAAGCTGAGCCTGCTGCTGAGGCTGTGAAACGGCGATGGCCCGGACCGCTGTGCGGTTTGGGCCGCCCGCCGGCGGAGGATACGGGATTCGAAGTCGTGAAGGGTTGCCCCGACTCGCTTTCCAGGCGCGTGCAGAGCTCCGCCCAGGTGGCTGGGCCGAACCGGGTCAGCGGAGGGCGGCCCAGGAGGTGGGTGGCCGGGTGGTGCCGGGGGCGGGGGCCGGGGTGTCGTGGGTGCCGCCGGGGGTGGGGAAGGCGGGGCGGGTGGGCAGGTGGTGGATGTCGCGGCCCGTCAGGGCGTTCAGGATGGTGGCCGAACGCCAGGCGGCCGTGCCGAGGTTGGGGGCCCCGAACCCGGACCCATGGGTGACGAAGACGGAGCCCCGGGCCGGTCCGTCGAGGGCGAGGCGGTGGTCGGCGTCGACGAGGGCCCGGCCGGACCGGTCGCGGACCACGTACGGGGCGAGTCCGTGCAGCAGGTTGTCGGACCGGCGTTCGGTGCGGCCGGTGGCGAGGACGACGGCGTCGGTGGTCAGGGTCTCGGTACGGCCCTGCCGGGCGTGCTCGATCTCCAGGTCGATACGGCCGTCCCGGACCCGGCCGGTGCGGATCGCGGTCGCTGCCCGCAGTGCGGCGTCCGGCCGGCCGCCGGCCACGGTGCGGCGGTACAGCTCGTCGTGGATCGTGCCGATGGTCTCGGCGCTGGTCCCCTCCTGCAACTGCCCCTGTTGCGGCGGCAGCCCGTCCCGGTTCTGCCCGGGGAGCCGGTGGAACAAGCGGGTGCGGTCCGGGATGAGCTGTTGCGGCCCCGGCCCGGAGTACTCCGTCGGGCCGAAGGAGGGGGAGCGGGTGATCCAGTGCAGGCCCTCCCGGCCGGTCGGACGGGCGCGCAGCAGGTCCAGGAAGACCTCCGCGCCGGACCGGCCCGATCCGACGACGGTGACGTGCCGCTTGCCGAGCAGCTCGTCCCGGCGGGAGAGGTAGTCGGCCGCGTGCAGCGCCGTGGCGCCGTTGTCCGCGAGCAGGTGGCGGAGCGCGGCCGGTACGGCGGGTTCCGTCCCGATGCCGAGGACCAGGTTGCGGGCATGGGCGCGGCCCGCGACCACCTCACCGCCGGTCGCGTGCTCGTACGTGTAGTCCACGGCGAACGCCTGCCGGGGTTCGTCCCAGCAGACCGAGTCGACCCGGTGGCCGAAGCGGCACTGCGGCAGCCCGTGGCTCACCCAGCGGCAGTAGGCGTCGTACTCCGTGCTCTGGATGTGCAGCCGTTCGGCGAAGGAGGACGGGAGGAGGCGCTTTGAGGCGCGGAGGTAGCCGGGGAACGACCAAGGGCTCGACGGGTCGACCGGGCTGACCAGGTCGGCGAGGAACGGCACCTGGAGCGTGCCGCCGTCCGGTGTCGGGCCGGGGCGCCAGGGGAAGTCCTGGGCCCGTTCGAGGAACTCCGCCCGCAGCCCGGGGACCTGGTCGGCCAGCGCCGCCAGCGAGAGGTTGAACGGCCCGACCCCCACGCCCAACAGGTCGAGCGGCTCCGTCCGCGGGCGCAAGTCGTTCGTCATTCCCACTCTTCCTGGTCGTTCCTGCTCTCTCCGGCCGGAGACGGCCCGGACGCCGGGCCGGACGCCGGGCCGGACGCCGGGCGCCGATGGGGCTGACCGACGCGCCGGATCCGAGACCACCGGCACTCTGGACCACCCGCCGACCGCTCGGCGAGCAGCACGCGGACGTTCTGTCAGCTTGCGCACGATTCGCGGAGCACGGAGCACGGAGCACGGAGCACGGGGTACGAAGTGCGGACTACGGATGGGGGACGGCCACGGAAGGGCCACGGACGGGTCCGCTCCGCGGTCGCGTGCGGCGGCCCCGTTCGTGTACCACGGTGCTCACCGATGGCTCAACGTGGCAAGCCTGTCACACAGGGTTGTGGTCCGATGGGAAGTGCTCTTCCTGGCAAGACCGGCGGCCCCCCGGCCGTCACCAGATCCGAGAGGTACATATGCCTACCACTGAAAGTCGCGCCGCCGGAGCCCGCCGGCTCGCGCGCCGGCTCGGCATCGCCGGTGCGGCCTTCGCCGCCGTCGCGGCCCAGCTGCTGGCCAGCCCCGTCGCGGACGCCCGTGGCCCCGGGCCGCACCACACGCTGCGGGCCGACGCCGCGACGCTGGCCGAGAACAAGCTGCCGTTCACCACCCGGTTCGAGGGCGACTTCCACGGCTCCGTCACCAGGATCAGCAACAGCCTGATGACCTGTGACGAGACCAAGCCGCCGCTCGACCCGGCGCAGCCGCCGTGCGAGCAGGCGCGGACCGGTGCGGGCTCCCGGCCGATCAACAACAACTACTACATGAAGTACATCAACATCGACCCGGGCAGCACCGGCCCGCTCGGTGACCCGATCTACTCCGCCAGCTCCGCCGACCTCGGTCTGATCGACGGTTCCACGGTCAAGTACGCCCGGCTGTACTGGGGCGGCACCCGGGGCATCGGCGACACCGTCCTGCCGGAGAGCGTGATCGACGAGGTCTACCTCAAGTCGCCGGGCGACTCGCAGTACACCAACATCGCCAACGACCAGCCCTCGATCGGCTACATCACCACCACCGACGAGAGCAGCTACCAGGCCTCCGCGGACATCACCGACATGGTGAAGCAGCACGGCAACGGCACCTACACCGTCGCCGACATGGACTCCGTGGTGAAGCCGCACAGCTGGGGCGGCTGGACGATCGTGGTCGCGTACGAGAACCCGTGCAAGCCGTACCGCCACATCCACGTCTGGGACGGCTTCCAGGTCGAACTGCCGGACAGCCCCGAGCTCAGCATCAAGCTCTCCGGGCTGATGACCCCGCAGACCGGGGACGTGCACGGCAAGATCGGGTTCGTGGTCTACGACGGCGACCTCAAGTGGACGGGTGACACCCTCGCGGTGAAGTCCACCAACGGCCCGAAGACGATGTTCAGCGACGTCAACCACTCGCCGGACGACGCCTTCAACTCCACCATCGAGGAGCTCACGCCGGCCGACCAGTTCGCGCGGAACCCGTACAACCGCAACAACTTCGGCTACGACTCCAACCGCTGGGACATCTCCCACGCGCTGCGCAACAACGACACCGATCTGACGACGACCTTCGACACTAAGAAGGACGGGTACGACATCGGCGTCTTCTACGCCTACGTCAACCTGGACAGCTCGACCGAGCTCTGATCCGGCGCCGGCTGCCGCGCTCCCGTACGACGGGCGCGCGGCAGCTCCGTCGTGCCGGAGCCGCCGACGGAGCCCGGTCCGGACCCGCCGGACCCGCCGCCCCCGCCGCGCAGGCGGCGCTCGCAGGGGCGCTCCACCCAGCGGTACAGCGCGCCCGCCGCCGCCAGCGTGCCGCCGGCGAGCAGCAGCCAGACCCCGGCCGTGGCCGGGCCCGGTGCGGGGTGGCCGAAGCGGTGGAGCCAGCAGCGGACGCCGATCTCGTGCACCAGGTACCAGGCGAACGACCAGTCCCCGAGCCGGGTGAGCACCTTGTGCCCGAGCAGGCTGCCGCCGTCCAGGTCGGCCTGGGCCGCCGCGACGACGAGGGCGCCGAAGAGCGGGGCGGAGAGCAACTGGGAGGCCGAGTACGGGCCGTACCAGAGGGCGTCCGGCACCGACCGGGACCACGGCACCAGCACCAGGTGCCAGCCGGCCGCCGCGAGCACCGCCGGGACGAGCGGCACCCGGGGGAGCAGCCCGCGCCGCAGCGCCAGCCCGGCGGCGGCACCGAGCAGGAACTGCGGGGTACGGGTGAGCGGCAGGTAGTCCAGCAGCCAGCTCCGCAACGCCGGATCGGCCACGGCGGACCCGCCGAGCCAGAGCGCCGGGCCGAGCGCCGCGCAGAGCAGGAGCACCGCCCGCAGCCGCAGCCGGCACCGGGTCAGCAGCGGTAGAAGCAGCGGGAACAGCAGGTAGAACCAGCCCTCGTCGCCGAGCGACCACCCGGCCGGGTTTCCGCCCATCGTCATCGCCTGGATCCAGGGGTGCACCAGCAGCAGCGACCAGAGCGCGGCCGCCACCGGCACGGCGGCGCCGATCGCGGCGTACACGGCGAGCGAGAGCCCGGTCGCCAGGGTGTGCAGCGGCCAGATCCGGGCCAGCCTGCGGCGGTAGAAGACCAGTGCCGGGACGGGCGAGTCCGCGTACGTCCAGGCGAGTACGAAGCCCGACAGCACGAAGAAGAACGTCACGCCGCTGCGCCCGTACCAGGCCACCGGGCTGACCAGGGGGACGGTGCCGACCTGGCGGGAGAGGTGGTAGAGCACCACCAGCAGCGCGGCCCAGAAGCGGAGCCCGGTCAGCGAGGGCAGTCGGGCGGGCAGTCGGGTGGGCAGTTGGGCGGGAAGGCGCGCGGGCCCGGGTGTGGGCAGCCGGGCGGGCGCGGGTGGGTGCGAGGGCGGCTGCGCAGGTGGGAGTGCGGGCATGGGCGGATGTCCTGACGGAGGGCCGGGGTGCTCAGGGCCTAACGGCGAGGTGCCCATAAGGTGACGACGGTGCGACAGCGGGCCGCGTTTTCATGGTTGTTATGTGGTGTGTCTAATATCAACGCGTCAAAGTTCTTATCAGGTTTGGCCGGTCGTGACCGACTGTCGCCTGTTCCGAGGAGCATGTCCTGCGCGCACGGGCGAACCGGCGGACCACATCGGCCGCTGACAAGAAGAAGAGGCGTAGGGACAAGGACCGGAACAGGCGGAGCAGGATCTCGCTGCGGACGGCGCTGCTCGTCCTCGCGATCGTCCCCAGCATCGCCCTCGCCGCGCTCTGGGCGGTGACCACCGGTCAGACCCTCTCCGACTTCCGGCGGCAGGCCGCGCAGGGGCTGCTGGCGCAGAAGGCCGGCCAGCCGTCCAACATCGTCTACTACAACCTGCAGGAGGAACGCCGGCTCAGCGCCCAGGTGCTGGCGGGCCAGGCCGCGGGCGGGCAGGGCGGCAGCGGGCAGAGCGCCGACGCCGGGGCGCTCCAGCGGCAGCGCAAGCTGACGGACCAGGCGATCCAGACCTTCCAGGACCTGTCCCGGGTCGCTGCCAAGTACGCGCCCGCCGAGGTCCGCGACGCCGTGGCCGAGGCCCAGCACGCGCTGACCGAACTGCCAGCCGAGCGCACCCTGGTCGACCAGGGCGGCAGCGCGCGGCAGGCCGACGTCTACACCTACTACACCGACCTGATCGCGGTGGACCTGCGGCTGTTCACCGCACTGAGCCACGTCGACGACGGTGAGGTCACCTGGGTGTCGCGGCCGCTGGTCGACCTGTTCTGGACCAAGGAGATGATCTCCCGGACGGACGCGCTGCTGGCGCGCGGCTGGCCGAGCGGACGGCTTGGCACCCAGGAGATCCGGCAGGTCCAGCTGTCCGTCTCCGCGCAGACCTTCCTGATCGACACCAAGATCGCGCCCTACCTGCCGCCCGCCGAGGCCTCGGCCTGGCGCGACCTCGCCGCGACCCCGGCGTGGAAGTCCAAGTCGGTCGTCGAGCAGAGCCTGCTGCAGCCCTCCGCCCCGGACGCCTCCGGCACCGTGGCGCTCGGGCCGTACCAGGACCAGTGGCGCCAGGCCGTCGACCAGCTGAACCCGCTGCTGGTCAAGGTGATCGAGGCCCGTACCGCCGGGGTGGTCTCCACCGGCAAGGGGAAGATCCTCTCGCTGCTGCTGCGGGTGGTGCTGACCAGCGTGATCGGCCTGCTCGCGGTGATCGCCGTGATCCTCACCACCTGGCGGCTGACCCGCTCGCTGCGCCGCCGCATCGTCGGCCTGCACGACCAGGCGCAGGAGCTGGAGCGCACGCTGCCCGAGGTGGTCGAACGGCTCGCCCAGGGCGAGCAGGTCGACGTCGAGGCGGAGGCCCGCGCCATCGACCGCGGCACCCACGACGGCGGCGAGGACGAGCTCACCCGCCTGGGCGAGGCGCTCAACCTGGCCCGCACCAGCGCGCTGCACGCCGCCGTCCGGCAGGCCGACCAGCACCGGGGCTTCGAGCGGCTGCTCCAGCGGATCGCCCGCCGTACCCAGCTGCTGATCGGCCTCCAGCTGAAGAAGCTCGACGAACTGGAGCGCCGCTACGAGGACCCCGAGGTGCTGGACGGCCTCTTCGACCTCGACCACCTCACCGCCCGGCTCCGCCGCTACGAGGAGAACCTCGTCATCCTGGCCGGCGGCACCCCGCACCGCCGCTGGCGCAAGCCCGTCCCGCTGCTCGACGTGCTGCGCGCGGCGCAGGGCGAGGTCCAGGACTACCGGCGCGTCGTGCTGGACGTCGAGGGCAGCCCCTGGCTGTCGGAGCGGGTGGTCGGTCCGGTCGCCCACGTGCTCGCCGAGCTGATGGAGAACGCGCTCAGCTTCTCCAAGCCGCCCACCCCCGTCGAGGTCAGGGCCGCGCAGGTCGGCCGCGGCCTGGCGATCGAGGTCGAGGACCGGGGCCTGGGGATGGACGAGGACCAGCTCCGGGCCGCGAACGAGCTGATGAGCAGCCCGCCCCGGATGGACGTGCTGGCCCGCGCCGACGACATCCGGCTCGGCTTCTACGTGATCGCCCGGCTGGCCGCCGCCCACGGGCTGCGGATCGAGTTCCGGCCGTCCGCGTTCGGCGGCACCCGGGCGGTGCTGCTCGTCCCCGACGAACTGGTCAGCAGCGGCGAGAGCCAGGAGCGCCCGGCGCGTCCGGTGATGGTGCAGCCGCTCCCCACGGCCCCCGCCCCGGTCGTCGCCCCCGCCACCACCCCCGCCCTCGGCGCGGGCCCCGGCACCGCGCTGCCGTCCCGCTCCCGGGGCCGGGCGCTCGCCGGAGTCACGGCGCAGTACGCCCCGCAGGCCGTCGCCTCGCAGGCCGACGTCCCGACGGCCGCCGTCGAGTCCTCGGCCGTCGAGCTGCCGGACGCCGAGGCGCCGCTGCCCCAGCGCGTCCGGCAGGCCCACCTGGCGGCCGAACTCCGGCTCCCGGAGGGCACCGCGCCGACCGTGCCCAGGCCACCCCGCTGGGACGACAACCCGCTGCTGCGCCCGGCCCCCCGGCGGGCCGGCGCCGCGATCGGCGCCTTCCAGCGGCGGTCCCGGGCAGCCCGCGAGGAGACCCGGGAGACGGCCTGGCCGCCCGCCGAGCCCACCCCGCCGCAGCAGTACCTCCCCGAGGCGTACCTCCCCGAGCAGGGCCTCCCCGGGCAGCACCTCCCCGCCCCACCGGTCCAGGGCCCGTTCCACGATGACGAGCCCTGGCACCAAACCCCCACTCCTACGACGGAAGACCGGTCATGACGCGCACAACCGCCACCCACCAGGACCTCGACTGGCTGCTGGACGGATTGGCCGACTCGGTCGCCGGGACCAGGCACGCGGTGCTGCTCTCGGACGACGGCCTGGTGGTCAGCCACTCCCGCACCATCGAGCGCGCCGACGCCGAACGGCTGGCGGCCATCGCCACCGGGCAGCAGAGCCTGGCGCGCGGCGTGGGCCAGCTCTTCGACGGCGGCACGGTGCACCAGGTGATCGTCGAGCTGGCCGAGCTCTGGCTCTTCATCACCTCGGCGGGCCAGGGCACCCACCTGGCCGTGGTCGCCTCGCAGGAGGTCGACGCCGAGGTGATGTCCCTGGCGATGCACAACCTCGTCCAGCAGGTCGGTCAGAAGCTGAGCACCCCGGCCCGGGGCGACTTCGACGCCTTCGGCGCCCGGGGCGGGCGCGGGTGACCCGGTACTGGGCCGAGGAGGACGAGGGCGAGGAGGACGACGACGGCGCGGGCACGATGGTCCGCCCGTACACCATCACCCGGGGCCGGACGGCCCCGGAGCGGGACGACCTCACCCTCATCACCGTGCTGACGACCACTCACCAGGAGCTGGACGAGTACGGCAGGCCCTTCCGGCCCGGCGGGCGCGGACTCCAGCCGGAGCACCGCGTCATCCTGGAGCGCTGCCGGCGCCCGGCCGCCGTGGCGGAGGTCGCCGCCGACCTGGACCTGCCGGTCTCGGTGACCAAGATCCTGCTCGGTGACCTCGTCGCCCAGGGCCTGCTGCTCGCCCGTGCCCCACTGTCGGTAGCCCGCGCGGCCGGCGGTGCAGACCTCGGCCTGCTGACGGCCGTTCGCGAAGGACTCCGGAGACTCTGAGCCAGATGACAACCAGTCACAGCACGGGCGGTCAGCCCGCTCCCGCCGCCGTCAAGATCCTGATCGCCGGCGGCTTCGGTGTCGGCAAGACCACCCTGGTGGGCGCGGTCAGCGAGGTCGCGCCGCTGCGTACCGAGGAGTACCTGACCCGGGCCAGCGTTGGCGTCGACGACCTCGCGGGGATCGACCAGAAGGACACCACCACGGTGGCCCTGGACTTCGGCCGGATCACCGTCAGCCCCGAGCTGGTGGTCTACCTGTTCGGCACACCGGGCCAGGAGCGCTTCTGGTTCATGTGGAACGACCTGGTCAACGGCGCGCTCGGCGGGGTGGTGATCGCCGACACCCGGCGGCTGGAGAGCAGCTTCGCCTCGATCGACTTCTTCGAGAGCCGGGACATCCCGTTCGTGGTGGCGATCAACTGCTTCCACGGCCTGAACACCCGCTCCCCGGCGGAGATCCGGGCCGCCCTCGACCTCGACCCGCAGGTGCCGATGCTGGTCGGCGACGTCCGGGAGCGGCTGTTCGGCCGGGACGTCCTGCTCGCCCTCGTCGACCACCTGATGAGCCTTCCGATGCCCAGCCCCGCCCCCGTCGGCTGACACCCCCCGAACCAGGAGACACTGACATGGCATCACCCCTGCGCGTCCTGATCCACGGCGGCGGCATCGGCGGTCTCACGCTGGCCACCGCGCTCGCCGGACGCGGCCACCAGGTCGAGGTCGCCGAGCTGCGGGGGGAGCTGGACGCCCTCGGCGTCGGCATCATCCAGCCCTCCAACGCCCTGCACGTGATGCACGGGATCGGTGTCCTGGACGACTGCCTGGCGGCGGGCTTCGCGTGGGACACGCTGACCGTCTGCGACCCGGCCGGCGGCGTCCTGGCCAAGATCCCGCAGCCCCGGATGGGCGAGGCCCCCGCCAACAACGGCATACCGCGCCCCGCCCTGGCCGAGCTGCTCGGCCGGGCCGCCACGGCGGCCGGCGCGGTGATCCGCTTCGGCACCACCATCACCGCACTGGCCGACGACGGCGAGGGCGTGGACGTCACGCTGTCCGACGGCTCGTCCGCCCGCTGGGACCTGGTGGTCGGCTTCGACGGCATCGGCTCGCCGCTGCGCACCCGCCTGTACGGCGACCGCTACACCCCCGAGTACACCGGCTTCGCCAACTGGCGGGTCACCGTGCCGCGCGCCCCCGAGGTGCGGGGCGTGGTGATGAGCGCCGGCCACCAGGCCGCGAAGGCCCTGCTCACCCCGATCACCGAGGAACTGATGTACCTGGGCGCGGTCTTCGCCGAGTCCGAGGACTTCCGCCCCGACCCGCAGCTCGCCCACCGGCAGCTCGCCGAACGGCTCACGGCCTTCGGCGGTCCGGTGGCCGACGCACTCGTCCACGTCACCGACCCCGCCGCCGTGGTCCACTCCCGGATCTCCCAGGTCACCGTCGAGGAGCCCTGGCACGTCGGCCGGGTCGTGCTGGCCGGCGACGCCGCCCACGCGAGCACCCCGCACCTCGCCCAGGGTGCGGCGATGGCCTGCGAGGACGCCCTCGTCCTCGCCCTCACCCTGGACGCCGAGCCGGACGTCCCCACCGCGCTCGCCGCGTGGGAGGCCCGTCGCCGCCCCCGCGCGATGTGGGTCCAGGCCCTCTCCCGCGCGGTCCTCAAGCAGGAGACCGGCACCCCCACCACCCCCGACGAGGACACCCTCCTCAAGACCGGCATCCCGGGCGCGGCGCACGTCCTGGTCCAGCCCTACTGAGGATTCCCCTCCGGGGCGGTCGGGGTTCACCGTTCAGGACGGGGTACCCATAGGGGCGCGGGGAACTGCGCGACCAGGGCTCTACGGAGGTGCACGGTTGCGCGCGCAGTTCCCCGCGCCCCTGTTGTGGTTGCTCTGAGCTGTAACAGTTCCGCGGCCCTGCTCTCGGTGCCCCGAGGGCAAACGCGGGCGTGGCCCGGGGTGGGAACGTAACCTGCTGAGAGGGCGGCATCTCACGCGGCGGAGGGGCGGATCGCAGTGGAGGAACGGACGGGTAACCGGACCAGCAGGCCGGAGATAAGGCTGGTCCGGCGTGGTTTCACCGATCCGGAGGCCGCCGTGCGGCTGCTGGACGGGCCTGGGCTGCACGGGCTCGCCACCGATCCCGTGCTGCTGGACGCGCTGGGTGCCACGGCCGACCCGGACCTCGCGCTGTTCGGGCTGGCCCGGCTGCTGGAGGCGCTCGACGAGCCCGAACGGCACACCCTGCGGGACACCCTGACCAGCTCCAAGCCGCTCCGCGACCGTCTGCTCGGCGTGCTCGGAGCCTCCACCGCACTCGGCGACCACCTGGCCCGGTACCCCCGGGACTGGCACACCCTGGTCACCTTCGAGGTGCGCGACATCCACCCGGGCCCGGAGGACTTCCGCCGCCAGCTGCACACCCGGGTGTTCGGCAACGGCAACGGCAACGGCAACGGCCACGGCAACGGCGACCGGGCCGACGCGCTGCGCGTCGCCTACCGACGCTGCCTGCTGGCCATCGCGGCCCGCGACCTCAGCGGCACCACCGACCTGCCGCAGACCGCCGCCGAGCTCGCCGACCTGGCGGGAGCCACCCTGCAGACGGCGCTCGACATCGCCGTCGGCGAGGACCCTGCGGCGGCCGGGCTCTGCCGGCTGGCCGTGATCGCGATGGGCAAGTGCGGTGGGCGGGAGCTCAACTACGTCTCCGACGTGGACGTGGTCTTCGTGGCCGAGGCCCGGGAGGGCTCCGAGGAGCACCCGGCGGTGCAGGCCGCCACCCGGCTCGCGGCCCGGATGATGCGGCTGTGCTCGGACACCACCGGCGAGGGCACCATCTGGCCGGTGGACGCCAACCTCCGCCCCGAGGGCCGGAACGGGCCGCTGGTCCGCACCCTCGCCAGCCATCTGGCGTACTACCAGCGCTGGGCCAAGACCTGGGAGTTCCAGGCGCTGCTCAAGGCCCGGCCGGTGGCCGGCGACGCCGAACTCGGCGCCGCGTACACCGAGGCCACCGGGCCGCTGGTCTGGCAGGCCGCCGAGCGGGAGAACTTCGTCGCCGACGTGCAGCAGATGCGTCGCCGGGTGGTGGACTCCATCCCGGCCACCGAGCTGGACCGGCAGCTCAAGCTCGGGCCCGGCGGGCTGCGCGACGTCGAGTTCTCCGTCCAGATGCTGCAACTGGTGCACGGCCGCACCGACGACCGCCTGCGCAGCGGCAACACCCTCGAAGCCCTGGCCGCGCTGAGCGACGGCGGCTACGTCGGCCGTGCCGACGCGGCCTCGCTGGAGGCCGCGTACCGCTTCCTGCGCACCCTCGAACACCACATCCAGCTGTACCGGCTGCGCCGCACCCACCTGATGCCGCGCGAGGACGCCGAGCTGCGCCGGCTGGCCCGCTCGCTGTCCGGGCTGATCAACGACGACACCCGGGCCGACCCGGTCGCCGCGCTGCAGCGGGAGTGGAAGCGGCACGCCGTCGAGGTCCGGCGGTTGCACGAGAAGCTGTTCTACCGGCCGCTGCTGGACGCCGTCGCCGAGCTGCCGCTGCCCGCCACCCGGCTCAGCCCGCAGGCCGCCAAGGAGCGGCTGGAGGCGCTCGGCTACGCCGACCCGGCCGGTGCGCTGCGGCACCTGACCGCGCTCGCCTCCGGTGTCAGCCGCAAGGCCGCCATCCAGCGCACGCTGCTGCCGGTGCTGCTCGGCTGGTTCGCCGACTCGGCCGACCCGGACGCCGGGCTGCTGGGCTTCCGCCAGGTCTCCGACGCGCTCGGCCGCACCCCCTGGTACCTGCGCCTGCTGCGGGACGAGAGCGCCGCGGCCGAACAGCTCGCCCGGGTGCTCTCCGCCGGGCGGCTCGCCCCCGACCTGCTGCTCCGCGCGCCGGAGGCGGTCGCCATGCTCGGCGACCCGAACGGCCTCGCCCCGCGCGGGCGGGCCGCGCTGGAGCAGGAGATCCTCTCCGCCGTCGGCCGGGCCGGATCCGCCGAGGCCGGGGTGGCCGCGGCCCGGTCGGTACGCCGCCGGGAGCTGTTCCGCACCGCCGCCGCCGACGTGCTCGGCCGCCTCGGCGACGAGCCGGGCGCCGCGCTGGACGCGGCGGGGGAGGCCCTGACCGCCCTGAACGCGGCCACCCTGCAGGGCGCGCTGCGGGCCTGTGTCGCCGCGTGGGAGAGCGAGCACGGCGACCTGCCCACCCGGCTGGCCGTGATCGCGATGGGCCGGTTCGGCGGGCGCGAGCTCGGCTACGGCTCCGACGCGGACGTGCTCTTCGTCCACGAGCCGGTGCTCGGCTCGCTCGAAGCGGACGCCGCCCGCGCCGCCCAGGCCGTCTGCAACCGGCTCCGCACCCTGCTCTCCGCCCCCTCGCCCGAGCCGCCGCTGCTGATCGACGCCGACCTCCGCCCGGAGGGCCGGCAGGGTCCGCTGGTGCGCACCCTGGCCTCGTACCAGGCGTACTACCGGCGCTGGTCGCACGTCTGGGAGAGCCAGGCGCTGCTGCGCGCCGAGCCGGTGGCGGGCGACGCCGAGCTGGGCGAGCGGTTCCGCGCGCTGATCGACCCGCTGCGCTACCCGGGCACCGGGGTGCCGGAGCGGGACCTGATGGAGATCCGCCGGATCAAGGCCCGGGTCGAGTCCGAGCGGCTGCCGCGCGGGGCCGACCCGACCACCCACACCAAGATAGGGCGGGGCGGCCTGGCGGACGTCGAGTGGACGGTCCAGCTGCTCCAGCTCCAGCACGGGCACGAGCTGCCCGGCCTGCGGACCACCAGGACCAGGGCCGCGCTTGCCGCCGCCGCCGACGCGGGGCTGGTCGAGGCGGAGGACGCGGCCGTGCTGGACGCGGCCTGGCAGCTGGCCTCCCGGGTGCGCAGCGCGGTGATGCTGGTACGCGGCCGTCCGGGCGACAGCTTCCCCGGCGACGCCCGCGAGCTGGCCGGGGTGGCGCGCTACCTGGGCTACGGCGCCGGGCACTCCGGCGAGCTGGTGGACGACTACCGCCGGACCACCCGCCGGGCCCGCGCGGTGGTGGAGCGGATCTTCTACGGGCCGTGAGGACCCCAGGGCCTGTCGGGTGACCTGCCCGGGCCGCCGAAAGACAGGTGTGCGAAACTCCGACCTGACGTCGTGTAGGCCCGGTAGGCTCGAAGCCATCCCGTCGATCATGGACGACCGCGCCGGCCCGGGTGGGTGCTTCCGAGCCCGGACCAGCCCGATCCAGCCCGGTCCAGGCAGAGAGAGACCGTATGGCCACCTGGGGATGGGCGAAGCCCGCTGCGGGCGAACGACCCCGGCTGGGACTGGGCCTGGGGGGTCTGCGCGACCCGCTGACCGCCGCCACCGCGCTCGCCGCCGTACTCAACGTGCTGTGGGCCCTGTTCCTGGCCAGGGACTCGGGGGACCTCGCGGCGCAGTACGCGTGGACGGACTTCATCCGGCAGAACCCCGACTCGGCGTACAACCTGTCCTGGTACGGCGGGATGCACACCGCGTCCTACAGCCTGCTGTCGCCGTACCTGATGGGCTGGCTGGGCGTCCGCACCACCGGGGTGCTGGCCGCGACGGCCTCCACGACGGTCGCCGCCTGGCTGCTGCTGCGGGTGCGGGCCGCGCGCCCGCTGCCGCTCGCGCTGTGGACGGCCGTGGCGCTCTCCGCCGACCTCTACTCGGGCCGGGTCACCTTCGCGCTCGGCGTCCTGTTCGCCCTGGGCGCGGTGGCACTGCTCTTCCCGGCGGCCGGCCGGGAGCGCGCCCGGCTGGTCGCGGTGCTGGGCCTCGGCGCCCTGGCCAGTACGGCCAGCCCGGTGGCCGGGCTGTTCCTGGAGGTGGTGGCGGCCGCGCTCTTCCTCGACCGCCGCCGGTCGGAGTCCTACGCCCTCGCGGCGGGGCCGGTGCTGGTGATAGGCGGCACGGCGCTGCTCTTCCCCTTCCAGGGGGTGCAGCCCTTCGACTGGTGGCTGGCCTGGCCGCTGGCCGTCAGCGCCGCCTGCGCCGCCGTGCTGCTGCCGCGCGAGTGGCGCGTCCTGCGGGCCGGCTCGGCGGTCTACGCCCTCGGAGCGGCACTGACCTGGCTGATCCCGTCGCCGGTCGGCAGCAACGTCGAACGGCTGCCGCTGCTCTTCGGGCCCACCGTGCTGCTCGCCGCCGTGCTCCGCCGCCCGGACGGCGGCCGGCCGGTGGACCGGCGGCGCCGGGCGGCGCTGGCCCTCCTGCTGTGCGCCGGGGTGCTCTGGCAGGTGACCAAGCCGATCGGCGACCTGGTCACCACCGTGCCCGCCCAGGCGACGGCGCTGCACCCGCAGCCGCTGATCGACGAACTGCGGCGGGTCGGCGCCGACCGGGGCCGGGTCGAGGTGGTGCCGCTGCGCACCCACGGCGAGGCCTCCGACATCGCGCCGTACGTCAACCTGGCCCGTGGCTGGAACCGGCAGGCCGACGTGGCCCGCAACCCGCTGTTCTACCAGGACGCCCTCGCCCCGGACGACTACCACGCCTGGCTCCAGTACTGGGGCGTCGGCTTCGTGGTGCTCCCGGCCGGGCAGCCGGACGACGCGGCGGTCGACGAGGCCAGGATCGTCCAGGAGCCGCACAGCTGGCTGAGCCCGGTCTGGAAGGACGCGAACTGGCAGCTCTACCGGGTCACGGACGCACTGCCGCTGGTGGCGCCGCCCGCGACCGTCCAGCTCGCCGGGCCGGCCGCCGTCACCATCGAGGTGCCGCAGGCGGGCTCCGTCCTGCTGCGGATCCCGTGGTCCCCGTGGCTCTCGCTGGGCGCCGAGGCGGGCGGCACCGGGAGCTGCCTCACCGAGGGCGGCGGCGACTGGACGGTCCTGCACGCCGCCCATGCGGGCACCTACCAGGTGGCCAGCCGGTACGGGTTGCCTCGCGGCGCGCCCTGTGAGAAGGCCTGACGGCCGGTTCGCACCCGGGCCGGCCATTGCGGGAAGGCCTGACGGCCACGTTCGCACTCGACCAGGCACATGCAAGGGGCGCGAGGAACTGCGCGAGGTTGGAAGGTGCGGCGGTGTGCCTTCCGGTTTCGCGCAGTTCTCCCCCAGCCTTCGGCCGGGAGGTGCCCCCACGCGCCCCTTGTATGTGCCCCGTGGGGGCCGGTCAGTGGCGGGTGGCGCCGACCGGGGTGGTCCACTGTTCGGGGACGGTGACCGGGGCTTCGGTGTCGGCCCCGCCGGTGACCCGGGGGAGCTGGTAGACCCAGACGTGGTAGATCGCCCGGGAGGCCGTGAAGCCGACCGCGAGGCAGACCATGCCGCCGACCGCGTCCATCCAGAAGTGGTTGGCGGTCGAGATGATCACCATCAGGGTGGCCAGCGGGTAGGCCAGACCGAGGGCCCGGACCCAGGGCCGGCGGGCCAGGAAGAAGATCGTCAGGCCGCACCAGAGCGACCAGCCGATGTGCATCGAGGGCATCGCCGCGAACTGGTTGGAGACCTGTGCGCCCGCGCCGGAGGCCAGTGACCCCCAGGTGTGGTGCACGTACACGGTGTCCACGAAGTTGCCGCCGGTCATCAGCCGGGGCGGGGCCAGCGGGAAGAAGTAGAAGCCCACCAGCGCGATCCCGGTGGTCACGAAGAGCACCGACCGTGCCGCCGCGTAGCGGCCCGGGTGCGAGCGGTAGAGCCACACGAGCACGCCGATGGTCACGATGAAGTGCAGCGTCGCGTAGTAGTAGTTCATCCCCACGATCAGCCAGCCGACCGAGTTGACCCCGTGGTTCACCGAGCGCTCCACGGCGATGCCGAGGTGCTGCTCGAAGTGCCAGATCCAGCTCGCGTGCTGCTGGGCGGCCTTCTCCTGCTCGGGGACCGCGTTGCGGACCATCGAGTAGATCAGGTAGCTGAAGCCGATCAGGGCCAGCTCGAACCAGAGCCGAGGTCTGAGCGGCGTCCGGCGTTGTTCGCGGACACGGCTGCGCAGCGCGGCGGCAGGCGTCTGGGCGGCGCGGGTGGCTCCGCCGGGCCGGTGGACCGTACGGCCCTCGCCCGGGACGGAACCAGACCCGCGAGCCGCGGCGGCGCGGTCTGCGCTCGCGTTACGGATCTCGGTCGGTTCCCCCATGGACGAGAAGTCTGCCAGACGGTTCGTGGCCGCCTGCTCATCCTGCGGTAGGGGATTCGTCACCAGCTGTCCCCCAAAAGCGTGAGGGGGTGGGTACCGGAGGTGGGCATGAAGTCCATTGTGACTCGTTCGCAGACCACCGGTCGAGGCGACCCCCTCCGCTCCGTCCCCCGGCCGTCCCGGCCCGCTTCGCAACGGTTCGGTGAAGACCTTGATTGCAACGTTTTCGGCATCTTGCTGAAACTTCTTGCAGCCACTAGCGTCCACGCCACTCAACGTCGACGAGCCGCCTCAAGGGAGCCTTAAGTGGCCGAAGTGCCGCCCCGCCGCCCACGGAGCACCACCCCCCGTCGCAGATCCGGCCGCTCGGCCGTGCTGCTCGCCGTTCCGCTGCTCGCGGCCACGCTGGGATCGGCCCCGATGGCCGCCGCCGCCGCGCCGCCGCCCCCGCCCTCGGACGCCGCCCTGGCGTCCTCGGCGGCCCGGCACGACCTCACCAGGGAGCAGTTCTACTTCGTCCTTCCGGACCGGTTCGCCAACGGCGACACCGGCAACGACACCGGTGGCATCACCGGCTCGCGGATGGACAACGGCCTCGATCCCACCGACAAGGGCTTCTACCACGGTGGCGACCTGGCGGGCCTGATCGACAGGCTGGACTACATCCAGGGTCTGGGCACCACCGCGATCTGGCTGGCCCCGATCTTCAAGAACAAGCCGGTGCAGGGCACCGGCGCCGCCGCCTCGGCCGGCTACCACGGCTACTGGATCACCGACTTCACTCAGGTCGACCCGCACTTCGGCACCAACGAGCAGCTCAAGGAGCTGATCGCGAAGGCGCACGGCAAGGGCATGAAGGTCTTCTTCGACGTCATCACCAACCACACCGCCGACGTCATCGACTACGCCCAGCAGAGCTACGACTACCGTTCGACGGGCGCCTACCCGACGCTCGACGCGGACGGGAACCCGGTCGACGAGACCGCCCTGGCGAACGCGGGCGGCAGGTGGCCGAAGCTCACCCCGGACTCGTTCCCGTACACCCCGGTCCTGCGCACCCCGGCGGACGCCGCCGCGAAGACCCCGGCCTGGCTCAACGACACCTCGCTCTACCACAACCGGGGCAACTCGACCTTCGCGGGCGAGTCCGGCACCGAGGGCGACTTCTCCGGCCTGGACGACCTGGACACCCAGAACCCGGCGGTGGTGAAGGGCTTCGAGAAGGTCTACCAGGACTGGGTGGCGCAGACCGGGGTCGACGGCTTCCGGATCGACACCGTCAAGAACGTCGACATGGCGTTCTGGCGGCAGTGGGCGCCCTCGCTCAAGCGGTTCGCGGCCCAGCAGGGCAACAAGAACTTCTTCATGTTCGGCGAGGTCTACGCCGCCGACCCGACGGTCACCGCGCCCTACGTGACCCAGGGCAAGCTCCAGGCCACCCTGGACTTCCCGTTCCAGCAGGGCGCCCGGACCTTCGTCTCGCAGAACGGCTCCGCCAAGGCCCTCTCGGCGGTGTACGCGCAGGACTACCGCTACACCACCGCCGACACCAACGCGTACGAGCTGCCGACCTTCCTCGGCAACCACGACATGGGCCGGTTCGGCAGCTTCCTGCAGAGCGACAACCCGGGGGCCGACCAGGCCACCCTGCTGAAGAAGGACCGGCTCGGCAACGAGCTCCAGTTCCTGACGCGCGGGCAGCCGGTGGTCTACTACGGCGACGAGCAGGGCTTCACCGGCGCGGGCGGCGACAAGGACGCCCGGCAGGACATGTTCGCCTCGCAGACGCCCTCGTACAACAGCGACAACGTGATCGGCTCCGCCCCCGGCTCCGCCGACCGCTACGGCCAGGACGGCGCGCTCTACCAGGGCATATCCACGCTGGCCAAGCTGCGGCAGGCCAACCCGGCGCTCGCCGACGGCGCGCAGGTCGAGCGGTACGCGGCGGACGGGCCGGGCGTGTACGCGTTCTCCCGGATCGACGCCAAGCAGCAGGTCGAGTACGTCGTCGCGGTGAACAACTCCACCGACGCCAAGACCGTCCCGCTCGACACCTTCTCGGCCGGGATGGGCTTCGACCAGCTGTACCCGCAGGCCGGTCCGTCCGCCACCAGCGGCGCGGACAAGAAGCTGACCGTCACCGTGCCGCCGCTCTCCTCGGTGGTGTTCAAGGCCGCCGGGAAACTGGCGAAGACCACCGCCGCCCCGCAACTCGCCCTGCGGGCACCGGCGGACGGCGCGACCGGCACGGTCACCGTCGGCGCGGACGTCCCCGGCGGCGGATTCGACCGGGTCTCCTTCGCCGCGCAGATCGGCAACGGGCCCTGGCAGCGGCTCGGGACGGCCGACGACGGGACGTACCAGGTGACCCAGGACCTGAGCACCGTCGCGCCCGGCACCGTCGTCCGCTACAAGGCCGTGGTGCAGGCCTCCGGCGGCCAACTGCGGTCCGTCGCGGGCGGTTTCACCACCGGCACCCCGGATCCGAAGCCGGTGCCGACCACCACCTCGCGCCCGTACGCGGTGGTGCACTACCAGCGGAAGAACGGCGACTACGACGGCTGGAACCTCTACGCCTGGGGCGACCTCGCCGACGGCGAGCAGACCAACTGGCCCGCCGGGCACGGGTTCACCGGCCGGGACGCGTACGGGGCCTTCGCCTACGTCAAGTTGAAGGACGGCGCCGCCGACCTCGGCTTCCTCGTGGAGAACAACGGCACCAAGGACGTCGACGCCGACCGCCACATCGACATCGGCAGCACCGGTGAGATCTGGCTCAAGGAGGGCGACCCGGCCGTCCACAGCACCGACCCCGACCCGGCCGCACCCGTCCCCGCCGGTACGGCGGTGATCCACTACCACCGCGCGGACGGGAACTACGACGGCTGGGGCCTGCACGACTGGACGGGCGCCGCGACGCCCACCGACTGGGGCAAGCCGCTCCAGCCGGCCCGCCGGGACGGCTTCGGCGACGTCTTCGAGGTGCCGCTCGCGGCCGGGGCGACCAGCCTCAGCTACATCCTGCACAACGGCAACGACAAGGACCTGCCGAACGACCAGTCGCTCGACTTCGCCACCAGCGGCCGGGAGATCTGGATCCTCGGCGGGCAGCAGGACTACCTGCTGCCGGAGCCGTCCGGCAGCTCCGCGCAGCTCGACCTCTCCACCGCCAAGGCGCAGTGGATCGACGCGAAGACCGTGGTGGTGCCCGCCGGCTACGGCGCCTCCGACGGCTCGCTGGCCGGCGGCACCAGCGCGCAGCTGGTCTACGACCCGGCCGGCGGGATCACCGTCGACAAGGGCGCGCTCAGCAGGCCCGGCCACTGGATCCGGCTCAACCCCGGCGCCCTGACGGCCGCGCAGAAGGCCAAGTACCCGAACCTCGCGGGCTACCGCGCCTTCACCGTGGACCCCCGCGACACCGCGCGGACCACCCAGGCGCTCCGCAGCCAGCTGGTCTTCACCGAGCACCTGCCGAGCGGCGCCGTGCTCGCGGCGACCGGCGTGCAGATCCCGGGCGCGCTGGACGACCTCTACGCGGCCAAGGCGGCCGCGGCCAAGCTCGGCCCGGTCTACCGGAACGGCCGGGTCACCCTGTCGCTCTGGGCGCCCACGGCCGCCGAGGTCTCCGTCCAGCTCTTCGACACGGCGACCGGCGGCACCCCGAAGGCGGTCCCGCTGCGGCGTGACGAGGCGAGCGGCGTGTGGTCGCTGACCCTGGACACCGGGCAGCTGTCCGGCAAGTACTACCTGTACCAGGTCAAGGTGTGGGCGCCGAGCGTCCAGCAGCTGGTCACCAACCTGGTCAGCGACCCGTACTCGGTCGCGCTCTCGCCCGACTCGAAGCGCAGCCTGGTGGCCGACCTGGCGGCCGGTGCCACCAAGCCGGCCGGCTGGGACCAGCAGCAGGCGCCGCAGGCGATCCCGGCGGTGAAGCAGCAGATCCAGGAGCTGCACGTCCGGGACTTCTCGGCGGCCGACACCACCGTGCCCGCCGCCGAGCGCGGCACCTACCTCGCCTTCACCGAGTCCGGCTCGGCCGGGATGCAGCACCTGCGGGCGCTGGCCAAGGCCGGGATCACCACCGTCCACCTGCTGCCGACCTTCGACATCGCCTCCGTCCCGCCGGCCGCCGACCAGAAGCTGCCCGCCTGCGACCTCGCCTCGCTGCCGCCGGACAGCGACAAGCAGCAGGAGTGCGTGGCGGCCGTCCAGGCCCAGGACGCGTACAACTGGGGCTACGACCCGCTGCACTACACCGTGCCTGAGGGCGCGTACGCCACCGATCCGACGGGCACCGCGCGGACGGTGCAGTTCCGGCAGATGGTCGAGGCGATGCACGCGGCCGGGCTGCGGGTCGTGCTGGACGTGGTCTACAACCACACCGCCGCGAGCGGCCAGGCGGACCACTCGGTGCTCGACCAGGTCGTGCCCGGCTACTACCAGCGGCTGAGCGACGACGGCAAGGTCACCACCGACAGCTGCTGCGCGGACACCGCGCCCGAGCACGCCATGATGAACAAGCTGGTGGTCGACTCCGTCGTCACCTGGGCCCGGCAGTACAAGGTGGACGGCTTCCGCTTCGACCTGATGGGCATCGACCCCAAGTCGACCATGCTGGACGTCCAGTCGGCGCTGCGCGGGCTGACGAAGGCCAAGGACGGGGTGGACGGCAAGGACGTCTTCCTCTACGGCGAGGGCTGGAACTTCGGCGTCGTCGCGAACAACGCCCGGTTCGTGCAGGCCACGCAGGCGAACATGGCGGGCACCGGCATCGCGACCTTCAACGACCGCGTCCGGGACGCCGCGCGCGGCGGCAACTTCATGCTCTCCTCCGCGCCGCAGCAGGGCTTCGCCTCGGGGCTCTACACCGACCCCAACGGGTCGGCGGCCAACGGCACCCCGGACCAGCAGAAGGCCGTACTGCTGCACCAGATGGACCAGTTGAAGGTCGGCCTGACCGGCAACCTGGCGGGGTACTCGTTCACCGACAGCTCCGGAAAGGCCGTCACCGGCGCGGGAGTCGACTACAACGGCTCGCCCACCGGCTACGCGGCGAACCCCGGCGAGGCGGTCGAGTACGTCGACGCGCACGACAACACCGACCTGTTCGACGCGCTCGCCTACAAGCTCCCGGCCGGCACCGCGCCCGCCGACCGGGCCAGGATGCAGGCGCTCGGCCTCTCGCTCACCGCGCTGGCCCAGGGCCCGGGATTCGCGGTGGCCGGGAGCGACCTGCTGCGCTCGAAGTCGCTGGACTCGAACTCCTTCGACTCGGGTGACTGGTTCAACGCGATCCACTGGGACTGCACCCAGGGCACCGGCTGGGGCCACGGCCTGCCGATGGCGGCGGACAACAAGTCGATGTGGCCGGCCGCCCAACAGCTGCTGGCGAACCCGCAGCTGACGATGGGCTGTGCGCAGACCGACGCCACCACCACGCAGTACCAGCAGTTCCTGCGGATCAGGCAGTCCTCGCCGCTGTTCGCGCTGAGCAGCGCCGCCGAGGTGCAGCAGCGGCTCTCGTACCCGCTCTCCGGCACGGCGGGGGAGACCCCCGGGGTGATCACGCTGCACCTGGACGGGACGGGCCTGCCCGGCGCGGAGAAGGGGCTCACGGTGGTCTTCAACGCCACCCCGGCCGCGCAGACGCAGACCGTCGCGGGTCTGGCCGGGACGCGGCAGAGCCTGCACCCGGTGCAGGCGGCCGGCGCCGACCCGGTGGTGGAGCAGTCCGCCTTCGACGCCGCCACCGGGAGCTTCACGGTGCCGGCCCGGACGGTGGCGGTCTTCGTCCAGAACTGACCCGTACCCGCGACGGGCGCCGACACGCTCCCGTAACACCCCGCAGGGGCCCCGCCGACCGGCGGGGCCCCTGCGGGCGTCACGGCTCCTGTGCCGGATGGCCGGAATCGATCGGTCGTGTCCGAGAGGGTGTGACATGGACAAGGCGGCTGACGCTGTGACAGTTCGTCCGCGCAGCGCGCGCGGCCCCGGCATCCGGTCAAGACCGGGTCAACCCCGCCCAACTGCTGGTCGGGCCGGATGAGAGCCCTCCGGTGCCACTGGGAACCGAAGTTGCCGGGAAGCGGAACGACCTTGGTCCGGACTTGACCTGACCCTTGGTCTTCTTTGCCGTGCGGTGAACGCTTATTGGCCAATCCATGGCATGCATCTGTCACCGGTGGGTCGTTTGCTGCCACGATTCCCCCGGCTGCAGATGAGAGGGTCCCCCACCCCCCGGTGCAGCTGTCCCGCGCATGTTCAGCGCCTGTTGCACCGCACCCCTCCGCCCACCAGCGCCAGGGGCCCCCGCTGCGCCGCAACCCCGCGGCCAGGTTCTCTCCACCGCTCGTGAACCCCGCGACCGGTCGGACAAGGAGTCTGCATGTCCCGTTACAGCCAAGCCCGGGTGACGATGGCCGCCCTGGCGACCACGACCGCTCTGCTGGTGACCGCAGTCCCGTTCGTCGCGAACGCCGCGCCGACCGCCCCCGCCGCACAGCAGGCTCTGGCCGGCCGGGCCCAGCTGTTCTCCGACGCCACCCAGCGGAGCGCGTCGATAGCCCAGTCGCTGGGCCTCGGCAGCCAGGAGAAGCTGGTCGTCAAGGACGCGATGGTCGATGCGAACGGCACCCGCCACCTGCGCTACGAGCGTACCTACGGCGGCCTGCCGGTGATCGGCGGCGACCTGGTGGTCCACCAGACCGCGGCCGGCGCCACCAAGAGCGTGGACCGCGCCAGCACCGCTTCGCTGACCGGCCTGAGCATCACCCCGGCACTGGCCGCCCCGAAGGCCGCGGCCGCCGCGATGGCCACCGAGGCCGGCTCCAAGGTCGCCACCGCCCCGCGCCTGGTCGTCTGGGCCGCCAAGGGCGCCCCGACCCTGGCCTGGGAGACGGTCGTCTCCGGCAAGCAGCCCGACGGCACCCCGAGCCAGCTGCACGTGGTCACCGACGCCAAGACCGGCGTGGTGCTGAGCAAGGTCGAGGGCATCGAGACCGACACGGGCACCGGCAAGGGCGTCTTCGTCGGCAGCGTCAACCTGGGCACCACGCTGTCGGGTTCGACGTACTCGCTGAAGGACGCCACGCGCGGCGGGCAGTACACCACCAACATGGCCAACGGGACGTCCGGCAACGGCACGCTCTACAGCAAGTCCACCGACACCTGGGGCAACGGCCTCGCCAGCAACGGCGAGTCGGCCGCCGTCGACGCCCACTACGGCGCCTCGGCCACCTGGGACTTCTACAAGAACACCTTCAACCGCAGCGGCATCCGCAACGACGGTGTCGGTGCCTTCAGCCGGGTGCACTACGACACCAACTACACCAACGCGTTCTGGGACGACACCTGCTTCTGCATGACCTACGGCGACGGCTCGGGCAACACCCACCCGCTGACCGAGATCGACGTCTCGGGCCACGAGATGAGCCACGGCGTCACCGCCGCCACGGCCGGCCTGAACTACTCCGGTGAGTCCGGCGGCCTCAACGAGGCCACCTCGGACATCATGGGCACGATGGTGGAGTTCTACGCGAACCTGCCCGCGGACAACCCGGACTACCTGATCGGCGAGCTGATCGACCTCAACGGCAACGGCACGCCGCTCCGTTACATGGACCAGCCCTCCAAGGACGGCAACTCGGCCGACTCCTGGTCCTCGGGCGTGGGCAACCTCGACGTCCACTACTCCTCGGGCGTCGCCAACCACTTCTTCTACCTGCTGTCCGAGGGCAGCGGTGCGAAGACCGTCAACGGCGTGAACTACAACAGCCCGACGGTCAACAACATCGCCGTCACCGGCATCGGCCGGGACAAGGCCGCGCAGATCTGGTACCGCGCGCTGACCACGTACTTCACCTCCACCACCGACTACGCGGCCGCCCGCACCGCGACCCTCAGCGCGGCCTCCGACCTGTACGGCGCGAACGGCGCCGAGTACAACGCGGTCGCCACCGCCTGGGCGGGCGTCAACGTCGGCTCCGTCCCGACCGGCGGCGTCACCGTCACCAACCCGGGCAACCAGAGCACCGCGCTGAACGGCACGGCCAGCCTGCAGATCTCCGCCACCGGCGGCACCGGCGCGCTGACCTACTCGGCCACCGGCCTGCCGACCGGCCTGTCGATCAGCTCGACCGGCAAGATCACCGGCACCGCGACGGCCGCCGGCACGTTCAACGTGGTCGTCACCGCCAAGGACACCGCCAACAAGTCCGGCACCACCAGCTTCACCTGGACGGTCAGCGGCGGCGGTGGCGGCGGCTGCACCCCGGCCCAGCTGCTCGGCAACGCCGGCTTCGAGACCGGCACCGCCGCTCCGTGGACGGCCTCCTCGGGCGTCGTCGACAACTCCTCCGGCCAGGCCGCGCACGGCGGTTCCTGGAAGGCGTGGATGGACGGCTACGGCTCCACCCACACGGACACCCTCTCCCAGACGGTGACCATCCCGGCCGGCTGCAAGGCGAGCCTGAGCTTCTGGCTGCACATCGACACCGCCGAGACCGGCACCACGGCCTACGACAAGCTGGCCGTGACGGTGAACGGCACCGCGCTGAAGACCTACTCCAACGCGGACGCGGCCGCCGGCTACCAGCAGCGCACCTTCGACCTCTCGGCCTACGCGGGCCAGACGGTCACCCTGAAGTTCACCGGCACCGAGGACTCCTCGCTGCAGACGAGCTTCGTGATCGACGACACGGCGATCAGCACCAGCTGACGCTGAACGTGTGAGCAGGGCCCGGCAGCCGCGGCTGCCGGGCCCCGTCGCGTGCGGGGACGCCGTCCCGGCAGCGGTTCCCGGCCCTGGTTCCTGGCCCTGGTTCCCGGGCCTGTTTCCCGGCCCTGGTTCCTGGGCCTGTTTCCCGGCCCTGGACCCCCGGCCTAGGACGTCGGGGCCGCCACCCGCCCGGCCAGCTCGGCCCCCCGGGCCGTGAGGGCGCCGGGCACCTGGAGCTGCCAGGACGGGCTCTGCGCGATGGCCTGGGCCTGCTCGACCGTCAGCGGCGGCCGGGCCCGGGTCATGAGGCCGTTGGTCCCGCCGACGACCGCGGTGGGCAGGACGCCGTTCGCCACCGCGAACTGCACCGCCACGCCGTCCGGCCGCTGCACCCGGACCTGCTCCTGGTAGACGAGACCGGCCGGCACGGCCTGGCCGACCAGGGTCTGCCGGTCGGCGCCGTCCGGCAGGTGGTCCGCCGTGCAGGCCACGGGATCGGCACCGGCCGGGCGGGGCCCGGCCGGCAGCCGGAGCATCGGGTCGCAGTCGAGCGCCCCGGGCTGCCCGTTCGTCCGCTGCACGGAGACGGTGATGGTGGCCGGGCCGCCGTGCCCGTCGAGGTAGTCCACCGTGAAGCGGACGGAGTCGGCCTGCGGGCCCAGTGGCGGTCCGGAGCGGAAGTTCTTCAGGGTGGCACCGGGCGGCAGCAGGTCGGCGAGGGTCTGCAGCATCGCCGCGCCGGTGACCGGTACGGTGCCGCTCGCGGAGGAGCTGACGTTGAGCGTCGGGCCGACGGCCGGGTGCAGGCCCAGCGCGGTACCGGTGCAGACCAGCGCCGCCAGCGCGACGGCCGACCCGCCGATCTGCGCGCGCCGGCGCCGGCGGAGCCTGCGCCCGCGCCGGTCGGCCTCGGCGACGATGGTGTGGACCGGCGGGCTCAGCCGGTCGGTGCTCTCTTCGAGCATGCGGGTCAGTTCGTGTTCCAGGTCCATGGCCGGGTTCCTCGTCGGTCGGCTTCGGGTCGGGGCTGCGGGCGTGCCGGTGGCGGGGTCAGCGACGGAAGAGGAGTTCGCGGTCCGTGCCGAGGGTCTCCCGGAGCATGGCCAGCGAGCGGGTGTTCAGGCTCTTCACCGCGCCCGCCGAGACGCCGAGCATGTCGGCCACCGCCTCTATCGAGTGGTCCTCCAGGTAGCGCAGGACCACCACGGCCCGGTTCCGTGGCGGCAGCTGGGCCAGCGCACTGGCCAGGGTGAGCCGCAGATCACTGCCGTCGTCGGCGGTGGCGGGCTCGGGCAGCTCGTCCGTGACGATCTCCGACGAGCGCCGCAGCCGCTTCTGCGACAGGTAGGTGCGCAGTAGTACCTTGCGGGCGTACGCGTCCAGACCGGGTTCGTCCCGGCCGCGCCGCAGACGTCCCCAGACCGAGAACATCTTGGCCAGCGTCGTCTGGACGAGGTCCTGCGCCTGATGCCAGTCCCCGCACATCAGGTACGCGACCTGGAAGAGCCGCCGAGCCCTGGTGCTCGCGAACTCCTCGAAGCCGAGTGCCTTGTCCATCCGGTGGTCCCCTGTGTGATCGGTGCTGGTGATGACGTCACCGGTACTAGATGCGGTGGGCCGCCCACAGGTATCACGCGGATTTCGCCGACATCCAACCGTTGCCTTCGGGACCCTTGACGCGGTGTGGGCCTGCTCATAAATTCAGCGCACTGAAAGTTTCCTGCAAGTTTCAATCTTCTTGCAGCAAGCTACTCAGGTGTAACGCTGACCGCCCGTGCCACCCCCACGTCCACGGGCGTAGCAGGCTGCCACCCCAGCCCCCTGGAGACACTGTGGTCACCGATTCCCCCACCCGTCGGCGCGCCCGCGCGGTCGGCGCGCTGAGCGCGTCCGCCGCCCTGCTGCTCTCGATAGGCACCGGCCTCACCCTCGCCCCCGCCGCCAGCGCCGCCCCGCCCGGAGGCAAGGACGTCACCGCCACTCTCTTCGAGTGGAAGTTCGACTCCGTCGCCAAGGCCTGCACCGACACCCTCGGCCCCAAGGGCTACGGCTACGTCGAGGTCTCCCCGGCCGAGGAGCACATCCAGGGTCCGCAGTGGTGGACCTCCTACCAGCCGGTCAGCTACCGGATCGCCGGGCGGCTCGGCGACCGCACCTCGTTCCAGAACATGGTGAACACCTGCCACGCGGCAGGCGTCAAGGTGGTCGCCGACGCGGTGATCAACCACATGACGGCCGGTTCCGGCACCGGGACCGGCGGGACGAACTACACCAAGTACAACTACCCCGGCTACTACCAGGACCAGGACTTCCACTCCTGCCGGCAGCCGATCACCAACTACGACGACCGCTCCAACGTGCAGAACTGCGAGCTGGTCAACCTCGCCGACCTCGACACCGGCAGCGCGTACGTCCAGCAGACCATCGCCAACTACCTGAGCGACCTGGGCTCCCTCGGCGTGGACGGCTTCCGGATCGACGCGGCCAAGCACATCGCCGCCACCGACCTCGCCGCCATCAAGGCCAGGACGAGCAACCCCAACGCCTTCTGGGTCCAGGAGGTCATCTACGGCGCGGGCGAGCCGATCCAGCCCGCCGAGTACACCGGCACCGGCGACGTCGACGAGTTCCGCTCCGGCACCTGGCTGAAGAGCGCGTTCAGCGGCGGCAGCATCGCCTCCCTGTCCAACTGGGGCTCCGGCCTGCTGCCGAGCAGCCAGGCCCGCACCTTCGTCGACAACTGGGACACCGAGCGCAACGGCTCGACCCTGAACTACAAGTACGGCAACACGTACACCCTGGCCAACGTCTTCATGCTGGCCTTCCCCTACGGCTCGCCGAACGTCTACTCCGGCTACGCCTTCTCCGGCAACGACGACGGCCCGCCGGGCGGCGGCACCGTCAACGCCTGCTACAGCGACGGCTGGAACTGCACGCACGCCTGGCAGCCCGTCGCCAACATGGTCGGCTTCCGCAACGCCGTCTCCGGCACCGGCGTGACCAACTGGTGGTCCGACGGCGGCAACGCGATCGGCTTCGGCCGGGGCTCCAAGGGCTACGTGGCGATCAACCACGAGAGCTACCCGGTCACCCAGACCTTCCAGACCTCGCTGCCGGCCGGCAGCTACTGCGACGTCGAGCACGGCGACCCGACGGGCGGCGGCTGCACCGGCACCACGTACACCGTCGGCTCGAACGGCACGTTCACCGCGACGGTCGGCGCCGGTGACTCCGTCGCGCTGTACGTCGGTGCCCCCGGCGCGCCGTCCGCCACCGCCGGTGCGGCGTTCGCGGTCAACGCCACCACGGTGCCGGGCCAGAACATCTACGTGGTCGGCGACAACGCCGCGCTCGGCGGCTGGGACACCAGCAAGGCCCTGCTGCTCTCCTCGGCGAGCTACCCGGTCTGGAAGCTGAACGTCACGATGCCGGCGGGCACCGCCTTCCAGTACAAGTACCTCCGCAAGGAGGCCGACGGCTCGGTGACCTGGGAGTCCGGTGCCAACCGGACGGCCACCGTCCCGGCGAACGGGATGCTGGCGCTCAACGACACCTGGCGCAACTGACCAGCCACGGACAGGGGCGCGGGGAAAGGTCGTCGCCTTCCGATCTCGCGTAGGTCCCCCCACGCGCCCCTGTCCGTGGTCGAGCGGTCGCCTTTCCTCAGCCACGCCCGATGTAGGGCATCGTCGTCGCCATGACGGTCGCGAACTGGACGTTGGCCTCCAGCGGCAGCTCCGCCATGTGCCGCACCGTCCGCGCGACGTCGGCCACGTCCATCGTCGGTTCGGCCGCGATCCGGCCGTCGGCCTGGCGGACACCGGTGCTCATCGCGGAGGTCATGTCCGTCGCCGCGTTGCCGATGTCGATCTGGCCGCAGGCGATCCGGTACGGGCGGCCGTCCAGCGACAGCGACTTGGTGAGCCCGGTGACGGCGTGCTTGGTGGCGGTGTACGCGATGCTGTGCGGCCGCGGCACGTGGGCGGAGATCGAACCGTTGTTGATGATCCGGCCGCCCTGCGGGTGCTGGTCCTTCATCAGGCGGAAGGCCGCCTGGGCGCAGAGGAAGGCGCCGGTCAGGTTGAGGTCCACCACCGCCCGCCAGTCCGCGTACGAGAGCTCCTCGACCGGCACGGGGGCGCCGAACGTCCCGGCGTTGTTGAACAGCAGGTCGAGCCGGCCGAAGCGGGCCGCCGTCTCGTCGAAGAGCGCGTCCACGGCCGCCGGGTCGGTCACGTCGGTCGGGACGACGGCGGCGGGCCGCCCCGCGAGTGCCGCGGTCCCGTGCAGCGGCTCGGCCCGGCGGCCGGCCAGCACGACGCGCCAGCCCGCCGCCGCCAGCTCCAGCGCCACGGCCCGCCCGACACCCGTGCCCGCTCCGGTGACGACGGCGACCTGGCCCGGCGCGGCAAGGGGGGCGGGGCTGGCGTTCATGGCGTGCTCCTCGGGTTCCGCAGGCTGTGCAGACGCCCTCATGATCGCCCATCGGCCCGGCCGGGGGCACTGTAAGAGCGTCCAAGGACCGGTCGGCGGCGGGCGGCTCCGGCTGGTGGGATCCGGGCCCGGGGCCGGCCGGCGGTGTGAGTCTGGTCACGGCCGCGCCGGGCCGTCGGCCGGAGCCCGCCGACGGCCGGGAGACTGCCGCGGGTGTCCGACTCGGCAGCGAGGTGGGCGTTTTCGGTGTGGAGCAGGTGATCACGGGTCCGGGTGCGGCACACCGCGGGTACGACTCCGACCTTCGGCGGGGGTGAACCCCCGCTGATCGGCGGGCATACGGAGGTTTCCACGGTCGGCCGGCAACCTGTGAGGGGTGGTTTCACGTCATAGGATTCGTGAACGGCACGCTGCTCCGAACGGAGTGGTGGCGCCTTCCTGGGGTCGGCTGAAACCGGACGCCCGCGGCAGTCAGGTGTCCGCGTTGGCCGGAACCTCGCGTGCCCCAGCCGCGAACCACAACGGGCCCCGCCAGGGGGCCACCGCCCGGATCGGTCGACCGGGCGTGAGATCGGTCGGAGAGACTCACCGTGCAGCCGCTGTCGCACCCCACCCGTACCCGCGCCGTCCTCGTCGCGGCCACCACGCTCGCCCTCGCCGGGGCCCTGGCCGCCTGTGGTGGCGGCGGCAGCAGCACCGCACCCGCCGTCGACGGGAAGCCGGCCGCGGTCGACAGTCCCAGCGCCCCCGTGAGCAGCGCTCCGCCGAAGCCGACCAAGGTGCTGATGCCGACCGGCCCGGCCACCAACTTCACCAAGGCGCGTGACACGACCGCCGGGCCGATCCTGATGACCACCCTGACGGGCAAGAAGTCCGGCGTCTCCGCCAAGGTCTGGGTCTGGCTGCCGCCGCAGTACAACGACCCGAAGTACGCCAACTACGGCTTCCCGGTGCTCACCCTGTACGCGGGCGGCCAGAGCAACGGCTACAACACCTGGACGGACAACCAGCTGCCGATCCAGGCCGAGGACGCCGACCTCGTCAAGCAGGGCAAGGCGCACCCGTTCATCATGATCATGCCGGTGCAGAACCTGATCAGCGACGAGAACAACGCCTTCGACTGCAGCGACATCCCGGGCCAGCCGAAGATGGGGACCTGGATGGCCGAGGACATCCCGGACTTCGTCCGCGCCAACTTCCGCACCCTCAAGGGCCGCGACAGCTGGGGCGTGATGGGCGCCTCGACCGGCGGGTTCTGCAGCGCCAAGCTGGCCCTGCAGCACCCCGACCTCTACAAGGTGGCCGTGCCGATCGACGGCTACTGGAACCCGGACTCGCACCTCTGGAGGGGCCACGAGGCCGAGCGCCTCGCCAACAGCCCCGACATGCTGGTGGCCACCAGCAAGGCCGACGTCAAGATGCTCGCCACCGCCGCCGGCGGGACGCCGTACGAGACCAACCTGGTGAAGAAGTGGGTGGCCAAGGCGGCCGCCCCGACCACCATCGAGTACTACGAGCAGCCGGGTGGCAAGCACCTGACCTCGGACTTCAAGAAGATGATCCCCAACACGCTCGAATGGCTGACCAAGAACCTGGACGGCCCCGAGAACGACTGATCGTCCGACCCGGGCGCAAAAACGTTGCACCCCGCAGCCCCGGTGCCGCTCTGCGGCGCCGGGGCTGCGGCGCGTCCGCCGGGGGAGTGCGAGAGGGGAGGCGGCACCCTCCGCCACGAGCGGTCCGCGGATCCGCTCATGGCGTACCCGCGCACCGGGCCGCTCGCGGGCGGGCGGTCGTAGAGTGGATCCCCGGCGCCCCCGGGAGGCGGCCGGGTGTCCCGTGCCCGCCGGTGAGGCACCGCTGTTGTCGTACCGGCAGGCTAGAACTGACCTCTGAAGGCACGAGGTCCGCCGAAGGCTCCGTGAATGCCCGGCAGGGCTCTGACCTGCACGTCAATCAGACATTGATTCGATTCTGATGAGCTGTCACCACCCTGGAGATCCGAGTCGGGGTGCTGCGGTCGCAGGATCCGAACCGGCCCAGTCTCAGCCAGTCGTGAAGAGAGTGCGATGCCCAGCTACCTGCTGCCCGTCGAGTCCCCGAAGATCCCCGCCCAGTCGGGCCAGGAGCGCGACGTCCAGCCGGTCGTCGGCCCGATGCCCTTCGCCGGTCTGCGACTCGTGCACGCCGCGCTGCGCCGCGACCTGGCCCGGTTGCCCAACGCCCTGCGGCTGCTCCAGCCGGACGACCTGGCCGGGGCCGAGGCACTGCAGCGGCACTGGGACTTCCTGACGGCGATGCTCACCTGCCACCACGAGCAGCAGGACACCCGCCTCTGGCCGCTGCTGCGCCGCTTCGCGCCCGAACTGCGCCTGCTGCTCAACTGGCTGGAGTCCGACCACCACAACCTCGACCACTCGTTCACCCGGGTCACCACCCTGGTCCGGATCGCCACCCGGGACCCGGCGAGCAGCTGGCCGGTCGCGTACGCCGTCGAGGAGCTGGCGGCGCGGCTGGAGACCCACCTGCGGATCGAGGAGCGCCAGCTGCTGCCCCGGATGACCGGGATCTTCCCGGCGGGATCGCGGATCGGCACCCTGCCCGAGCTGCTGGACCTGCTGCGCGCGGCCGACGGCCCGGCGCCCTCCGACGCGCTGGTCTGGCTGCTGGAAGGCGTGGACGACCGCCAGGTCGACCGGCTGATCGCGGACTGCGACGACGCGACGGCCCGTCAGTGGCCGCACTGGCGCGACACGTACGCGCGCTGCACCGACCTGCTCTGGGGCTCGCAGCTCTGACCCCGCAGCTCTGTCCCGCAGGGCCGCGGCCGGGCTGGTCGGCAGCCCGCGGCCCGGTTCGTGCCCTGCTCCCCGTGCCCTTGCCCCGCCCGTGCCCCTGCCCCGCCCGCGCCCCGGCGGTGCGGCAGGGCGGGCGCGGGCACCTCGAACTCCGGATACCCGTTCGCACGGGGGTGGGCGGGTATCCGGGGCCGCGTCACTCCGGCAGGCGGTTCAGCCAGTTCAGCGGCGTGACGAGGATGACCTCGTCCGGCGAGCCGTCCCACTGCGTCCGCAGCCCGGCCTTGGCCAGCGCCGCGACCACGGCCCGCCCGACCGCGGCGGTCTCCTCGGTCTCCGCGGCCGAGTCGCCCGGGCCGGCCGCGTCCTCGGTGCCTTCGGCGGCCCGGAAGGCGCCGTAACGGAGCGTCAGGCCCTGCCCGGCGGCCGCACGCTCGGTGTCCTGCTCGTGGAAGAACACGAAACCGTGCGAGTCCTCGTCGGCCTCCGCGCCGATCTCGGCGTAGCCGCAGCGGGCGCAGCAGGTGAAGTCCATCTCCGCCACGATGCCCTGGGCCTCCAGCGCGTCGAACGCCTCGGCGAGCCGGTCCACGTCGGTGACCTCGGGCCAGCTCTCCTGTTCGGCGAGCCGGGCCTCCCAGAGCGGGGCGACTATCTCGTCGGCGTGCTCGACGTCCAGCCCCGGGTCGTCGAAGGAGTCGAGCAGTACCTCGGCGACCTCGTCCTGCTCCAGGAAGCCGCAGCGGATCAACTCCCGCGCCCGCTCCTCGGCGTCGCGTACCAGCTCAGGGTCGAGGTCGAGAATGATCTCAGTCATAGCGGCATCCTCCCACCTGCCGGGGACAACCCCTGCCCTTGGTAGCGTCCGTGGATGTCCTCCTTCTTCGAACCACCGTTGCTGAGCAGGCTCCGGGGAGCCGAACGCATCCTGATCGCCGGCGCGGGAGGCGGGTTCGACGTCTACGCCGGGCTGCCGCTCGCGCTGGCGCTGAGAGCGGACGGCCGGGAGGTGCACCTCGCCAACCTGTCGTTCAGTCACCTCTACGGCCTGGACTCCGAGGTGTGGGAGGCGCCGGGGCTCGCCGAGATCCGCCCCGACACCCGCTCGGCGGAGCGGTACTTCCCCGAGCGCACCCTCGCCCGCTGGCTGCGGCTGCACGGCATGCCCGACACTGTCTGGGCCTTCGAGTCGGCCGGGGTCAAGCCGCTGCGCAGCGCGTACCGCGCGCTGGCGGCCCGGCTCGGCGTCGACGCGATCGTGCTGGTGGACGGCGGGACGGACATCCTGATGCGCGGCGACGAGGCCGGCCTCGGGACGCCGGAGGAGGACATGGCGAGCCTCGGCGCGGTGGCGGGGATGCCCGAGATCCCCGAACGGCTGGTGGTCTGCCTCGGGTTCGGCGTCGACGCGTACCACGGCGTGAACCACTCGCTCGTGCTGGAGAACCTCGCCGCCCTCGACCGGGCCGGCGGCTACCTCGGCGCCTTCTCCATCCCGCGCGACAGCCGCGAGGGCGCCCTCTACCTGGACGCCGTCGCGCACGCCCAGGCGGCCTTCCCCGAGCACCCGAGCATCGTCCAGGGCTCGGTGGCGGCCGCCCTGCGCGGCGAGTTCGGCGACGTCCGGTTCACCGACCGGACCAGGCACAGCGAACTCTTCGTCAACCCGCTGATGACGCTCTACTTCGGCGTCACCGTCGAGGCCCTGGCCGCCCGCCACCTCTACCTCGACCGCATCGAGCGGACCTGGCAGACCCGGCAGATCAGCTCGGCCGTCGAGGACTTCCGCGACGGCCTCCCGGCCCGGCGGCCGCCCAGGCAGTTCCCGCACTAGACGGACCGGGCATATCAGGCGACGCGGCACACCGGGCGTGCCAGGAGTACCCGCCGGTGATTTCGGCGGTCGGTACCCGATGGGACGGTCATGGGTGCGCCGTGAGGAATTCACGAATCCCGCCGGGCCCGCCCGGACTTCTTGACCGGCCGCGCAACCCGACCGTAGCGTCTTCGATTGTCAGGATTGCTCAGCTGGAACGGGGAAAGCAGTGCCTGGAAGCCAATTATGGAAGTCGAGCGTCGGGCTCCTCTTCGACCACAGGGCGGAAAAGGGAAAGTCGATGCTTTTCCGCCTCAGTCGTCCGATGGATATCGACCCGGCCGGTCAGACCATTCTCGACGTGGCAGCGATGGCCGAATGCGTGAGGAACACCGCCGGTGCGCTGCACGCGGCCGGGGTCCGCCCCGGCGACCGGTTCGCCGTCTACAAGGAGAACCACTTCGACTGCCTGCTGCTCGCCGCCGCCGGGATCAGGATCGGCGCGATCCCGGTCATGCTGTCGGGGCTGCTGCCCCCCGACTCGGTGCGCCCGCTGCTCCAGCGTGTCGAACCGAAGCTGCTGGTGACCAACCGCAGGCTGCTGGAGGAGAAGGGGAGCGACGGGAGCGCGCTCTCCTCCTTCGCCGACCGGACCCTGTGCCTCGACGGCGGCGTACCGGACGCGCTGGCCCTCGCGGACCTCCTCGGTGGCCCCGACCCCGCCCCCGTCCCGCGCGGCGACGACGAGCTGATGATGCTCACCCACACCTCGGGCACGACCGGGATCCCGAAGCTCATCATGTACACCCCGGAGAAGCTCCAGGGGCAGATGGCCAGGCTGGAATGCCGGCACCTGCCGCCCATCACCTTCGGCCGCAACGACACGGTGGCGATGTTCCTGCCGTACGTGCACGCCCGCTCCTTCACCTGGATCTATTCGGTGCTGACCCTGTCGCCCGCGAAGGTCCTGCTGATGAGCGAGAACGACCCCGAGATCGTCGGCCCGATGTTCCGGCAGCACCGTCCCACGGTGATCGAGGCACTGCCGATCGATTTCCTCAAGCTGGAGAAACTCGCCAAGGAGAAGCAGGACGACGCCTTTTCCTCGGTGCGCATGTTCGTGGGGAACTTCGACGCGATGCACTGGTCGACGATCCGCACCTTCCTGAATTCCTCCCGGCACCGCTTCCCGGTCTGGCGCGAGGGGTACGGGCAGTCCGAGACCGGCGGACTGGGCATGACCGTCATCACGCGGTACCGGGCCAACAAGCGGCGGGACCAGCAGCCGGGGCCCCGCAAGGTGGGCCGGCCGATGCCCGGCTTCGTCCAGCTCAAGGTGGTGGACCCCGAGACGTTCAGCCCGGTGCCGAACGGCCGGCCGGGGATCGTGCTCGCGCGGACGAAGGCCCGGTGCGTCGGCTACTACCAGGAACCCGAACGCTGGAACGAGAAGGCCGTGGGCGAGTGGTGGAACACCGGTGACATCGGCGTCAAGACCAGGACGGGCGCCCTCAAACTGCTCGACCGCGAGGTCAACTACGCGCCCGGGGCGAGCTGCCTGGAGCAGGAGGACGTGATCGTCGACTACCTGCCCGAAGGGCACGACGTGGCGCTGCTCCCCGTGCCCGACGGCCCCCCGGTACCCGTGGTCGCGACCCCCGATGGCCTGCTGGACCGGGGGCACTGGCGGAAGGCCGTGCGCGGGCTGCCCGAAATGGCGGAGCCGATCGTGATCGCCTTCAAGGACATGCCGCGCACCGGCACCGGAAAGATCCTCCGGGAGGAGCTCCGCCGGCGTCACCTGACCGGAGCCGGTCACGTCGGTACCGGCAGGTGGACGTGACCACGGCACGGGTCGACGACGCGGAGCTGAACCTGATGTTCCAGCAAGGTGCCTTCACCGTAGAGCCGTTCACCGAGGAGTCGCGGCTGATCTGGGAGCAGCGCCGGCACGTGGTCTGCGGGATAAGTCCCGGGAACAGTTACTTCCAGCTCACGCTGCTGACGGACCTGCTCGGCTGGCTCTGCGAGGAGTTCGAGCAGGTCGACGTCGTCATCCCGGACTCCGCGCTGGAGCACACCTACCACGCGCTCGGCTACGACCCGCAGCGCGCGGCGAAGAAGACCCGCGGCGAGATCAACGCGCTGGTCAACAGGGTGACCCGGGCCTGGAGGAGCAGTGGCGGACCGAGGGCGGGCGACGGCCTGCACCGGATGTCGGAGCTGGCCTCCGGCGCCGTCTACCGCGCCAAGCTGGCGGAGTGCGAGCGCGCCCTGACCGAGGACGACGCCCTCTGGCAGACCTGCGCCGCGATGAGCCGGGAGGTCTTGGCCGCCAGAGGCCACGACGGGCCGGCCACCGATGCCCAGATCGAGCGGTCGATGCGGTACCTGACCGCCGAACTCCCCTTCTTCCTGGCGTCGAGCGACATCTTCGGCGTGCCGTCCTCGCTGAACTTCTACCACCGGGAACTTCCGCTGGCGGAGCTCGTCTTCTCCGGGAAGTCCCTGATCCAGGCGTCACCCCGACAGGCGTACGCCACCATCCGCCCGGCTCGGTGAGCAGCCGATCCCGAGGCCACGCCACGACGGGTCAGGCAGGGCCGGCCCGGTTGTCGACATTACTGTGAGGGGCTCATGACGCAGTACAACACGCTCGCCGCACGACTGGCCGATATCGAGGAGACCATCGGCTTCTACCGCGACAACGTGGAGTTCCCCTCGTTCTTCCGGGCCCTGGGGCCGGTGCAGGGGAAGCGGGTGCTGGACGTGGGGTGCGGCGACGGCGTCTACGCACGGCTGGTCGCGCAGCGGGGCGCCGGGCACGTGGTCGGGACGGACTCCTCCAGCGAGATGATCCGGCTGGCCGAAGCCGCCGAGGCGGAGCACCCGCTGGGCATCCGGTACCAGGTGCACGACGTGGCGACGATGCCGGAGCTGGGCCCGTTCGACCTGGTCGTCGCCGTCAACGTGCTGCACTACGCGGACGGCAGGGCGACGCTGGACGACATGTGCCGGCGGATCTTCTCGAACCTCGCCCCCGGCGGCAGGCTGCTGGCCTACGTCGGGAACGCGGACTGCGACCCGGACACGGCACGGGAGTTCGGCTACGTGGTGGACCGCCCGGCCGGCATCCGGGAGGGGGAGCCCTTCACCATCACGATCCCCGCGACTCCCCCCGCATCGGTGCAGGTGCACTACTGGCCGGCGGCGACTCTGGCGGGGGCCGTGGAGGCCGCCGGATTCACCCGGATCGGCTGGGAGGAGATGACGCACGCCGCCGTCCCCGCCGACACCGCCGTACGCCTCGGCCGTCTGCTGAAGAGCCCGCTCGGGCTCCTGCTCAGCGCGTACCGGGACTGAACCCGGTGGGGCCCGGCCGGGTCCGAGGACCCCGGCCGGGCCCCACTGGCCCTGTTGGCCCTCTTAGCTTTTGCGGGCGGCCGCGAGGATCTTGACGGTGGTGTGGAAGAAGCGGGCGGTGCCCTGGCCGCCGTACGACTTCGGGAAGGCGGCGGCGGGGTTGGCGCCGAGCCGGCCGTTGCGCAGGTGCATCACCACGAAGGCCGCGCCGGGCGTGGCACCGAGGATGTCCCAGTCGCCCTTGGGGGAGTGGACCGGGAAGACGTAGTCGGCCGGCAGCGGCTCGGAGAGGAAGACCACGCAGAGCCGCAGCTCCGGCGTCACCTCGATGCCCGCGAAGGGGTCGGCCGCGACCAGTTCCTCGACCTCCGCCACCGTCCGCAGCATCACGGGCACCGGGTAGCCGAGGGCCGACTCCAGGTGCTGTTCGATGCGCGCGGTCAGCGCCGCGCGGTCGGTCTCGTCGGTGCCGAAGAAGACGTTGCCGCTCTGGATGTACGAGCGGACGTCGCGCAGCCCCAGCTCGGCGAAGAGTGCGCGCAGCGGCTCCATCTTCACCGTCCGTCCGCCGACGTTGACCGCCCGCAGGAACGCGATGTACGTGGTGTCTGTCACCGGCCCAGTCTGGCGCACGACACGGCGGTCCGGGAATTTGCCGGTGGCCGCTGCCAGACTGGCCGCATGACCAGTTGGCAGGATTTCGAGCAGGAGGCCCCGGACTTGGAGCCCGCCGTCCGGGCCCGCTTCGAGGCCCACCGGCACCACGTGCTGGCCACCCTGCGCAAGAGCGGTGCACCCCGGGTGAGCGGGACGGAGGTCCGGGTGGTCGGCGCCGATCTGACGATCGGCTCGATGTACGGCGCGGTGAAGGCGCTGGACCTGCGGCGGGACGGGCGCTTCGCCCTGCACAGCAATCCGGGTGACGGGACGATGGCGGACGGCGACGCGAAGATCTCCGGTGTCGCCGTGGAGATCGTCGACGAGGTCGAGGTCTCCGCGTACGAGTCGGATCTCCCGCAGCCGCCGCCCGGGCCCTACCACGCCTTCCGGCTCGGCCTGACGGAGGTGGTGCTGACGACCGTCGAGGGCGATCACCTGCTGATCCGCTCCTGGCGTCCGGGCGAGCCGGTGAAGTCGGTCACCCGGGACTGACCGGGCCGGGCCGCGCGGCCGAGCCACCCGGCCGACCGGTCACCCGGCGGCCCGCCGTTCCCGGCTGCCCGCTCCGCCGCCCGTTTCGTCCCGCCGCCCGCTCCGGGCTCAGCCGGGCAGTACCGACTTCAGCACCTCCGGGGTCCGGGCCACCACGGCGTGCCCGTCGTCGGCCGTGATGATCGGGCGCTGGATCAGGATCGGGTGCTCGGCCAGCGCGGCGATCCAACGCTCCCGGTCGGCCTTCGTGCGGGTCCACTTCTTCATGTCCAGGTCCTTGGCGGCCTGTTCGTCCAGCCGGGTGATGTCCCACGGCTCCAGCGCGAGCCGCTCCAGCACCTGCACCAGCTCCTCGGCGGTCGGCGGGTTCTCCAGGTAGCGGCGGACGGTGTACTCGGCGCCGACGGCGTCCAACTCGGTGAGCGCGCTTCGGCACTTCCCGCAGCGCGGGTTGATCCAGATCTCCATCCGCACAGCCTAGGAGATCGGCGGCCCCCGTGGCGGCCGTCGGGGACCACGGGGGGCCGGCCCGGCTCCCGCGCGGGTTCTGCACGGGTCGGCCCGCTGGACGGTCACCCTCGGTCAGCCTGCCGGTGAGCCGACGGGCCCGTCCAGGTGCCGGAACTGAGCGGCGTACTTGTCGACCTTGCTGACGTAGGCCCGGGTCTCCGGATACGGCGGCAGGCCCTGGTACTGGGTGACCCGGCCGGGGCCCGCGTTGTAGGCGGCGAGCATGTTGTCGGTCGCGTCGCCCGGCACCGAGGCGACCTGCCGGGCCAGCCAGCAGTCGTACTTCGCCTGGGCGGGGATCGCGTCGGCCGGGTCGAAGACGTTCTTCGCTCCGCTGCCGTCGCCGTCCACGCCCCACTCCGCCCAGGTCTCCGGGGTGAACTGGGCGATTCCCTGGGCACCGGCCGAGGAGACGGCCCCGGCTCGGAAGCGCGACTCGGCGTAGAGCTGACCGGCGATCAGCGAGGGGGAGAGCGCGGGGCAGGTCTTCGCCGCCGCGTCGATCAGCGGGATCAGCGCGGCCGGGACGGTCACCTTCTGGTGCGCCCGCACCACCAGCACCACGGTGACCACCCCGCCGCCCAGCAGTACCAACAGGGTGCTCAGCCCGATCAGCCATCGCCGTCGCGCCCGTGATCGTGTCCCGTTTCCGCTGCTCATCGCCCAAGCATCCCCGGAGCGGCGGACCGCTGCGGACGGGGGGTGGCCCGCATCGGCCCGGCCGGAATCCGGTCGGATCGGAACTCGGCGGACCCACAGGGCGTTTACCGATCGGTAACCGGCAGGAAGATGTCCCGGTGAGTCCGGGGAGGAGTGGCCATGGACGGCGCGGCGATCCTGGAACAGCTGATGACGGTGGCGGGGCGGGAGGACCCGTACCCGCTCTACGAACAGGCCCGGGCGCTCGGCGCCGTGACACCCGCCGGCGAGGCCCTGCTGATGACCGTGGGGTACCGGGAGGTCAACGAGGTGCTGCGGGACGGCACCTTCCGCGTCCCCGACGCGGAACTGCGCGGGCGGTGGGAGGAGGGCTTCGCCGACCACTCCTCGAAGGTCATGTTCAGCCGCTCGATTCTGGAGCGGAACGAGCCGGACCACAGCCGGATGCGCTCGCTGATCGCCTCGGTCTTCACCGCCCGCCGGATCGCCGCGCTGGAGCCCGCCGTGGTCGAGGCGGTGCACCGGCTGCTCGACGACATGGCCGACCAGGGCGCCGACGGCACCCCGGTCGACTTCATGGACGCCTTCGCCTACCGGCTCCCGGTCGGGGTGATCTGCGAGCTGCTCGGCGTACCGGCGGCCGACCGGCACCTCTTCCGCGCCCTCGCCTCCGACCTCACGGTCTCGTTGGAGATGATCGCCGAGGACTCCGAACTGGCCGCCGCCGACGAGGCCGCCGAGGAACTCGCCGGCTACTTCACCGCACTCGCCGCCCGTCGCCGGGCCGACCCGAGAGACGACCTGGTCAGCGCCCTGGTCCAGGTCGCCGACGCCGACCATGGCCGGCTCTCCGGCTCCGAGCTGCTCGCCAACCTGGTGCTGCTGCTGGTGGCCGGCTTCGAGACCACCACCAACCTGCTCGGCAACGGCCTGACCCTGCTGCTCGACCACCCCGAGGCGGCGGCCGGGCTCCGCGACGGCACCGTGACGCCGGCCGGCCTGAACGACGAGGTGCTGCGCTTCGACTCGCCCGTCCAGCTCACCTCGCGCATCTCGCTCGCGAACGGGCAGCGGGTCGGCGAGACGGAGGCCCCGTACGGCAGCATGGCCGTCCTGCTGATCGGCGCGGCCAACCGCGACCCGCTCCGCTACGAGCACCCCGAGCGCTTCGACCCCACCCGCCGGGACAGCCGCCCGCTCAGCTTCGGCGGCGGCTCGCACTACTGCCTCGGCGCCCAACTCGCCCGACTGGAAGGCGCGGTGGCGCTTCCCGCGCTGCTCACCCGCTTCCCGGAACTGGCCCCCGCCGGCCCACCCGTCCGCCGGGACCGCCTCGTCCTGCGCGGCTACCAGAGCCTCCCGATCACCATCCGCTGACCGTCGGACCCGGGGCCGGCCACCCGGCCCCGGCCGCCAGACCCACCGGCCGCCGAACCGTCACACCACACCGCCGAGCTGCCGCATCACCGAACCACCGAACCACCGAACCACCGAACCACCGAACCACCGAACCACGAGAGACTGTCCGAATGCCCGATCCCACGCTGATCCCTCCGATTCCCCGGCTGCTGCCGGAGACCGTCCGCTGCCGCCGCTGCGACCGCCCTCTCCGCGACCCCGAGTCGCGCATCCTCCGCCTCGGCCCCGAATGCCGGGACCCCGACCCCGCCGCTCGCGCCCTCGCCGGCGACCAGGACACCCTGCCGGGTCTGTGAGCCGTCGACCCCGTGGGAAGTGGCGCCGCGCACCCGCGAGGCCGTCCGGGGCGCCGCCGGCGGGGTCATCGCGGGTCAGGTGCTCGGTACCGCGACCGGGTGGGCCAGCACCTGGTCCAGGACGTCGGTGAGGAGCCGTGCCGGGTCCGGGGCCGGCGCCGTGACCCGCATCGCGACGATCGCGTCCGGTCGTACGAGCAGGGCCCCGTCGCGCTCACGCCCGACATCACGCTGGCGTCGCAGGCGCTCAGTGCCGTGCACGCGTACGTACTGGGTTCGGTGGCCACCCAGCAGGCCGCTCGGCGCGCCGAGCAACGCACCGGCCTGAGTGAGGAGCAGTGGCAGCGCAGCCTCGGCCCCTACATCAGCGCCGTCCTCGCCGCCGGCGAGCACCCGATGCTCGCCCGCCGCGTCCACGAGGCCGAAGAACCCGACCCCGACGCGGAGTTCGCATTCGGCCTGGCATGCGTGCTCGACGGCCTCGCGGCCCGAGCGGGCCGCTGACCGGTGATGCGTGGCGCGCCACACCCGGTGGCCGAGAGGATGAACCGGCCGGATCAATGACAGAGAGTCGTCTGACGGCATGTTAATCCTGTTGGTATGCGATCACATGGTGGCGTGAGGCGTTCAGGCAGGGTGCCGGCTCTGCTGGCCCTGGCAGCTGTGGCCCTGTCGGCCGCGGCCGGGCCGTCGGCGGCGTCTGCGGGCGGGGCGGCCGCCCCGCGCCGCGCGTCGGCGGGGAGTCGCTCCGCGACCGGTGGCCCCGCAGGGGTCGGCCCGGCCGGCGGGCAGCGGATGGTGCTGCGGTCGGCCGACATCCCCTGGCATCTCGCGGCTGCGTCCCGGTCGCTGCTGTGCGACCCGGCCCGGGTCGCGGAGACGGGCCCGGACATCACGCTCGCCTTGTTCCCTGATGTCACGGTCGAGGTGACCGGGGGTCAGGTACGACCGGGCCCGGCGGGGGCGGTCGACTGGTCGGCGCAGGTCAAGGGGGATACGGACGGGGCCGCCGACTTCCACTTCGACGCCCTGTGCACGGGCCCGGGCGGCGCGGCGGACGCGGACGCCGTCCCCGTGCGGGTGGTCGCGCAGATCTCCACCGGGGGGCACACCTACACGCTGGCCACGACCACGCCGGGCACGGCGCACGTGGCGGAGCTCAACCCGGCGGTGAGCGAGGGTGCCGGGGGCGAGCCGGACGATCCGGTGCCGCCGAAGGGCGACCCGGCGCCACCGTCCACCGCTCCAGCCGTCGCACCGGCCCCGGCAGGAACGCCCCAGGCCGACGACACTCCGGCGGACACGCGTGACGGGGCGTCGTCCGACTGCCAGGGCGCCAAGGACGTGAACAGCATCGACCTGGCCGTCTTCTACACCAAGGAGGCGGCCGACACGGCCGGTGGCGACGACCAGGCCAAGGCCCAGGCGCAGCTCGCCGTGGACCTGGTGAACCGGGGCTTCACCAACAGCAAGCTGCCGGTGCGCGCCCGCCTGGTCCACGCCGGCCCGGCCGCCGACGAGCCGGGACTCCCGACCGAGGAGGACGGCCTCGGGAAGTACTGGCAGTGGGCGTCGGACAACGGCCTGTGGAAGAAGTACGCGGCGGACGACATCGCGGTGTTCCAGAGCGTCGGGTCGGGCGTCGGCTACGTGGTCCAGGACCCGAAGCCGTCCGACGGCGAATCCATGTTCTTCAAGATGAACATCTCCTACATCTCGAACCTGACGTTCGGGCACGAGCTGGGCCACAATCTCGGCCTGAAGCACGACTGGGTGACCGACCCGGCCCCGGGGAATTACCCCTACGCCCACGGCTGGTTCCCGCCGAGCAAGAAGTGGCGCACCATCATGGCGTACCCCCAGGGCTGCGACTACTGCGGGCGGATCAACTACTACTCCAACGCCGAAGCGACCTACGAGGGCGAGCCGATGGGCGCGCCGGATTCCGCTCCCGAGCCCGCCGACGCGGTGCGGATGATCCGCAAGAACGCGCCGGTGATGGCCGCGATGCAGCCGGAGAAGACCCCGGCCGTGTACTGCCGCCTGACGGTGAAGCCCACCCCGAACACCGGCGGCAGCACGACGGTGGACATCCCCGGCCCGTACACCAGGGGCACCCTGGTCCACGCCACCGCCACCGCGAAGCCGAACTACCGGCTGATCGGCTGGTCCCTCAACGGCAGTCCACTGGACTCGGCGGGCACCGACGCCTCGGTGAGCGTTCCGGTCGACGTCGACTCCACCCTGGAGGCCCGCTACGCGCAGCTCGACTGCGCGCTGACCCTGCGGGCAGAGCCGTCCGAAGGCGGGACGGTGACGGCGGACCGCCCGGCGCCGTACGAGTGCGGCTCCACGGTGACCTTGACGGCCACCGCCGCATCCGGCTGGCAGTTCGCCGACTGGAACAGCGAGGACGGCCCGCAGACGCGCAGGGATGCTCCAGCGCCGGTGCGTCAGTTCACGCTCGACCAGGACACGGTGGTGACCGCGACCTTCGCGCAGGCAGCCGTGGTCCCGCCCGCGCCGCCCGCGCCGCCCACACCTCCCACCCCGAACCCCGACCCGTCGGGGCTGAACCCGCCGCTTCCCCCCAAGCCGGTGCCCCCGAGCCCGAAGCCTGAGCTGGCCACCACCGGTACGTCCGTCCCGCTCGTCGAGACCTCGCTGCTCGCGGGCTTGGCTGTGACGGCCGGCGGCGTGCTCCTGGCCCGGCTGCGACGCAAGGACCGTGGCGACGCTCCCACGGCCAGGGAAGACGGGTAGGTGGCTTCGGGGCGCCGGGTCGGTGATTGATCGCCGTCCCGGCGTCAGCCGTTCTCACCTGACGGGAGAGCCGCTCCGCTCTGCCGACCAGGATCGTCGGGCGCAGGGTCCAGAGCTCTTGTCCGCTTGCTCCGGCCCGGCCGTGGGGATTCCTCCGGCACTGACACCGCCTACCAGGTGATCGACCTGGACACCGCTGGTGACGGCCGATCGCGCCGTCCGGAAGAGGCTCCACGCGCCGGCCGGAGCCTCCAGGACACAACTGCTCGCTGCCCGGGCCCTCGTCGCCCGGGCGGGTCCCTTCAGTCGCCGGTCTTCACCGCCGGTCCGGTGCGCTTGCGTCCCCACCTGCGCCAGGCCAGGAATCCGGCACAGGCGCTGAGCAGGGCGGCTGCCGTGCCGCCCCACAGCAGTCCGTGCCCGTGGTCGGGGCTCTTCCAGGCCGCGAGGTCGGATCCGCAGGTCAGCGCGGCGCCGGCCTCGGGCCGGACGCACGCCGTCGTGGTGAACTGGCCGCCGTCCGGCTTCGCGGCCCGGCTGGGTTGGACGACGTGGACGACCTGCGCGTGCTCGACCTGCTGCTTGCTGCCGACCTCGACGGTGAGGGTGCGTTGGAGCACGGAGTGCGGGGCAAGGTGCGCGGTCCACTCCACCCCGCCGTTCGCGGCGACACCGTTCTCGTCGATGGCGAGCGCCCGCATGCCGCTCGGCATCAGCTGGGTGAGCGAAGCCGCCGGGTAGTCGGTCCCGGAGCGGTTGTCGACCTCGATCCGGTAGGTGACCCGGTCGCCTTCGGCCACGGTGGCGGTGTCGCGGTGGACGGTGACGGCGAGTGGGGCGGTGGCCGGAGCGGGCGGGTTGGTGTGGTCGGTGGCCGCCGCGCTGTTCGGCAGGCTCAACGCGAGTACGAGGATCGCCGGCGCCAGGGGCATGGCTTTGTCCTAACGGATGGTCATGGGCGCACGGGAGTGCGCTGATCGGGTTGACCTGAGAGCTGTTTATAGCTTTTGTGCGTGACGTCATCGCTTACGACCTATACACCCATTTATAGCCGCCTGGGCTGATTTGTTCCGGTAACTGCTTCGATGGGAACGCAATGGTCAGCGGGATGAGACGGCTGTTCGCGGCCACACTGGCCTGGGCGACGGTCCTGGGCCTGCCGTCGGTCGCGATCCCGGCCGGAGCCGACTCCGGGGCGTCGCAGCCGCGAGCCGCAGCGGGGGCGTGCACCGCACAGACCTCGGGTTACAACCAGTGCCAGGTGTTCCGCGCCAGTTCCTCCGCCCAGACGTTCACGCCGCCGGCCGGGGCGACCTCGGTGCGTTTCCACCTGTGGGGCGGTGGCGGCGGCAACTCGGACGACACCAAGGGCGCCGGTAACGGTGGTGGCGGCGGCTACACCGTCGGGAACATCGCGGCGCCGCTGGCGGCGTCCTACTCGATCAACGTGGCCTCGGCGGCGTCCACCAGCTCCGGAGCGGGCACCGGTGGCGGTGCGGCCTGGGTGAAGGACAAGGACGGCACCGTGCTGCTGGTCGCCGGTGGTGGCGGCGGCGGTGGCCGGGGGGCCTCGGGGGGTGCCGGCGGGGCCGGAGGTGGTGCGGACGGCACGAACGGCGCCGATGCCGGAGGAACCGGTGCGGACGCCAAGGGTGGCAGCGGTGCGACCGGTAAGACCGGTGGCGCCGCAGGGGCGATCGGCGGCACCCGTGCGGGTAAGGCGGGCGCTGACGGACCGATCGGGGCCGGTGGCGCCGGAGGTGCGGCAGCGAGCAGCTCCGCCAACGGCGGCGGTGCCGGCGGTGCCGGCTACGCCGGTGGGGCGGGCGGTGACGCCGGTGCGGTGGTCCTCACCGTGACCCAGAGCGCGGCCGGTGGCGGTGGCGGCAGCGGCTATGTGAACACCGACAAGGTACCGAAGGGCACCACCACCGCCGGCTCGGGCAAGACGGCCGGTGGCACGGACGACCCGTTCTACGACAAGGACACGTACGGTGCCCCGAAGACCGCCGGAGCGGTCGTGGTCGAGTGGCAGATCCCAGCCGTGAAGATCACGTCGCCGACGGACGGCGAGACCATCGGGACCACCACCGAGTTCACCGGCACCGGCATGCCGGGGGCCACGGTGACGCTCACCCGCGGCTCGACGAGCGTCGGCTCGGCGACCGTCGCGACTGACGGGACCTGGTCGATCATCGCCAGCGGTCAGACCACGGGCACCAGCAAGGTGACCTACACCGCGACCCAGACGGCGACCGGGGCACAGGCCCTCACCGACAGCGTTGGGCTCATCGTGTCCAGCAGCGGCACCATCACGGGCAAGCCGGTGACCTCGATCCAGACGACGACGACCGGCAGGTGTTATGCGTACTACAACGACACGAAGCAGTTCTTCAGCGACAGCTGCGGTACCGGCCTCAGTGTGGGGGGCAAAACCTACGGTGGCGCGGACTACGTGTCGAGCGGCTCGTCCTACCGGACCCAGGCCGTCAACCAGACGCCGACCACCGGCAAGGGCACCTCGGCCGACCCCTACACGATGACGACGGAGTTCACAGCCGCCACGGTGATGAGCCTGTCCCAGACGGAGACCTACGTCGATGGCGAGAACGGGTTCCGGATCGACATCACGGTCACGAACAACGACACCAAGAAGCAGACCGGCAATCTGTACCGGGCCGGCGACTGCTACCTACAGGGCAGTGACAGCAGTTACGGCCTGGTGCTGCCGGCAGCTCCGGGGCTGGGCAGCGGCATCGCGTGCGTGAAGAACAAGGACGGCACCGGCCAGTCGATGATGTTCGTGCCGCTGACTGCCGGCAGCAAGTATTCGGAGGGGAAATACGGCGATGTCAGGGACGAGGTCCAGAGCGGCAAGGCGCTGTCGAACACCTGTGATTGCGCGAACAACGTCGACAGCGGCATGGCTATTTCGTGGCCGTATGAGCTGGCGGCGGGTGCGTCCAAGACCTTCAGCTTCTACACCTACTTCCGCCCGTCGGACGTGAAGCAGATGACGTCGGAGAAGACGGTGTCGCCGAGCAAGGTGAAGCCGGGCGACACCGTCACCTACACGGTGAAGTTCACCAACCCGAACGACTATCCGGTGACCACCTTCGGCTTCACGGACACGCTGGACAGCCGGCTGGACTACGTTGCCGGCTCCAGCAAGGGGACGGACCTGGAGGAACCGACCGTCACCGGCTCCCAGGTGGGCTGGGCCGGCGCGTTCACGGTAGCTAAAAAAGCGTCGTACTCGTTCACCTTCCAGGCGAAAGTGAAGAGCACGGCGACGATCGGCACGGCCACCAACGACTTCTCCGGGGACGGTCTCACCACCTTGTCGAAGGTGGCGCCGGTGGCGATCGCACCGCAGGCGGATCTGACCGTGACCAAGACCGTGGACAAGCCGTCGGTGCTGATCGGCAGTCAGATGGTGTTCACCGTCACCGTGAAGAACGACGGCCCGAACGCGGCGGTCAACGTCGTGCTCACCGACCAGCTGCCGAGCGGTCTCACCTACGTGTCGGACGACTCGGGGAAGAAGTACGACACGGCCACCGGCAAGTGGACGGTCGGCGGGCTGGCCAAGGACGCGACCGCGACCTTGAAGATCACGGCGAAGGCCGCCAAGGAGGGTGAGTTCCTCAACGCCGTGACGGCGCTGACCTCGGACACGTTCGACAGCAACACGCTGTGTACGGATGCTTCGAAGCCGGCTACTTGCCCGAACGCCAAGGTCTCGGTCAATTCCAGCGACTTGGCGATGAGCGCGGCCACCGCACCTAACCCGGTGACGCCCGGTGGCACCTCCACGGCGACCCTGACGGTCACCAACAAGGGCCCGCTGGCGACGGCCTCCGCGGCGACCGTGACGTTCACCCTGCCGCAGCACACCACGCTCGGTTCGCCGCTCCCGTCCGGCTGCACCAAGGCCGACGACGGCAAGTCGGTCACCTGCACCATCGCCGCCGGCCTGGCCAAGGACGCCACGAGCACCTTCGCGATCCCGCTTGTCGTCGCCTCGGACGCCCCGCTCGCGACCGCGCTGTCGGGCGGATCGGCGGTGGTGGCCTCCCCGGACGATCCGGACACCACGAACAACACGGCGTCGGTGGCGCTGTCCACCACGGCCAAGGCGTCCAACGACCTGTCGATGGCGGTGTCGGCCCCGACCGACGCCCAGCCCCCGGGCACCGTGGCAACGGTCACGGCGACGGTCAAGAACCTCGGCCCGTCGGACACCACCTCCGCCTCGACCGTGACGGTCACCATGCCGGCCAACACCAAGGCCGCCGCGACGCAGCCGACCGGCTGCACGGCCGCGACCGACCGCAAGACGGTGACCTGCACCATCGCGGCCGGTCTGAAGGCAGGCACCTCGACCTCGTTCGCCGTCGCCGTGGCGATCGACCAGGACGCGCCGCTGGACACCACCCTGTCGGGCGGCAAGGCTGCCGTGGCGAATACCGAGGACGGCGTCGCCACGAACAACTCGGCGGACTTCACGCTGAAGACCACGGCGAAGGCGACGGCCGACCTGGCGATCACGAAGGCGCCGGTGGGGTCGAAGGCGGTGGCTCCGGGCGAGACCTTCGAGTACCAGCTGACGGTGACGAACAAGGGGCCGTCGCAGGCGGTGAACACGACGATCGTCGACACGCTCCAGACCCCGCTGACTTTCGTGTCCTCCGATTCCGGGTGCACGGCTTCGGGTCAGAAGGTCACCTGTGCGCTGAGTGCGGCGTTGAGTGCCGGTGCGTCGAAGGTCGTCAAGATCACCGTGCGGCTCGACTCTGCCTACAGTGGTGACGGTACGGACATCAAGAACCAGGCGTCGGTGTCCTCGGACGCGACAGACCCGGATCTGACGAACAACACCTCGGATGCTTCGACCGGTCACCTGCCCGGCCCTGGCCCGGATCCGGGGCCGTACCCGCCGGCCAAGCCGAGCGCCGATCTGGCGATCACGAAGAAGCCGGTCGGCACTACTTCGGTGGCTGCGGGTGAGTCCTTCGAGTACCAGTTGACGGTGACGAACAAGGGGCCGTCGGAGGCGGCGAAGGTGGTGGTGACGGATGTGCTGCAGAAGGAGTTGACGTTCGTCTCGGGCGACACCGGTTGTGCGGCGTCCGGGCAGACGGTGACGTGCAGCGGTCCGGCGACGCTGGCTCCCGCCGGGACCAAGGTCTACACGATCAAGGTGATGTTGGACCCTGCTTACGCGGGTGATGGTAAGGACATCAAGAATCAGGCGTCGGTGAAGTCGGATACGGCGGATCCGGACCAGTCGAACAACACGTCGGATGCTTCGACGGGTGGTCTGCCGGGTCCTGGTCCCGGTCCGAATCCTCCGGTGTCGGCGAAGGCGGACCTGGCGATCACGAAGAAGCCGGTCGGTACCACGTCGGTGGCTGCGGGTGAGGCGTTCGAGTATCAGCTGACGGTGACGAACAAGGGTCCGTCCCAGGCGGCGAACGTGGTCGTCACCGACACGCTGCAGAAGGAATTGCTGTTCGTTTCGGGTGACACTGGCTGTGCGGTCAAGGGCCAGGTGGTGACGTGCACTGGTCCGGCGACGCTGGCCCCTGCGGGGAGCAAGGTCTACACGGTCAAGGTCCAGTTGGATCCCGCCTACAGCGGTGACGGTAAGGACATCAAGAATCAGGCGTCGGTGAAGTCGGACACGGCTGACCCGGACCAGTCGAACAACACGTCCGACGCTTCGACGGGTGGCCTGCCCGGGCCTGGTCCCGGCCCGAACCCTCCGGTGTCGGCGAGTGCTGATCTGGCGATCACGAAGAAGCCGGTCGGGTCGACGTCGGTGGCTGCGGGTGAGGTGTTCGAGTATCAGCTGACGGTGACGAACAGGGGTCCGTCGGAGGCGGCGAACGTGGTCGTGACGGATGTGCTGCAGAAGGAGTTGACGTTCGTCTCCTCCGTGGACGGTTGTGCGGCGTCCGGGCAGACGGTGACGTGCAGTGGTCCGGCGACGTTGGCTCCTTCGGGGACCAAGGTCTACACGGTCAAGGTGATGCTGGACCCCGCCTACAGCGGTGACGGTAAGGACATCAAGAATCAGGCGTCGGTGAAGTCGGACACGGCTGACCCGGACCAGTCGAACAACACGTCCGACGCGTCGACCGGTGGTCTGCCGGGTCCTGGTCCCGGGCCGAATCCTCCGGTGTCGGCGAGTGCTGATCTGGCGATCACGAAGAAGCCGGTCGGGTCGACGTCGGTGGCTGCGGGTGAGGTGTTCGAGTATCAGCTGACGGTGACGAACAAGGGTCCGTCGCAGGCGGCGAATGTCGTTGTGACGGATGTGCTGCAGAAGGAGTTGACGTTCGTCTCCTCTGCGGACGGTTGTGCGGCGTCCGGGCAGACGGTGACGTGCACCGGTCCGGCGACGCTGGCTCCTGCCGGGAGCAAGGTCTACACGATCAAGGTCCAGTTGGATCCCGCCTACAGCGGTGACGGTAAGGACATCAAGAATCAGGCGTCGGTGAAGTCGGACACGGCTGACCCGGACCAGTCGAACAACACGTCGGACGCGTCGACCGGTGGTCTGCCGGGTCCTGGTCCCGGGCCGAATCCTCCGGTGTCGGCGAAGGCGGACCTGGCGATCACGAAGAAGCCGGTCGGCACGACGTCGGTGGCTGCGGGTGAGGTGTTCGAGTATCAGCTGACGGTGACGAACAAGGGTCCGTCGCAGTCGGCGAACGTGGTCGTGACGGATGTGCTGCAGAAGGAGTTGACGTTCGTCTCCTCTGCGGACGGTTGTGCGGCGTCCGGGCAGACGATCACGTGTACCGGCCCGGCGACGCTCGCTCCCGCCGGGACCAAGGTCTACACGGTCAAGGTGATGCTGGACCCCGCCTACAGCGGTGACGGTACGGACATCAAGAACCAGGCGTCGGTGAAGTCCGACACGCCTGACCCGGACCAGTCGAACAACACCTCGGACGCATCCACCGGCGGTCTGCCCGGGCCTGGTCCCGGGCCGAATCCGCCGGCCAAGCCGAGCGCTGACTTGGCGATTACCAAGGCGCCGGTGGGGTCGAAGGCGGTGGCTGCGGGTGAGACGTTCGAGTATGAGCTGACGGTGACGAACAAGGGCCCGTCCCAGGCAGCGAACCCGGCGATCGTCGACTCTCTCCAGAGCCCGCTGACGTTCGTGTCGTCCGATTCCGGGTGCACGGCTTCGGGCCAGAAAATCACGTGCGCGCTGGGTACTTCGTTGAGCGCGGGTGCGTCGAAGGTCGTCAAGATCACGGTGAAGCTCGATCCCGCGTACAGCGGTGACGGTACGGACATCAGCAACCAGGCATCGGTGAAGTCCGACACGGCGGATCCGGATCTGTCGAACAACACGTCGGACGCCTCGACCGGTCACCTGCCCGGCCCCGGCCCGGGCCCGAACCCGCCGGCCAAGCAGAGCGCTGACCTGGCGATCACGAAGAAGCCGGTCGGGTCGACGTCGGTGGCTGCGGGTGAGGCGTTCGAGTATGAGCTGACGGTGACGAACAAGGGGCCGTCGCAGGCGGCGAACGTGGTCGTGACCGATACCCTGCAGAAGGAGTTGACGTTCGTTTCGGGTGACACCGGCTGCGCTGCGGCCGGGCAGACGGTGACGTGCACTGGTCCGTCGGCACTGGCTCCCTCCGCGAGCAAGGTCTACACGATCAAGGTGCAGTTGGATCCCGCCTACAGCGGTGACGGCACGGACATCAAGAACCAGGCGTCGGTGAAGTCGGACACGGCTGACCCGGACCAGTCGAACAACACGTCGGACGCGTCGACCGGTGGTCTGCCGGGTCCTGGTCCCGGGCCGAATCCTCCGGTGTCGGCGAAGGCGGACCTGGCGATCACGAAGAAGCCGGTCGGTACCACGCCGGTCGCTGCGGGTGAGGCGTTCGAGTACCAGCTGACGGTGACGAACAAGGGTCCGTCCCAGGCGGCGAATGTCGTTGTGACGGATGTGCTGCAGAAGGAGTTGACGTTCGTCTCCTCTGCGGACGGTTGTGCGGCGTCCGGGCAGACGATCACGTGTACCGGCCCGGCGACGCTCGCTCCTGCCGCGACCAAGGTCTACACGGTCAAGGTGCAGTTGGATCCCGCGTACAGCGGTGACGGTACGGACATCAAGAACCAGGCGTCGGTGAAGTCCGACACCCCTGACCCGGACCAGTCGAACAACACGTCCGACGCGTCGACTGGCGGTCTGCCCGGGCCCGGTCCCGGTCCGAACCCTCCGGTGTCGGCGAAGGCGGACCTGGCGATCACGAAGAAGCCGGTCGGTACCACGCCGGTGGCTCCGGGCGAGTCCTTCGAGTACCAACTGACGGTGACGAACAAGGGCCCGTCCCAGGCGGCGAACGTGGTCGTCACCGACACCCTGCAGAAGGAGCTGTCGTTCGTCTCGGGCGACACCGGCTGTGCAGCCAACGGCCAGACGGTGACGTGCACCGGTCCGGCGACGCTGGCCCCGGCCGCGAGCAAGGTCTACACGGTCAAGGTGCAGTTGGATCCCGCGTACAGCGGTGACGGTACGGACATCAAGAACCAGGCGTCGGTGAAGTCCGACACCGCCGACCCGGACCAGTCGAACAACACCTCGGACGCGTCGACCGGCGGTCTGCCCGGGCCCGGCCCCGGTCCGAACCCTCCGGTGTCGGCGAAGGCGGACCTGGCGATCACCAAGAAGCCCGTCGGCACCACGCCGGTCGCTCCGGGTGAGACCTTCGAATACAGCATCACGGTGACGAACAAGGGTCCGTCGCAGGCGGCGAACGTGGTCGTCACCGACACCCTGCCGGCTCACCTGAGCTTCGTCTCCGCCTCGGACGGCTGCACGGCCTCCGGCCAGGCCGTCACCTGCCCGGCCCTGGCGACGCTGGCTGCGAAGGCCGCCCACTCGTACACGATCAAGGTCCAGTTGGATCCCGCCTACAGCGGTGACGGCACGGACATCAAGAACCAGGCGTCGGTGAAGTCCGACACCGCCGACCCGGACCAGTCGAACAACACCTCGGACGCGTCGACCGGCGGTCTGCCCGGGCCCGGCCCCGGCCCGACCCCGCCGGCGCCGCCGAAGGCGGACCTGGCGATCACCAAGAAGCCGGTCGGCACCACGCCGGTCGCACCTGGCGGCGAGTTCGAGTACGAGATCGTGGTGACGAACAACGGCCCGTCGCCGGCGAAGAACGTCAAGGTCGCGGACAAGCTGCCCGAGGCGCTGACGTTCGTGTCCGGGGCTGACTGCGCGTCGGCGGACGCCAAGGCGGTCTCCTGCGGGCCGATCGCCACGCTGGCGGTGAAGGGCACGCAGACGTACCGGATCAAGGTCATGCTGGATCCGCACTACGCCAAGGACGGTTCGGACATCGCCAACCAGGCGTCGGTGAAGTCCGACACCGCCGACCCGGACCAGTCGAACAACACCTCGGACGCCACGACCGGCCACCTGCCGGGCCCGGGCCCGGGCCCGAACCCGCCGGCCAAGCCGAGCGCCGATCTGGCGATCACGAAGAAGGCCGAGGGGACTGCTGCGGTCGCGCCCGGCGAGACGTTCACCTACGTCTTGACGGTGACGAACAACGGCCCGTCGCCCGCGAAGAACGTCAAGGTGGCGGACAAGCTGCCGGTGAACCTGGCGTTCGTCTCCTCCCCGGACGGTTGCGCCGCCACCGGACAGGACGTGGCCTGCGGCCCGGCCGGCGAGATGGCGGCGAACACGGCCAAGGTCTTCAAGATCGTCGTCCGGCTCGACGCCGCCTACACCGGTGACGGTACGGACATCGCCAACCGCGCGTCGGTGTCCTCGGACACGGCCGACCCGGACCAGTCGAACAACACCTCGGACGCCACGACCGGCCACCTGCCGGGTCCGGGCCCGGAACCGGGGCCGTACCCGCCGAAGCCGGCGTCCGCAGACCTGGCGATCACCAAGAAGCCCGTCGGCACCGCCCCGGTCCGGCCGGGAACCGACTTCGACTACCTCGTCACCGTGACGAACAACGGCCCGTCGCAGGCGGTGAACGTGGTGGTGACCGACGTACTGCCGGCGCAGCTCTCGTTCGTCGCGTCGTCGAGCGGCTGTACGTCGTCGGGCACCCCGAACTCGGGCTCGGAGAGCGTGACGTGCCCGACGGTGGCGACCCTCGCGGCGAAGGCCACCAAGACGTTCACCATCACGGTCAAGCTCGCCGAGGGCTATGCCGGAGACGGGAAGGACATCAGGAACCAGGCGTCGGTGAAGTCCGACACGCCTGACCCGGACCAGTCGAACAACACCTCGGACGCGTCGGCCGGCGGTCTGCCCGGTCCCGGTCCCGGCCCGAACCCGCCGGCCAAGCCCAATGCCGACCTGGCGATCACCAAGACGGGCGTGGACACCGGGGTGAAGGTCCCGCCGGGCGGTACGTTCGGCTATGACCTCAAGGTGACCAACAAGGGCCCGTCGACGGCGAAGAACACCGTCATCGCCGACGTGCTGCCCAGCCAGCTGGCCTTCGTGTCGGCGGACCCGAACAGCTGCACCGCGTCGGGGACGCCCTACTCGGGCCGGGAGAAGATCACCTGCCCGCTGGGAGACCTCGCGAACGGCGAAGTGCGGGAGGTGAAGGTCACCGTCCGGCTCGCCGCGTCGTTCCGGCCGCAGAGCTCCGACCAGGCTCCGGAGATCACGAACACCGCGACGGTGTCCTCCGACGCCGCCGACCCGAACACCTCCGACAACTCGGCGACCGCTTCCGGCGTCCCGGGTGGCGTCGACGAGCCGGCTACGGACCTGGCGGTGAGCAAGCAGTTCGACCCGGCGACACCGGGGCCGGTCTCGCCGGGTGAGACCTACAGTTACCTGATCACGATCACCAACCTGGGGCCGTCCGAGGCCGCGCGGTTCTACCGGGTGGTGGACACCCTGCCCCCGGCGCTGACGCTGGTCGGCTACACCAACGCCGACACCGGGCAGCAACTGGGCTGCGAGATCCAGGGGCTGAGCCGGGTCTGCCCGGTGGGCGACCTGCTCGCGGTCGGCCGCAAGGTGGTGACGCGGATGACCGTCCGCCTGTCCCCGGACTACGCCGGTGACGGCTCGGACATCCTCAACACGGCCACGGTCAGCGCCCGCAACGCCGACCCGGACCAGACGAACAACACCGACGCGGTGACCGGCCTGCCGAACCCGGACTGCAAGGACCCGAAGGCGGCGACGCCGGGCCCCGAGTGCCCGGGCAAGCCCGGAAAGCCGAAGAGCACACTGGTCGTTGGCCACTACCACGACCGTAAGTACCCCGGGGAGATCCGGAACCAGGACTTCCAGGTCTACAACCTCGGCCCGTCCACCACCAGGGAGCCGGCCACGCTGACCATCGGCCTGCCGCAGTTCCACCTCGCACCGAAGGAGCCGCTGCCGCCGGAGTGCGTGGAGGAGCTGAAGGACACCCGGCTCGCCTGCACCATCCCGGCCGGCCTCAAGCCGAGCGGCCCCCGTAGCCGGTCGATGACCGACAACAACCGGACCTACACGACCGGTGAACTGCGCTTCCGGGTGGACCCGTTGGCGGTCGGCGGCACCACCGTGACCGGCCCCCTGACGGTCGCGTACGCCGGTCCGGACGGTCCGGCGCAGGCCACCGGGGCCTGGAGCACCGAGATCCCGGGCGCCGAGGCCGGGCTGGTGGTCACCAAGACGGCGGTCCCGTCGGCGAACGGTCAGCCGGTGACGGTGTCGAACCCCTTCGACTACGTGATCACGGTGGCCAACCAGGGCCCGAGCGCCGCACGGAAGGTTTTCGTCACCGACCCGCTGCCCACGGCCCTGGTGTTCGCCGGATCCTCCACCGGCTGCCTCGCCTCCGGACAGTCGGTCACCTGCCCGGTCCACGATCCGCTGCTGTCAGGCGGGACGATCACCGAGCGGATCTCGGTGAAGCTGTCTCCGTCCTACAGCGGGGACGGGTCGGACATCTTCAACACCGCCACGGTGCACTCGGACACCCCGAACCGGCTGCCCGACCACAACTCCGCAGGCACCGGCGGTCTGAACGGGATCAAGGTCCTGGTCGAGGGAACGCTGCCGAAGACCGGCGTGGAGCAGCTGGCGGTCGTGCTCGGCTGGGCGGCGGCACTGACGGCCCTGGGCGCCACGGCGCTCGCAGCCGCCAGGCGCCGGCGTCGCGGGCGGGGGCGGATCGGCTAAACCGGCCCGCCACTCCACGACTGCCAGGACAACGCGGGCGGAGTCCAGAGCTGGACTCCGCCCGCTGCCGTGTTCCGTCGCGGTCACCGATCAATCGCCGGCGCGCGGCCTCGACGGTCGTACCAAGCGGTCGCGCAGATCTCCTTCAAGAGCTTGGCCAGTTCGTCCGGAGGGCGTCCGCTCGGCAGGGTCAAAGCCAACCCGGCTTTTCTGCGGCGTCCATATTGATTGCTCGTGTGACCCGGCGTGCCAGCGCGCAGCTGTTTGGCGGGGTGCGCGGCCTGCCACTGGTGCCAATGAATGTAGACAACCAGGTAGTGCTGACCTGGGATGTTTCCAAGGAGTGCTGGCGCGGGCACGTACGACGAGCGGTTCGGGACGTAGTCGCCTGAGCTGAGGACCAGCTGGAAGCCTCACCCGAGGCCAACCAGTCACATGTTCGGACGGCGGGTCAGATTACGCTGAGGTCGATCTCGACCGCGAACGGAGCGGTTGTCCTGATCGTGCCCGTGAACACGTCCGCGTCGCGGTAGGACCGGCTCGCGGGGTCGAGGACGTAGGTGTAGACGAGAGGGACGCCGTTGGCGGTCTGCTCGATCCGCCAGTAGAAGGCGATGCCGGCCTGGGCGTACTGATCCACCTTCACGATGCGGTCGGTGGTCTCCGAACCCGGTGACACGACCTCGACGACCAGGAGGACGTGCTCCGGGCGGGTAGGCGTGATGTCGATGGTCTCGGCCCGGTAGACGACGACATCGGGCCGCCGGTTGGTGAGTGGCACGTCCTGCAACCGGACATCGAAGTCCGTGTCGGCGTTCCAGTCCGGACCGGCGGCTGCATCCAGGGCGTTCGCCAGGATCCGGGCCAGGCGGTTGTGCCGTTTGGACGCACTCGGGCTCACGATGACCATCCCGTCCACGATCTCGATACCCGCGCACTGCTCCTCGGACCAGGAGCCGTACTCGTCCGCGGTGATCTGGTGGTGCATCCACTCGGGAGCGACCATCTCGGCGGTCATCGGCGTACCTCCTCGGGACTCGACGGGCTCGGTGTTGCTGGGCCCAGCGTACTGTTCTGCGGCTCCGGGGCGCTGCTGTGCGTGTCGGACGCTCCGTACCCACCAGAGTGGTGCCGTGAGCCTCCGCGGTCCCAGGGCACGTGGTGCTCTCCGGTGCCGACGGGAACCCGGCCCACCTGCTCCGGCCGCATCGCGGCGCAGACGCACGGCTCGGAGGCGCCGGCCGACGGACGCGGGCCCGACGGGGCTGGTGCTACCGCTCCGCGCGGAGCAGGAACTGCCAGCCCAGTACGGCCAGGGCGAGCGTCTGCACGAGAGAAGTGAGCACGAGCAGGGGCTGAACGGTGGGAGAGCACCAGAACGCGGTCGTGCAGACCATTGGCAGGGCCAGGTACGTGAACAGGTCCACCACGGTCTGAAGCCGCTTGCGCATGGTGCGGCTCGCAACGTTGCGGTGGTAGACCTCCCAGCCGAACACCGTGCCGTGGGCGGAGGCGAGTTCTCCCAGGCGCGGTCCCAGTTGGTCGCGGACATAGCAACCGATCGCCGAGATCTTCTCGTCGTTGACCAGGTAGGTCCAGCCCAGGACCAGGCAGATCGCGGGGACCGAGAGCAGCAGACGGGACTGTCCGCTCTGGACGGTGACCGCCACGACCGCAGTGGCCGCGGCGAGCGTGAAGTAGAGCAGGTTGTCGCGGAACCCTATGCGGGTCTTCTGCTCCTCCTTGAGACAGTCGTACTCGGCCAGCAGGATTTTGCTTTCGGTGACATCGTCCGTGGAGGTCACAGGCATTCCTATGCTCGAGTCCAGGATCAGCTGGCGATCCGGAAGGGTGCCAGGTTGTCGGGGCCGCGCCGTTCGATCCAGCTCTTCCCGTCCGCCGCTATCCCCTCCAGGAGGCGGAAGGTGTGGGTGGAGCCGGTCGCGCTGAGGTTGATCTCGGAGATTTCCTGGGAGTTCTCGTTCGGCGCCAGTTGATGGGCGTCGGCGTCCTTGATGCGGATCTTCCTGGCAGGTCCGTTGGTGAGGACGAGCTCCAGGTCGTAGCCGACGTCGACGTTCTCCGTCACCTGCACGGAGGACAGTGCGTCGAACCGGTAGTTGCTCCGCTGCTCGTTCCTGCACGTCGCGTCGGAGAAGTTGAACTCGGAGCTGACCTCGCGGATGCCGTCCTGGGTGAACAGGAACAGGCGGAAGGCGTAGTGCGAGTACCGCCAGGGGCCGCCCCTGACCCGGCCGCGTTTGTAGGAAGGGCCCGGGGCCATTCGGCCCCAGGCCAACCTTCGTCGCGCACATCCCTGGAGCCGGTGCCGAGGTTCGTGCGGGTGCGCTCGGCGTGTTCACGAGACGATCCCCTCAGTGAGCCGGCGAGCTGGAATACTGCCGTCGTGGTGAATCGACTGGTCCGTGCCCAGTCGCCTTATCTCCAGCAGCACGCCACCAATCCTGTGGACTGGTGGGAGTGGGGAGAGGAGGCGATGTCAGAAGCGGCATGGCGGGACATACCCGTCCTCCTCTCGGTGGGGTACGCATCCTGCCATTGGTTACGTTTCTGACGATCCGTCAATGGTGCCACGTGAAGACCCACAAGACGCATCGCTCGGGGTTCGTGGACCCAGGCGCGAGAGGCACTGCACAGAACTCCTGCCGAGATCGAAGCCAGTGCACTCTCATTTCACGTCGCGAGCCCCGGAGCGTTCGGTGCGAGTCGGCGGCTTAGCGTTTCCGCAGGTCAGATCGTTGCCGACCTGCGGAAACGGCGAGAGATCGAATCGCGTTTCCGCAGGTCAGAGGCGTCTCTACAGGTCGTAGTACAGCTCGAACTCGTGCGGGTGCGGCCGCAGGGCGATCGGGGCGATCTCGTTGGTGCGCTTGAAGTCGATCCAGGTCTCGATCAGGTCGGGGGTGAACACCCCGCCCGCGAGGAGGTACTCGTGGTCGGCTTCCAGGGCCTCCAGGACGGCCGGGAGGGAGGCGGGGACCTGGGGGACGGAGGCGTGCTCGTCGGGCGCCAGCTCGTACAGGTCCTTGTCGACCGGCTCCAGAGGCTCGATCTTGTTCTTGATGCCGTCCAGGCCGGCCATCAGCATGGCGGCGAAGGCCAGGTAGGGGTTGGAGGCCGGGTCGGGGGCGCGGAACTCGATGCGCTTGGCCTTGGCGTTCGAGCCGGTGATCGGGATGCGGATCGCGGCCGAGCGGTTGCGCTGGGAGTACACCAGGTTGACCGGGGCCTCGAAGCCGGGAACCAGGCGGTGGTAGGAGTTCACCGAGGGGTTGGTGAAGGCGAGCAGCGACGGCGCGTGCTTGAGCAGGCCGCCGATGTAGTAGCGGGCGGTGTCGGACAGGCCCGCGTACCCCTGCTCGTCGTAGAAGAGCGGTGAACCCGCGGTCCAGAGCGACTGGTGGACGTGCATGCCCGAGCCGTTGTCGCCGAAGATCGGCTTCGGCATGAAGGTGGCGGTCTTGCCGTTCCGCCAGGCGACGTTCTTGATGATGTACTTGAACAGCATCAGGTCGTCGGCGGCGTGCAGCAGCGTGTTGAACCTGTAGTTGATCTCGGCCTGGCCGGCGGTGCCCACCTCGTGGTGCTGGCGCTCGACCTCCAGGCCCGCCGCGGCGAGTTCCAGGGACATCTCGGCGCGCAGGTCGGCGAAGTGGTCGACCGGCGGGGTCGGGAAGTAGCCGCCCTTGTACTTGACCTTGTAGCCGCGTACGTCGCCCTCGGTCGACCCGGAGTTCCAGGCGCCGGCCTCGGAGTCGATGTGGTAGTACGAGGCGTTGGCGGTGGTCTCGAACCGCACCGAGTCGAAGACGTAGAACTCCGCCTCGGGGCCGAAGTAGGCGGTGTCCGCGATGCCGGAGGAGGCGAGGTACGCCTCGGCCTTCTTCGCCACGTTGCGCGGGTCGCGGCTGTAGGCCTCGCCCGTGATCGGGTCCTGGATGAAGAAGTTGATGTTGAGGTGCTTCTCCTTCCGGAACGGGTCCAGGCGGGCCGTGGTGAGGTCCGGCACGAGGGCCATGTCGGACTCGTGGATGGCCTGGAAGCCCCGGATCGACGAGCCGTCGAACATCAGCGTCTCGGACGGGTCGAAGGTCGCGGCCGGCACGGAGAAGTGCTGCATGACGCCCGGCAGATCGCAGAACCGGACATCCACGAACTTGATGTCGTTCTCGGCGATGTACTGCTTCACCTCGGCGGCGTTGTTGAACATCCATCCTCCTCAGCGTGCGGTTTGGGGGCTCACCCTAGGAATCGGCCGTTTCCGGTCGGTGACCCCACCGTTTCCTGAATGTTAACCAACCCTGCCGGGCGGGTGGCAAAGGCCCACGCTTCCGGGCAAAACGCTCCACCCGCCGGGGTGCCGTTCCAGGAGTGGTCTGGACCACTTGTGGTGGGCGGTGGACCGCGATTCACTCGGACGGGGAGCGCGTACGGGGAACTCCGGCCGGATCCGGGCGGATGCGCGCGCCGCGCGGGGGAGGCGCGCGAAGATCGGCCGTCCTGCCCGGATAGTGTGGATTCGTGGACACCAGAGAAGTCTTGGGATCGTGGATAGACGGCCCGAAGGCCGCAGCCGAGAAGATGGGCGCCGACTTCGGCTACCGCGGTGAGCGTCTCGGCCTGCCGCAGGAGGGCCCCGGTTCGCTGGTCGGCACCGGCCGCCGGATCGGCGCGCTGTGCGTCGACGGCTGGCTCTGCAGCCTGGTCGCGTACGGGATGATCGCGCACGGCAACCAGTCGTCGGCCAACCTGTGGAGCACGCCGCTGTTCTACACCGTGACGGTGCTGCTGCTCGCCACCACCGGCACCACCGTCGGCAAGCGGCTGTTCGGCATGCGGGTGGTCCGCCTCGGCGGCGGCCGCGCCTCGATCCCGCAGGTGCTGCTGCGGACGTTGATGCTCTGCCTGGTGGTGCCGGCCCTGGTCTGGGACCGGGACGGCCGGGGGCTGCACGACAAGGCGGTCGGCACCGTCGAGGTCCGCATCTGACCGGCGGCCCCCATTGGGCAGCAGCGCGGTGCCGCGCTGCGACGGATGTGAAACGGCCCCGCCGCGAGGAGATCGCGGCGGGGCCGTTGAAGTCGGAGGGGGCTGGTCAGCGAGCCTGGCCGCCCTTGGGCATCCGGGCACCCTTGGGCATCGGGCCCTTGGGAATCGGCGCCTTGGAGAGCAGGTCGCCCAGCGCGCGCAGGCGGTCGTTGGTCTCGGTGACCTGGGCCGGCGTGATCGCACGCGGCAGCCGCATCAGCGTGATCTGCAGCTTCTTCAGCGGGACCTCGCCCTCGCCGTCGCCGACCATGATGTCGTGCACCGGGATGTCACCGACCACCCGGGACATCTTCTTCTTCTCGGAGGCCAGCAGCGGGCGCACCCGGTTCGGGTTGCCCTCGCCGATCAGCGCGATCCCGGGACGGCCGACCGCGCGGTAGACCGCGTCCTGGCTGCGGGTGACCGCGACCGGGGTCGGGTTGGCGTTCCAGCCGCGCTTGATGTTGCCCAGCACCGCCGCAACCGCGCCCGGCTGCCCCTCCATCTGCCCGAAGGCGGCCCGCTCGGCCCGTCGCCCGAAGACGATCGCCATGGCCAGGAAGGCCACGATGAAGCCCAGGATCCCCAGGTAGACGGGGTGGTCGATCGCAAAGCCGATGGCGAGGAACACGCCGAAGACGATGAGGCCGACGCCTGCGATGATCAGGCCGATCTTGGTGTCGACCTTCTTGGTCATTTGGTACGCCGTGCGGATCTGCTTCAGCCGCCCGGGGTTCTCGGATGTTTGCCTCGCCATAACGCTCATGGTACGTGGCCGGGCTACGGGATATCCAAGGGCGCCCCCAATCAGTCGAAAGGGCAACCGATCGGAAGTCCCTCCGAGACGGAACCGATGCCCGACCGCACCGGCACCGCGGGCGTTCACCGGCACCGCGGGCGTTCAACGGCGCGGCAGGCGTTCAACGGCGCCGCGGGCGTTCAACGGCACCGAGGGGCCGCAGACCCCCGGGCCGGAGGCCCGCGCGGTGCGCGCCGCGTCAGGCCGCGCCGTGCTCCCGGTCCGCCGCGTACCGGCGGTTCTCGCAGACGGACGCCCAGGCGTTCCGCCGGGCCTGCCGCTGACCGCCGGCCAGCAGCACGTTCTCGGCGAGCCGGAGGGCGTCGCCGACCGAGCGGACCTGGCCCAGTGCGAAGCCGCGCTGCGCCCCACCACGTGCTACCTGCCTACCCTGCATGCCGAGCAACTCCCCTCGATGCCCTACGGGACCGGGACTCTTCCATCATGGCTGCACGGTGTTACCGGCCGGTGACCCCGCCGTCAAAGCCTGATGAAAGCCTGACGTACTAAAGGCCGAACTGGGCTCAGGACCCCACCGGGACCGGCCGGCGGGAACCGCCGGCAGAACAGCGGCGGGGCGGGCACCCGTGCCCGCCCCGCCGTTCACCACGGTGTGCGACGGGTCAGACCGCGGTCTTGGCGCGGTGCTCCAGCGCCTGGCGGTACAGCCGTCCGGCGCGGTACGAGGAGCGGACCAGCGGACCCGACATGACGCCGGCGAAGCCGAGCTCCTCGGCCTCCTCCTGGAGCTCCACGAACTCGTGCGGCTTCACCCAGCGCTCGACCGGGTGGTGGCGCAGCGAGGGCCGCAGGTACTGGGTGATGGTGATCAGCTCGCAGCCGGCCCCGACCAGGTCGGCCAGCGCCTGGCTGACCTCCTCGCGGGTCTCGCCCATGCCGAGGATCAGGTTCGACTTCGTCACCAGGCCGGCCGCGCGGGCCTGGGTGATGACGTCGAGCGAGCGCTCGTAGCGGAAGGCCGGACGGATCCGCTTGAAGATCCGCGGAACGGTCTCGACGTTGTGCGCCAGCACCTCGGGGCGGGACGAGAAGACCTCGGCCAGCTGGTCCGGCTCCGCGTTGAAGTCGGGGATCAGCAGCTCGACGCCCGTCCGCCCGGCCTCACGGCCGGCGGTCAGCGCGTGCACCTGGCGCACGGTCTCGGCGTACAGCCAGGCGCCGCCGTCCGGCAGGTCGTCGCGGGCGACGCCGGTGATCGTGGCGTAGTTGAGGTCCATCGTCACGATGGACTCGGCGACGCGGCGCGGCTCGTCCCGGTCGAAGTCGGCGGGCTTGCCGGTGTCGATCTGGCAGAAGTCGCAGCGGCGGGTGCACTGGTCACCGCCGATGAGGAAGGTCGCCTCGCGGTCCTCCCAGCATTCGAAGATGTTGGGGCAGCCGGCTTCCTGGCAGACCGTGTGCAGCCCTTCCTTCTTCACCAGGGAGTGAAGGGCGTTGTACTCCGGGCCCATCTTCGCCCGGGTCTTGATCCACTCAGGCTTCCGCTCGATGGGGGTCTCGCTGTTGCGGACCTCCAGGCGAAGGAGCTTCCTGCCGTCGGGTGCGACAGCGGACACGTGCGACTCCTAGAACTAGACGGGTACCCCCAGGGTACGCCTGTGCTTGTACGGCTTGCGCCGGGCGTTGGCCCCGCTTTCGCAGGGCAACAGCCCGGTGGTATTCAGGATTCCCGGGCTCAGCGGGCGAGCGCGGGCTCCGCGAGCTCGGCGAACACCTCGGAGAGGTGCCGTTCGACGACCGGCAGCGCCGCGCCGACCGGGAAGGCCCGGCCCAGCTCCGAGGTGAGCGAACCCACACCGGCGTCGCGGATCCCACAGGGGACGATCCGGTCGAACCAGGTCATATCGGGGTCGCAGTTCAGTGCGAACCCGTGCATCGTCACACCCCGTGCGACCCGCACGCCGATCGCGGCCAGCTTGCGGTCGTCCCCGCGCTGCCCGGCGTTGGAGGCGGCGTACTCCGGGCCCGCGAGCCGCGGGTCGATGCCCAGCGGGAGGCCCATCCGCAGGGTGAGCTTGCCGATCTCGACCACCTGCGACGGGTCCACCACCGCGTCCGGGATGTCCTGCCCCAGCACCCAGACCCCGCTGCGGCCCTCGACCCGGGTGGTCCCCACGCCGATCTCGGTGCAGGAGCGGATCAGCGCCTCCTCCAGCCGGCGGACGTACGCGACCACGTCCATCGGGTCCGGCAGCTTCACGATCGGGTACCCGACCAGCTGGCCGGGGCCGTGCCAGGTGATCTCGCCACCCCGGTTCACCGGCACCACGGGGGTGCCGTCCAGCGGGTAGTCCTCCGGGTTGGTGCGGCGGCCCGCGGTGTAGACCGGCGGGTGCTCCAGCAGCAGCACGGTGTCCGGGATCTCGTCCGCGACCCGCAGCGCGTGCAGCCGCTGCTGCTCGGCCCAGGCCACTTCGTACGGCACCGACTCCTCGCCTATGCCCATGCGTACGAACCGTACGTGCTCGCTCACCGCTGCTCCTTGCCAGGCGTTCGAGGCCAACCTCGTCAGGGTACGCCTCCGCCTTCCGCTCGGGTTTCGAGGTTCACGACCGGCCGGGGGCGGACTGTGCCCACCTGTCCGCGAGGAGGCGCGGGCGGAGGGCGGGCCGCCGCTCGAAGGCGCGTTCGGGGTTGTGTTCGAGGTTGCGTGCAGGGTGGTTCCGGCCGGGGTCGAACAGGGTCTCGATCCGGTCCGGTGCCCTGCCCGGTGTCGTACGGTCGCCGAGCGGTCCTGCTGAAGGGGTGTCCATGGCCCGGATCGGTGGAAACCCCGGCCCGCACGCCTATGTGACGGATCGCCATATCCGGGCTCGGTGTCATGGTGCCGCAGACCAGGGACCCGAAAGGGGCATAGCAGCCCTCTCACCGAAACACGTCCGGCCCCACCTTCCCCATAACGGACGCCGTTGCTTCACCCGTTCGGAGGATTGCCCGCCCAGATCCACCCATAGCGGCAAAATGCTCGCTACATTCACGCCGATTCCCGACAGGGGGCGCCGCTCCGGGTACCGGGGGGACCGGTACGGCGCTCGAGAGGTGTTGACTGATATGCCCCAACGGCCTGCAACCGACAGCCCGGCGTACGGACCGCTCGACCCGCTCGACCCGCACGGTGGGCAGGACGGGGTCGTTGCGCACGCGTCCGGCCCGGCCGGCGCCGCCGAGCCAACCGCTCGCAGTGCCGGGCCGGGCACTGTCCAGACGGCTGTCCAGACGGCCGCCCAGGCCGCCGCCCTGGCAGCGGCCAGGACGCAGAACCCGCGCCTGGCGGCACTGATCGAGGAGGCCGGCTTCTCGCACGCCGGCCTGGCCCGCCGGGTCGACCAACTCGGCCTGGAGCACGGCCTCGACCTGCGCTACGACAAGACCTCCGTCACCCGCTGGCTGCGCGGGCAGCAGCCGCGCGGCGCCACCCCCGCGCTGATCGCCGAGGTCTTCACCCGCCGGCTCGGCCGCCGCTTCACCGCCCAGGACATCGGCCTGGACGCCTGCGCCCCGGTCTACGCCGGGCTGGAGTTCGCCGAGACGCCGCAGGAGGCCGTCGACATCGTCGCCAGCATGTGGCGCAAGGACAGCGGCTCGCAGTCCGAGCTGCGCCGGATCGCCTTCACCCCGGCCGGTCTGGTCGTCCCCAGCCGGGACTGGCTGATCGGGCGCACCGACGAACGCGTCGCGCGGGACGGCTCGGTGCCGGGCCTGACCGACACGGGGGTGAAACCGGCGGTCCCGGGCGCCCGCCAGCCGCTGCCCGCCCTCGGCCGGGTCCCGGTGCAGAACCGCGGCCCCGCCGTCCCGGGCCGCCCGCCGGGGACCGAGCCCGCCGAACAGCCCGGCCGCGAGCAGCGCCCCCCGCTGCGCGTCGGCCGGGGCGACATCGCGGCGATCCGCGCCGTCGGCGACCTGTTCCGCGCCCTGGACCAGGCGTACGGCGGCGGACACGCCCGGCAGGCGCTGGTCCGCTACCTGGAGAGCGAGGCCGAGCCGATGCTGCGCGGCCGCTACGGCGAGCAGATCGGCCGGGCGCTGTTCGGCGCGGTCGCCGACCTGACCAGACTCGCGGGCTGGACGTCGTTCGACATCGCCGCGCACGGACTCGCCCAGCGGTACTTCGTCCAGGCCCTGCGGCTCTCGCAGGCGGCGGGCGACAGAGTGCTCGGCGGGTACGTCCTCACCACCATGAGCCAGCAGGCCGTGCACCTCGGGCACGGGCGGGAGGCGATCCAGCTCGCCCGGGTGGCACAGCAGGGCGTCGGCACGGCCGCCGCGCCCGTCGTCCAGTCGCTGATGCACGCCGCCGAGGCGCGCGGTCACGCGCTGATGGGCGACGTCCGCTCCTGCACCACGGCCCTGGTCCGCTGCGAGCGGGCCCTCGCGGCCGGGCGGCCCAGTGACGAGGTGCCGCCCTGGGCCCGGTTCTTCGACGAGGCGCAGCTCGCCGACGAGTTCGCGCACTGCTACCGCGACCTCCAGCAGTGGCGGCCCGCCGCCCAGCACGCGGAGAAGTCGCTGCGGCTGCGCGCGCCCGCCTATGCCCGCAGCCGGATCTTCTGCCGGATGGTGCTCGCCACCGCCCGGCTCGGCATGGGCGACGTGGACGAGGCCTGCGCGATGGCGGCGGAGGCGCTGCGCGCGGCCGGCGAGATGCGGTCCGCCCGTACGGTCGAGTACCTGCGCGACTTCCACCGCCGCCTCGCCCCGTACCGGGTCAGCCAGGCCGCCCGCGCATTCGAGGAGGCAGCCCGCCAAGCCGGCGTCATCTGACCCCCACCCCCGTCGACCCGTGCCCACCCCCAGGGGCACGGGAAACCCACCCACCGGCCCGGGCTCACCCCCCCAGGGGCGCGGGGAACTGCGCGAAGTCGGCAGGTACGGCGCCGCACTCAGGCCTACCAGCTCTCCGCGTGGACGCGCGGCCCGTCCGGGTGCGGGGTCGGGGGCGCAGCCCCGCCGCGGAGGCGCTGGGCGAGCAGCGGGAAGAGCAGGACGGAGAGCATGCCCGCGCCCACCAGGGCCGCCGCGGTGGACGAGTGCAGGTGTCCGGCCTCGACCTCGATGGTGGTGATGACCACGACCAGCGGCAGCGCGGTGGCCGCGTACAGGCCGAGCGCCACGCGGTCCCGGCGGCCGAGGGCCGCCGGGGCGAGCAGCGCGGCGGGCAGGCCGCGCAGCAGCAGGAAGAGCAGCAGGAAGGCGGGGAGCAGCAGGAGCGTCCCCGGGTCGTCCAGCAGGGCCTTCAGGTCGAAGTTCATGCCGCTGACCACGAAGAAGACCGGGACGAGGAAGCCGAACCCGATGCCTTCGAGTTTGGCCTCGATCACCTCCTCGGCGGCCTCGGGTACGTCCGCCAGCAGCAGGCCGGAGATGATCCCGGCGGTGAACGCGCCGAGCAGCATGTCCAGGTCGAGCCAGATCGCGGTGGCGACCATGGCGGCGAGCACCAGCATCACGGTGCGCACCGCGAACTGCCCGGAGGTGCGCAGGGTCCGGCCGATCAGTCTGCTCATCCAGGCCGGCCGGGGCCGCCGCGCGTAGGCGAGCGCCACCCCGGCCAGCACGGCGAACGCCGCCAGGATGACGGCCGACCTGGCCGGGGCGTTGCCGCTGAGCAGCAGGGCGACGGCGATGATCGGCCCGAACTCGCCGACCGCGCCGGTGGCCATCGCCATCGCTCCGAACGGGGTCGGCAGGTCTCCCGCGTCCCGCAGGACGGGCAGGATGGTGCCTAGCGCCGTGGTGGTCAGCGCGAGTCCGGCGAAGGTGCCGTCGAGGGCGCTGCGGTCGGCCAGCGCGCCCGCGCCGAGCGCGACGGTCAGCGTGACCAGCCAGGAGGCGCCGGCGCGCCTGATCGGCCCGCCGCGCAGCCGGACGAAGTCGAGCTCGTACCCGGCGAGGAACATCAGCATCGCCAGCCCGAACTGGGAGAGCGTGTTCAGCAGGTCGCCGACGTTCGCCCAGCCCAGTACGTCCGGCCCGACCAGGACGCCGAGCACGATCTCGAACACCACGGTCGGCACCGCCAGCCACCGGTCGAGCCGGTCCGCGAGCAGCGGCGCGGCCAGGGCGCAGGCGGGGATCAGGACCAGGGACTGGGGGTCGACGGCGGGGGCGGTCACCGGCGTCGGCCGGATGCGAGGAATGTCCCACTGTGCGTCATATCGGAATACTGGCACGCCGGGTGTCCGTGGCCGGGTGATCAAGGGCCGTGAACATCTCGTTTCGGGCGTGCTCCGGTGCCGCCCGGCTGTTGACGGTCCGCCAGGTCCTGGGCTGGGATGGCGAGTGGGGATTGCCAGGTGCATGGCGAGAAGGGGGTGGCGGATGCCGAGTAGGGCGATCGGCCGGGCCGAACTACTGGCCACGGCCAGTGACCTGTTGCGCGAACACACCGGGGTGCTGCTGTACGGGCCGCCCGGCATCGGCCGCAGCACGGTGGTGGCCGCGCTCGCCGCCGAGGCCCGGCGCTCCGGCGTCACCGTCCTGCGCTGCACCCCGGCCGAGCGGGAGCGCGCGATGCCGTTCGTCGGCCTGATCGACCTGCTCGGCCAGCTCCCGGAGGCCCGGATCGACGCCCTGGCGGACGCCCCGCGCACGGCCCTGCGGACAGCCCTGCTGCGCGGCGCGTACCCGGACGGCGACCTCGGGCGGCTCGCCGTCCCGGTCGCCGTGGTCGAGCTGCTGCGGGCGCTGGCGCCCGTCCTGCTGGTGCTGGACGGCATCCAGTGGCTGGACCGCCCGAGCGCCGAGGTGCTCGACTTCGTCGCCCGCCGGGCCGGCGCGATCGGCGTCCGGATCCTGGCCACCGAGCGCGTACCGGAGGGCGAACTGCCCGGCCCCCGCGAGCCCGGCGCCCCCGAGCCCTGCCCGCCCGGCACCGCCGAACTGCCCGTCCCCCCGCTCGCGCCCGGCGCGATGGCCGAGCTGCTCGCCACCCGGCCGGGCGCCCGGCAGCTGGCCCCCGAACTGCGCGAGATCGGCCGCGCGGCGGCGGGCAACCCGCACTACGCCCTGGAACTGGCCCGGACCACCGGCCCACGCGCCCCCGGCGAGCAGCTGCCCGTCCCCAAACGCCTGCGCACACTGCTGCTGGACCGCCTGCGCGGACTCCCCGAGGAGGCCCGGTACGTCCTGCTGCTGGCCGCCGCGGCCTCCCGCCCGAGCGCCGCCCTGCTGACGGCCGCCGGGGCCGCCGACGCCCCGTCCGCGCTGGCCCTGGGGGCGGCCCTCGGGGTGCTCGACCTGGCGGCCGACGGCACCGCCCGGTTCCGGCACCCGCTGCTGCCCGCCGCCCTGCTCGCCGACGCTGCCCGCGAGGCCAGGCAGCGGGCCCACCAGGCCCTGGCCGCGGCCGTCCCCGAGCCCGCCGAACGGGCCCGGCACCTCGCCCTCGCCCACCCGGAGCAGAACGAGGGCGTCGCCGCCGAGCTGACCGAGGCCGCCGCCGCGGCCCGGCGCCGGGGCGCCCACCGGACGGCGTACGAGCTGGCGGCGCTGGCCGCCGCCCGCACCCCGCCCGGCCCGCCCGCCCGGCGCTGGGACCGCCTGCTCGCCGCCGCCGGGTACGCCTGCGACGGCGGCCTGCCGGAGGAGGCCCGCCGCGCCGTCCGCCCGGTCCTGGACGGACCGCCGCCCGACCTGGCCCGCCGGACCAGGGCCCGCCTGCTCCTGCTGCAAGCCGCCGGCCAGGCGCTCCAGGCCAGCGGCGACGTGCTCCGCGACGGCCTGCTGGACACCGCCGGACACCCCGCCCTCGCGGCGCCGCTCTGGCACGGAGCCGCCGTCCGCGCACTGCTCGGCGGCCGGACGGACCACGCCGCCGAGTACGCCGGACACGCCGCCGACCTCGCCGCCGACGCCGACACCCGGGCGGCGGCGCTCGGCCTGCTCGGGACGGTCCGGGCGATGCGCGGCGAGGACGACCGGGCCCGGCAGGCCCTGCGGCAGGCCCAGGCCCCCGGCCTGTCCCCGGCCGTCTCGGCCGGGCTGATCCGCCGTCGGGCGCTGATCGAGCTGGACGCCGACCGGGTGGCCGCCGCCGAGGCGCTGATCGCCGAGCTGCACGCCCTCCCGCAGGACGGCACCGCCGTCGAGGAGGTGCTGGCCACCCTGGTGGCGGCCGTCCGGCTCGACGTCCGGGCCGGGCGCTGCCGGGCCGCCCTCGACGCGGCCGGGCGCGCTCGCCGCCTGCTCGCCGGCAGCGGTGTGCGCTCCGCGCCGGCGGCCTACGCCGGCGCGCTGGCCGAACTCGCGGGCGGCGAGCTGCGCCGGGCGGTCGAGCTGGCGGAGGAGGCGGTGGACGCCGCCACCTCGGACGGTGACCAGCTCTTCCTGCTCCGCTCGACGGAGGTGCTCGCCCGCGCGCTGCTGCTCACCGGCGAACCGGCCGCCACCGCGCTGGCCGTCGAGGCCCTCCAGCAGACCCGGCCGTCGGCCGCCGCCATGGAGCTGGCCGACGCGGCCGCGGTGCACCGCCTGGCGCTGCTGGCCGAGGGCCTGGTGGCGCTGGGGGAGCACGGCGAGGCCGCGCAGGTGCTGGCCGAGGCCCGGAACCTCCCGGACCGGGCGGCGAGCGCGACGGCGGCGCTGGACCGGGCGGAGGGGCTGCGGCAGGCCGCGCTCGGGCATCCGGCCGAGGGCGCCACGCTGCTGCGGGAGGCGGCCGAGCGGCTGCGCGCCTCGGCGCTGCCGCTCGAACTGGCCGCCACCCTGACCGCGCTCGGCGCCGTGGAGCGCCGGGCCCGGCGCCGGGCGGCCGCCCGGGCCGCGCTGCTGGAGGCGCGCGAGCTCTGCCTCGCGCACGCGGCGCCGCCACTGCGGGAGCGCGCCGAGCGGGAACTCCAGCGGCTGGGCCCGGGGGACCGCTCCGGTCCGGCGGCGGTCCGGCTGACGGCGGAGCAGCTGACGGCCGGTGAGCACCGGGTGGCCGGCCTGGTGGCGGAGGGGGCGACCAACCGTGAGGTGGCCGCCGCACTCTTCGTCAGCGTGAAGACGGTGGAGGGGACGCTCTCCCGGATCTACCGCAAGCTCGGCGTCAGCTCCCGGATGACGCTGGCCCGCGCCCTGTCCGCTCCGGTGCGGTAGGGCCCGCCGGGAGGGCGACGCCGGTCCCACCGGTCCCGTTCCGCCGGTCCCGCGCACGCGGTGGGTCCGGGCCGCGTGCGCGGGGCCGGGCCGTCCCCGGCCGGAACGCACCGACATCCGGGGCAATCACAGGACACGGTTCGTTCACAAGCAAGGCAAGGGTAACCCCGCTTTTGACGGTGGCTCGACATTTCTAACGTGGAACCCATCAGCTCCCGTGCGACACCCCACCGTCCCAGGAGGACCCCAGTGAAGTCCCGTCTCAAGCCCCTCATCGGCCTGATCGCCGCGCCGCTCCCGATCCTCGCCCTCGCCGCCTCCCCGGCCCTCGCCGTCGCCCCCGACGCCCAGGTGGCGCTGCGCGGCGACGTCGTCCAGGCGGTGAGCCACGCCACCCGCACCGGCACGGTGGCCGCCGACCGGCAGATATCACTGGCCGTCAGCCTGCAGTCCCGCGACGCCGCCGGGCTGGACGCCTTCCTCGCCCAGGTGACCGATCCGAAGTCGGCGCAGTACCAGCACTACCTGACGGTCGACCAGTTCGCCGACCGCTTCGGCGCCGCCCCGGCGTCCGTCGCGAAGGTGGTGTCCTACCTGAAGGCGCAGGGCCTCAAGGTCGGCGCGACGACGGCCAACCGGCTCACCATCGAGGCCTCCGGCAGCGCGGCCCAGGTGCAGAAGGCGTTCGGCACCAGCCTGGCGGCCTTCCACGACAACGCCTCCGGCCGGGACTTCTTCGCCAACACCGCCGCCCCCGTCCTGCCGGCCGGCATCGCCGCCGTGGTGAGCGACGTCTCGGGTCTGAACGACTTCGCCAAGTACACCCACTTCAGCACCGCGCAGGGTGCTCCGGCCGCCAAGCCGAACATCTCCGGCCTGACCCCCGCCAAGGCCCGCAGCGCGTACAACCTGACCTCGACGATCAACGCCGGGTACACCGGCAAGGGATCGACGGTCGGCCTGGTCGAGTTCTCCGGCTTCCAGCAGTCCAACATCGCCGCCTACGACAAGCAGTTCTCGCTGACCCCGTCGACCCCGACCGTGGTGAACGCGGGCGGCGGCACCACCGACCTGTCCGGCCAGGACGAGGTCGAGCTCGACATCGAGGTGGTCCAGGCGCTGGCGCCCGGCGCGGCGGTCAAGGTCTACGAGGCGCCGAACAGCGACGCCGGCGAGACCGCGATCTACGCCAAGCTGGTCAGCGACAACGTCCCGGTCGTCTCGATCAGCTGGGGCACCTACGAGGCCGGCGAGACCCCGAGCAACCTGGTCGCCGTCGACACCGACCTCAAGGAGGCCGCCGCGCAGGGCCAGTCGGTCTACGCGGCGTCCGGTGACAGCGGCTCGGACGACCAGGGCAACGGCGGCACCAGCGTCGACTTCCCGGCCTCCGACCCGTGGGTGACCGGCACCGGCGGCACCACCCTCACCACCTCCTCGTCCGGTGCGTGGAGCAAGGAGACCGCCTGGTCCGGCAGCGGCGGCGGCGTCTCCTCCGGCTTCGCCACCCCGAGCTTCCAGAGCAAGGTCAACACCGGCGCCAAGCGCGCCGTCCCGGACGTCGCGGCGGTCGCCAACCCGTCCTCGGGCTGGGCGATCTACACCCAGGGCTCCTGGCAGGTGTTCGGCGGCACCAGCGCGGCCGCGCCCAACTGGGCGGCCTTCACCGCCGTCTACAACAGCGAGGCCGCGGCCAAGGGCAAGCCGTCCTTCGGCTTCGCCAACGGCACCGTCTACGCGCTGGCCGCCGGCTCCAACTACGGCAGCGCCTTCCACGACGTGACCAGCGGCAGCAACGGCGCCTACAAGGCGGCCGCCGGCTACGACAAGGTCACCGGCTGGGGCTCCTACAACGGCGCGAACTTCCTGAAGGCCCAGCTCGGCTGACCCGGCCCGCCACCGGTGAGGGGCGCTGCGCGGCATCGGCCGGTACCGATGCCGCGCAGCGCCCCTTCAGGCCTTCCCCGGGCGGGCCTTCCCCGGTTCAGGCCGTTCCCGGGCGGGCCTTCCCCGGGCGGGCCGTCACGCCGCGGCCTCGGCCGCCTGCCGGGGCGCCGGCAGCCCGAGGTCCCGCAGCACGGCCTGCGCCGCGCGCCGCCCGGAGACCAGCGCGCCCTGCACGGTGCTGGTGTCCCGGTGGTCGCCGCAGACGTACAGCCCGGCCAGCACCCGCACCGACCGCCGGAAGTTGTGCGGCGGCGGCATCACCGGTACGGCGTCCGGCAGGTGCCGCACGCTCAGGAACTCCCAGCCCGCGGTCGCCGTCCCGTACAGCTCCGCCAGCCGCCGCCGCACCACCGGCTCGTGCCCGGCCGGGCCGCCGCCGTCGAAGGTCCGGCGGCCGAGCACGGTGGTGGCCACCAGCGCCCGCCCGGGCGGGGCGTACGACGGGTCGACCTCGCTCAGCACCAGCGAGTGCGAGATCCCCGAGCGGCCGGCCGGCCGGTCGGCGTCCAGCAGCAGCACCGGCTCGTCGAGCGGTGAGCGGTCGGCGGCGTGGAAGTACGTCGTCACCGGGTGGAAGTCCGGCAGCCGGAGCCCGGGCAGCAGGACGGCCGCGGACCTGGCATCGGTGGCGATCACCACGGCCTGGGCGGCGATCCGGCCGTGCGCGGCCGTGTCGACACCGTCCGCCGCGATCGAGGTGACCTGCACCCCGAGCCGGAGCGTCCCGGGCGGCAGGCCCTCGGCGAGCTGGTCCGGCACGGCCGCGACCCCGGCGGCGGGCAGGCAGAGCCGCCCGCGCGCGTACGAGCGCAGCACCAGGTCGGCCACCCGGCTGCTGGTGCCGAGCGCGGGGTCGCTGAGCAGGGCGCCGAGCAGCGGGCGCAGCAGCCCGTCCGCCGTCCGGGGGCCCGGGCCGCGTTCGGCCAGGGCCTGGGCGGCGGTGGTCTCCGGCCTGGCGAGCAGGCGGGAGACCGGCGTCACGGCGAGCCGCCCGAGCGCGTTGCCCAGCCTGGCCTTGTCGAGCGGGCTGCCCAGCGGGCCCCGGGCGGCGGCCTGCCGGACGGTGGTCTGCCGGACGAGACTCTGCTGCGGGGCGCCGACCCGGTAGCGGCGGCCCGCGCTGTGCAGCAGGACGCCGGGGGCGAGCGGGCGCAGCTCCAGGCGGTCCAGGTCGAGCCGGCGGGCGGGCTCGGGGAAGTCGGTGTTCAGCAGCTGGCTGCCGTTGTCCAGCCGGAAGCCGTCGAGCTGACGGCCGGCCATCCGGCCGCCGATGCTCTCCGTCGCCTCCAGGACCTGGACGGTGAGGCCGCGGCCGGTCAGCGCGCGGGCGGCGGCCAGGCCCGCGAGTCCGGCGCCCACCACGACGACGTCCGGGTCGGACTGACGGCGGGTGCGGCGGGTGAAGTCATATGCGGGCACGAGCGTGCTCCCTCCCTGGCCCCGGGGTGCGGCCGAGGAGGGCCACAGGGCGCCGGGACACGGTCCATCCATGTGATGCCCCGTCAAAGCGGCGATCAGGCAGGGACATCCGCTCGAATCGTCGGGACGGGAGGGGCGCGGCGGCACGGGACGGGAGCGCGGTCACGCAGCGTGCTCCCGGGACGCCGAAGCGGCGCCCGAGCAGGCGCGTACGGTCACCGGGGGCGTGCGGCGCGCCGTATCCGTGCAACCGTGCGCCCCCGCGCCGCCCCACCCTCCGGGGGGCTCGCACCCGTGTCCGCGATGACCCGCCGTACACGGAGGGATGCCCCGGCGCCCCTGCCGTGGCCGTCCGTACGCGCCTGGCCGCCTCCACGCGTCCCCGTCCGTGGCCACCCGTACGGGCAAGGGCCCCGAGGCGAAGGTGTACCGGCGGAGCCTAGAGCGCGGCTCGAACCGCCGAGTCGATGTCCGGGTGGCGGAAGGCGAAGCCCGCGTCGAGGAGCCGCTGCGGTACCACCCGGTGGCTGCCGGCCACCTCGACGGCCATCTCGCCGAGTGCCGCCTTCAGGGCGAACTCCGGTACGGGGAAGGGCGTCGGCCGCCCGAGCACCCGCCCCATCGCCTCCGTCAGCTCACGGTTGGTCACCGGCTCGGGGCCGGTCAGGTTGAACGGCCCGCTGAGCCCCGGGGTGTCGATCAGGAAGCGCAGCGCCGCGACCTCGTCCGCCAGCGAGATCACGCTCCAGAACTGGTGGCCCGAGCCCAGCCGGCCGCCCAGCCCCAGCCGGAACAGCGGGAACAGCCGGGCCCCCGCACCACCGGCGGCGGAGAGCACCAGCCCGGTCCGCGCGTGGGCGACCCGCACGCCGGCATCGGCGGCGGGCCGGGTGGCGGCCTCCCACTCCACGCACACCTGTGCCAGGAAGTCGTCTCCGGCCGGGGCCTGTTCGTCGATCACCCGGGCCGCCGTCTGCCCGTAGTAGCCGACCGCCGAACCGCTCACCAGCACCCGGGGCGGCTGCTCCGCCTCGGCCAGCGCGGCGGCGATCGTCTCGGTGCCCAGCACCCGGCTGTCCCGGATCTCCCGCTTGTAGGCGTCCGTCCACCGCCGGTCCCCGACCCCGGCGCCGGCCAGGTGCACGACGGCCTCCACGCCGTCCAGCCCGTGCCGGTCCACCTGCAGCAGGTGGGGGTTCCAGCCGACCCCGACCGTGCCGTCCGACTGCCGTCCGGTCCGGCTCCGGTGGCGGACCAGCCGCACCACCTCGTGCCCGCCCGCCTTGTCCGCCAGCAGCGAGCGGACGAGTGCGGAGCCGATCAGACCCGTGGAACCTGTCACCGCGATACGCATGCGGCCATCCTCGCAGGTCCGCCCGGCCGCTCTCCGGAGAATCGCCTGCCCGCCCGCCCGACGGGTCGTTAGCATGTCGGGATGCGAGCCGAGACTGTGACGATACGCACCGCGCGGGCGGCGGACGAGCGGCCGCTCGCCGTACTGGACCGGGCCGCCTGGTCCTGGTTGAGCGACGTCGTCCCGCAGCCGCCCGAGGACGCCCAGGTCTTCGACGAGCGCTGCCCGCCCGGACAGTTCCTGGTCGCCGAGGCCGGCCCGTTGATCCTCGGGTACATCCGCCAGGCCGCGCCGACCCCGCTCGCCAGCAACAGTCACGTCCGCCAGATCCGCGGTCTCGCCGTCTCGCCCGGGGCCCGTGGCCGGGGCATCGGCCGCTCCCTGGTCGAGGCGGCCTGCGAGCAGGCCAGGGCCGAGGGCATCCGCCGGATGACCCTCCGGGTGCTGGCGCACAACGCCCCCGCCCGGCGGCTCTACGGCCGCTGCGGCTTCCAGGTCGACGGCGTCTCGCCGGAGGAGTTCCGGATCAACGGCGCGTACGTGGACGACGTCTGGATGAGCCGCCGCCTGAACGGCTGACCCGCCGCCTACTCCCCGTACCGCTCCCAGAGTTTGGGGAACCGGTCGGCCATCGCGACCGCGTCCGTGAAGTCGATCGGCTCGCCCTCGGGTGCGCGCGGCTGCTCGATGCCCAGGTCGGGCAGCGGCAGACCGGTGAGCTGCTCGTGCGCCTCGTCGGCGGCGTAGCCGAGGTCCTCGGCGTCGCCGTCCTCCTCGTCGTCGAAGTCGGACAGCAGGTCGGCCAGGTCGTCGGGGTGGTGCAGACCGCCCTCGAAGACCTCCCGGCCCTGCCCGATCAGCCAGCACCGGAAGAAGTCGAACGCGTCCTCCGAGGCCCCGTCGAGCAGCAGGTGGGCCGCACCCCACAGGTCCGTGCGGTACGCCCGCTGGAACCGGGCCTCGAACAGCCGGGCGAAGTCGATGACGTCGTCCGGAGTCAGCTGGGCGAGCCGCTCCACCAACGCATCGGCCTGGTCGTCCGGATCGCCGTCGGCGGCGTCCCTGCTCTCGTCGATCAGCTGCCAGAAGTCCGTCTCGTACATCACTGCTACAGCATCGCTGGTCGACCGCACCCACGCACGTGATAGGCGCGCCCGGGAGTGGCGCGCGCCCGCCGGAGCGGGTGGCGGGCCCGGACGGCGCCGAGCCCCTGTCCCCGTCGGCAGACGGGGACAGGGGCTCGGCGGTCAGGCGTGGGAGCGGGCTCCCGGAGGCCGGCTCAGAGACCGAGGTCGCCCTCGAAGGCGCCCTCTTCGAGGCGGGCCTTGACGGTGCCCAGGAAGCGGGCGGCGTCGGCGCCGTCCACGATCCGGTGGTCGTAGGACAGGGCCAGGTAGACCATGTCGCGGACCGCGATCGTCTCGCCCAGGTCCGGGTGGTTGATGACCACCGGACGCTTGACGGCAGCGCCGATGCCCAGGATGGCCACCTGCGGCTGGTTGATGATCGGGGTGTCGAACAGGGCGCCGCGCGAGCCGGTGTTCGTGATGGTGAAGGTGCCACCACCCAGCTCGTCCGGGGTGACCTTGTTGTCGCGGGTGCGAGCGGCCAGGTCGGCGGTCTTCTTGGCGATGCCGGCGATGTTGAGGTCGCCCGCGTCGTGGATGACCGGGACGAGCAGACCGCGCTCGGTGTCCACCGCGATGCCGACGTGCTCGGCACCGTGGTAGGTGACGGTGCCCTCGGCGTCGTTGATCTGCGAGTTCACCACCGGGTGGGCCTTGAGGGCCTCGATGGCGGCCTTGACGAAGAACGGCATCGGCGAGAGCTTGACGCCCTCGCGGGCCTGGAAGCCCGCCTTCGCCTTGTTGCGCAGCCGCATGATGTTGGTGATGTCCACCTCGACCACGGTGGTCAGCTGGGCGGAGACCTGGAGGGACTCCACCATGCGCTTGGCGATCACCGAACGCAGGCGGGACATCTTCACCGTGGTGCCGCGCAGCGGCGAGACCTCGGCGATGGTCGCCGGGGCCTTCGCAGCGGCGGCGGCCGGAGCGGCGGCCGGGACGGCGGCCTTGGCGGCCTCCGCGGCGGCGATGACGTCCTGCTTGCGGATGCGCCCGCCGACACCGGTGCCGGTGACGGCGGAGAGCGCCACGCCCTGCTCGGCCGCGAGCTTGCGGACCAGCGGGGTGACGTACGCGTCGGAGCTGTCGGCAGCCGGGGCGGCCGGGGCAGCCGGAGCGGCCACGGGGGCCGGGGCGGCGGCGACCGGAGCCGGGGCGGCGGGCGCGGCCGCCGGGGCCGGCGCGGCGACGGGGGCCGGGGCAGCCACCGGGGCCGGCG